>NZ_JBKGXT010000014.1:0-162506 GCF_046546495.1 Pseudonocardia nantongensis | reverse complement strand
ACGGTGCGCCATCGAGGGCCTCCGGTGTGCGCGGCGGATGCGTCAGACACACCCACCCCGCCTCGGGGGCCCTCCCCGATCAAGTTGACACGCCGCCGTCAACAACGTCCGGAGTCACGACACCTAGTCGTCATCCAGGGCGCGAACGCGGGCGCGTTCTCCCCGGTCAACCCGTTCGGCGTCATCGCCAACGACATGCTCGACCAGGCCGGTGCCGGGGGCGCCGCAACCCTGCGACTGTTCCTCTCGGTGTTCGTGTTCAACGCGGTGCTGGCCGTCATCGCCTACGCGGTCGTGCAGTCGATCGTCGAGCGGATCAACCGGCGGTCTCACGACGCGACCCCGACAGGCGACGCAGCCGACTCGCCTGCCGACAGCGGCCTCGACCCCGCCGGCGGCGGTGCCACCACCGTGGCGGAACGCACAACCGTCTCCGAGGCGACCCGGGTCCAAGCCACCCCGATGCGCGTCCTGACCCTTTTCGGGATGGGGGCGTTGCTCGTCCTCACCACCGTGCTCGGGATCGACGTCGGAGTGGCGACACTGGTCATCGCCCTGGCCCTCATCATCGTGCGGCCCTCGGTGCAGAAGCCCGTCATCGAGGCCATGCCGTGGTCGGCCATCCTGCTGGTGACCGGCATCGTCACCTACGTCGGCATGCTGGAGACCATCGGCGCCCTCGACGACCTCCAGGAAGGCATCGCAGGACTCGGCAACCCGTCTCTCGCCGCGCTGGCCGTCAGCTACGTCGTCGGCGTGGTCTCGGCGTTCGCCTCGACGACCGGCACCCTCACCGTGATCGGCCCCGTCGTCGCCCCCATCGCGGCGGACCCGACGTTGTCAGCGGTCGGCGTCGTCACGGCGGTCGGCATCAGCTCGTCGGTGGTGGACACCAGTCCCATGTCGACCAGCGGCGCATTGTTGATGGCCAGCGCGCCGCCCCGGCTGGAGCGGATGTTCTTCCGCGCTCTCCTCGTCTGGGCGATCGCCATGATCGTGGTCGTACCCATGATCACCTGGCTGCTGTTCGTCCAGCTCGGCATCGGCTGAGGTCGCGGAAGCAGGCACGGTTCGCGGACCACGAACTACTCCGTCGACGCCGGCACGACCTCGGCGCCCGCGGTCAACGCGCTGCGCAACGCCGTGGTTCAGCGCGGCCGGAACCGACGGTGGCCCATTCCGACCGCGGCAGTCAGGTCGACGCCGTCCGGGCGACGGTCCCGTCCTCCAGCGCCCGGGTCCGGTCGTAGTCCCAGCAGGCCAGGGTGATCGGGATCCGGCTCACGTGATGTCCCGGACGATCTGGCGGAACGCCGGGTCCGGGCTCAGCACCGAGCGCATGGCCTCGGTCAGCTCCGCCCCGGGCATGGACTCGATCGGCCGTCGCTGCTCGGTCGAGGCTGCGACCAGGTCCGGGTTGGTCAGGGCGCAGGCGAACGCGTCGCGCAGGAACGCCAGCCGGTCCGGGGCGAGACCGGGCGGGGCGACCATCGTGCGGCTCAGCGAGACGAGATCGAGCAGCGACGTCAACGTCTCCCGCTGCGCTGCGCCGGCAACCGGGAGGTCGCGGGCCCTGGGCACGCCCTCCAGTCCGGGGCTGTCGGCCTCACCGAGCACGAGCACCGGGCGGATCTCCCCCGACCGAATCGCGCTGACTGTGCTGGCTACCGGCAGGACCTGGGCGTCGGCGTCACCGCGCAAGTATGCGGTGCGGGCCTCGCCCGATCCGGCGAAGCCGCTGATCACCTCGACCGGGAAGTCGAAGATCTGCTGGAGCAGCGGCGGATTGATGTAGTCGTTCGAGCCGGGGCCGGTGGAGACGAACCGCACCGGGTCCGGGGAGCGAAGCATGTCGTCGAAGTCGGCGAAGCGGCTGTCCGCGGCGACGACCACGACGTTGGCTTCGGCCGAGATTCTGGCGACCCAGGACAGGGCGGCCAGGTCGAAGTTGATCCCGGCCGCCTGACCGATCTGGGCGCTCACCGCGCCGACCGTGTTGACGATCTGCACCCGGGTCCCGTCCGGCTCCGCGGCCGCGGTGTTCGAGGTCGCGAGCAGCCCGCCGGCGCCGGCCTCGTTGACGACCTTGACGTCACCACCGGTGCAGCGGGCGAGGTAGGGCGCGACGTCGCGGGCGTACAGGTCGTAGCCGCCGCCGGGCTCGTAGGGCACTACGAGGTCGATCGCGCGGTCTCGGTAGAACTCCGGCGCCGAGAGCGCGCCGGGATCGGCACCGCACCCGGCGAGGAGAAGCGCGGCCACTCCCGCGGCGACGGCGGAGAGGTATCTGCGAGGTGTCATCAGAGCATCAGCCCTTCGGGGAGCGCGATCTCGAACAGCACGTCGAACAGCAGCCAGACGACCAGCCCGACGGCGACGCCGTACCCGACGCTCGCCGGCCAGCTCGCCCGCGCCTGGACCCGCAGATACGCGAGGGCGAAGACGGCTCCGGTGACAACGAGCCCGATGACGTAGGTGCCGGCGAAGAACCCGACAACCCAGGCCAGCGCCACCGTCCAGGACCGGCGACCGGCCGTGGCGAACACCCTGGTCGCCTCATCGGAGGGCGGTGGTCCTTCCCCGGAGCGCTGGGCGCGGGACCGCCCGGCCCGCCCGGTGAGGCTGCGGACCAGGTGGAGGCCGCTGAGCACGGCGCCCGTGCCCGCCGCCAGCAGCGGGGTGAGCGCGGCCCGGAAACTCCACTGGGCGGCGAGCAGGACGGCGACGGCGAAGACCGCCAGCAGCACCGCCGACATCGCCACCTCCACCGGGTCGAACCGGCGGACGGCCGACGGTGCGGCGGTCGGTGCCACTGCACCCGGTGTGTCCCCGTCGGGGACCTGGTCGGCGGTGCTCATCGGGAGACTCCCTTCGACGCGAGGACGCGAACCGAACGGCGCCGCCGCATGGACTGGATGAGCGTGAGGACGATGATGACCGCGACGACCACGACGACCGGCCGGGTCAGCCACTCGTAGCCGTAGAGCGACACGGACAGGAACAGGTAGCGCTCGGCGATCGAACCGAGCACGACCGCCAGCAGGAACGGCACCCTGGGCCAGCCCCAGCGAACGCACACCACGCCGAGGCCCGCGGCCGCGAGCATCACCAGGACGTCGGCGAAGTTGTTGCTCGCGGTGTAGGTGCCGACCGTCAGCAGCACGAGCAGGGCCGGGACGATATAGGTGCTCGGCAGGTCGGTGAGCTTGACCAGGTGCCGGACCGTGAGTAGCGCGATCGCGACGGCGACGACGTTGGCGAGGATGACGATCCACGCCATGGAGAGCGTCACGTCGAGATCGGTGGTCAGCATCTCCGGGCCCGGGTCGAGGCCGACGACGAGGAACGCGCTGAGCAGAACAGCGGTCGCCGCGCCGCCGGGGATCCCGAAGGCGACGGTCGGTACGAGCGCACCACTGTCCTTCGCGTTGTTGCTCGCGCCGGCCGCGATCACCCCCTCTATCGAGCCGTGGCCGAATTCCTCGGGGCGCCGGGAGGTCTGCTGGGCATGGCCGTACGCGAGGAACTGCGCCACCGAACCACCGACCCCGGGCATCATGCCGATCGCCGTGCCGATCGCCCCGGAGCGGACGACCAGCCACCAGTGCGCGAGCGAGTCCCGCACTCCCCGCAGCAGCGCGGACATGCCGCTCGCGCGTACCTCGTCGCCGGCCTCGTCCGCCTCGGTACGCGCGCTTCCGGACCGGTTGATCGAGCCACGGGCCAGCATCAGCTGCAGCAGCTCCGCGCCGCCGAAGAGCCCGACCACCAGCGGGACCAGCGGGATCCCCGCCCAGAGGTAGAGCTCGCCGAAGGCGTACCGCGGCACCCCCTCCTGCGCGTCGATCCCGACCATCGCGACCATCACGCCGAGCAGGGCCATGAGTAGACCCCTGACGACGTGTGCCCCCGAGAGCGCCACCACGAACGTCAGCCCGAGGATGGTGAGTGCGAAGAATTCGGCCGGGCCGAAGGACAGCACGAGCGGCCGCACGATCGGGATCACGGCGACGAGCACGACGGCGCCGAACGCCGCGCCCAGCGCCGACGAGGAGAGCACGGCACCGAGCGCGCGCCCCGCCTCGCCCCGTTTGGTCATCGGGTGGCCGTCGAGAACGGTCGCCGCGGATGTCGCCTCACCCGGGACGCCGAACAGCACCGAGGTGATGTCCCCCGCCGTCGAGGTCACGGCGAGCATGCCGAGCAGGAACGCGAAGGCCTGCACCGGTTCGAGACCGACGCTGAACGGCAGCATCAGCGCCAGGGTCACCGCCCCGCCGAGGCCGGGAAGGATGCCCACCGCGAATCCGACTGCCACGCCGACGAGCATCAGCAGCAGGGTTTGGGGTTGCAGCAGCTGGGCGAGGCTGCTCACGAGCGCTTCTCCCATGAATCCTCCGTGATCTCGCTGCCGCCCGGCCGGGCCGGACGGGTGGTGGAGCGTTCGGGACTTCGGGGTCCGGCAGTCGCGTCGGGTCGAACGACGACCGGTCTCGTCGCGGCGTCGGTGGCCGGCCACGTGCGACGAGCCGGTGCGGGGGACCGGAGTCCGACCTCATTGCGTGTCGTCGTGAGCCGGTCCAGGAGTCGGTTCCGGGTGCTCGGACACGCTGCGACAGGCGAACTGTCACGTCCGGCGACGGAGATTCGGCCGACGCCGCGGCGGGGGCTTCGCCGACGAACTCGACAGCTGCTCACAGCGGCCGGCAGAGCGTGCGCGAGGTCGCGACCGGAACCGTCATGCACGAGATCTCCGATCCGTCTGATCGGAGATGGCTGCTCAGGGCGGCCGCATCGGGACACGGGCCCGCTGCGCGGGCAGGACACATCGTGGCGGCGGTGCCGGCGTCATCGCCGGCTCTCGCTCCGGAGCCATGCGAGGACAATAGGACTAACAACATACCAATACAAGGTTTCGTGCATCGGTTCCTGCAGCGCCGCCGGAGCGTGGACTCCGGCGCAGCAGTTGCAACCGCCGCCCACGTGCACGGCATGGTCGGCGCCGGACCGCGGGAACTCTCACCTGAAGAATCTCCTCCCGGGCGACCAGCTCGGGCGCACTCCCGGCAGGGCGCCGTAGCGCCGCTCGTCGAGCCGCCGGTCGGTCCGCACCGAAGGGTCTGTGCCCCGCGGCGACCAGTCCGCCGGCGACGATCCCGACCCTCTCCGCGGCCCTGGCCACCACCGACGCGCACACGACGGCCGGGACACACCCGTGGAAGACGAGCGTTCCGCCGCCCCGGAGCGCCGCGGTCCGTGCTTCTGCTCGTGCCGCAGCAGTACGAGCACGGCGGGACGGGGCGGATCTGGCCGAAGCGGCAGCGGTATGATGTAATACCAATGTGATGGCCGCTTCGCCCGGCCCGTTCCACGCCAGCAGAGCAAGGGAGGCCCACAGGTGCCCAAGGTCGTTTTCGTCCTCCCGGACGGCACCCAGGCCGGGGTCGACGCCCGCGACGGCGACTCCGTGATGCTGGCCGCGACCCAGAACGGGGTGCCGGGCGTCGTCGCCGAGTGCGGCGGCAACGCCAGCTGCGCCACCTGCCACGTCTGGGTCCGCGACGACTTCGCACCCCGTCTCGATCCCCCGGGCGACATGGAGGAGGACCTGCTCGACCTGGCCGTGTCCGAACGGCGGGACGGCAGCCGGCTGTCCTGCCAGGTGCCGGTGACCTCCGCGCTGGACGGCCTGACCGTCGAGATCCCCGCGGTGCAACCGTGACCGGCACCCTGGTCGTCGGGGCCGGCCAGGCCGGCGTGCAGCTGGCCGTCTCGCTGCGCGAGTCGGGCGACACGATGCCGATCGCGCTGATGGGCGCCGAACCGCAGCTGCCGTACCAGCGGCCCCCGCTGTCGAAGGGTTACCTGTCCGGCGACACCGACGCCGATCGGCTCGCCCTGCGCACCGCCGCGTTCTACGCCGACCGCGGTATCGAGCTGGTCACCGGCGAGCGGATCACCGCGCTCGACACCGGCCGCGCGGTCACCGACCGCGGCCGGGAGATCGCGTTCGACCGGCTGGGGCTCACCGTGGGTGCCCGGGTACGGCGGCTCTCCGTACCCGGTGCCGCGCTCGACGGCGTGCACCACCTGCGCGACCTCGCCGACGCCGACCGGTTGCGCACCGCCCTGGCCGGGGCCGGGCCGGTGGTCGTGGTCGGCGGCGGCTTCATCGGCCTGGAGGCCGCGTCGGCGGCCCGTGCGCACGGACGCCCGGTCACCGTCGTCGAGACCACCGACCGGCTGCTGGGCCGGGCCGTCGCCCCGGTCGTGTCCGGCTTCTACGCCGCCGCGCACGCCCGCCGCGGGGTCCGCGTCCTGCTGGGCACCGGCGTGACGGCACTCGACGGCACGGCGGGGCGGGTCCGGTCGGTGCACCTCACCGACGGCGGCGAGCTGCCCGCCGCGCTGGTGCTCGTCGGGATCGGCGTCGAGCCGCGCACCGAGCTGGCCACCGGCCTCGGCCTGGCCTGCCCCGGCGGGATCCCGGTCGACCACGACGCCCGGACCGCGCTGCCGTCGGTGGTCGCCGCCGGGGACTGCACGCTGCAGCCGCACCCCACCGGCCCCGGGCACGCCCCGGTGCGGGTGGAGTCGGTGCAGAACGCGGTATACCAGGCAAAGTTGGCGGCCGCGGCGCTGTCCGGCGTCGCGCGCCCGGCTCCCGAGGTGCCGTGGTTCTGGTCCGACCAGGCCGACCTCAAGCTGCAGATCGCCGGGCTCGCCGCCGGTGCGGACGAGATCGTCGTGCGCGGCGACCCGGCGACCGAGCGCTTCGCCGCGCTGCACTACCGGGACGGGCGACTGCGGGCGGTCGACGCGGTCAACTCCCCGGCCGACTTCCTGGTGGTCCGCCGGGCGCTGACCACCGGGACCGAGCTGCCCGCGAGCGCGGCCCGCCGGACCGAGCGGCCGCTCAAGGAGCTGCTCGTCGCCTGACGACCGGGCTCTTCGTAAGGCTAATGGTAATACTGTTGTTCACTCGACATGGTAAGGGAGGCGTGCGGTGCTCAAGACGGAGATCAACGAGCTACTGACGCAGACCGGGCCCGGCACGCCGATGGGCGAGCTGTTCCGGCAGTACTGGATCCCGGCGCTGCTCGCGGAGGAGCTGCCCGCGAACGACTGCCCCCAGGTCCGGGTCAAGCTCCTGTCCGAGCGGATGATCGCCTTCCGCGACAGCGAGGGCCGCTACGGGTTGATCGACGAGTTCTGCGCGCACCGCGGCGCCTCGCTGTGGTTCGGCCGCAACGAAGAGGGCGGCCTGCGCTGCGCCTACCACGGCTGGAAGTTCGACGTCACCGGACAGGCGCTCGAGGTGCCCTCCGAGCCGGACAACAGCAACTTCTGCGCCCACGTCAAGCTCCGCTCCTACCCGCTGGTCCGGATCGGTGACATGCTCTGGACGCACATGGGAGACCCGGCGACCCGGCCGCCACTGCCCGAGTTCGAGTTCACCCAGGTGGCACCGGAGCAGAACTACACCTCGAAGCGCTGGCAGGAGTGCAATTGGCTGCAGGCCTTCGAGGGCGGCATCGACTCCAGCCACGTGTCCTGGCTGCACTCGGGCGGTCTCAAGAACGACCCGTTGTTCAAGGGCGCCAAGGGCAACGAGTACAACATGAACGACCTGCGGCCGTTCTTCGAGGTCGCGGACGCCGAGGGCGGCCTGTTCGTCGGCGCGCGGCGCAACGCCGAGGCCGACTCCTACTACTGGCGGATCACGCCGTGGGTGATGCCCAGCTTCACCCTCGTCCCGCCGCGCGGGGATCACCCGGTGCACGGGCACTGGTGGGTCCCGATCGACGACCACAACTGCTGGGCGTACTCCTTCGACTACCACCCGACCCGGCCGCTGACCGGCGACGAGCTGAGTGCCATGCGCGCCGGGCACGGGGTGCACAGCGAGAACATTCCCGGCACCTACCGCCCGGTGGCGAACCGGGACAACGACTACCTGATGGACCGCGACGCCCAGCGCCGCGGCGAGTACTTCTCCGGGATCAAGGGCATCGCGATCCAGGACTCCTCGTTGCAGGAGAGCATGGGCCCGATCGTCGACCGGTCCAAGGAGCGGCTCGTCTCCGCCGACGCCGGCATCATCAAGGCCCGCCAGAAGCTCCGGCGCGCCGCCGTCGCCCTGCGCGACCAGAGCGCCGTCCCCCCGGGTGTGAATCCGGCGCACCACCACGTGCGCTCGGCGGCGGTCGTGCTGCCCCGGGACTCGGCGTTCATCGACTCCGGCCGGGACGCGCTCACCGCGGAACCGGGCAAGCCGCACGCGTCGGTGTGAGGACGTCGATGAGCACCCGACCGATCCTGCAGAGCAGCTGCGCGCTGGCCACCACCGCCGAGGAGGCGGGCTACCGGATCGACGCCCCCGTCGAGGGCCGGTGGGGCACCCGCGTCGTCGCGCTCGACGACGACGCGGCCACCGCGGTCCGCAGGCTCGCTCGCGAGCCGTGGAACGCGGCGCGGTTCCTGACCCTGCGCACCGGCCCGTCCCCGGCGCCCGACGGCGCGTACGACTCCCTGCCCCTGCACCACACCGGCGGCGCCGCCACCGACCTCGCCGCCGAGCTGGCCGCGGCCGACGCCGTGGTCATGATCGCCTCGGCCCGGGCCGGGGCCGCCGCCGCGCTGGCGGCCGGACGGATCGGGCGCGCCTGCGCCGGGCGCGGGGTGATGACCGCGGGGATCGTGCTCGGCGGCGCCGACGCCCGGGCGAGCGTGGCCGCGCTGCGCCCGCACGCCCGTGTCCTGCTGGCCGGCGCCGACGACCGCGACGCCGCCGACCTGCTGACCGCGATCCGTGCCTGAGAGGAGGACCCGATGAGCCAGACCGTGACCGTCCCGGCGCTGCAGGCGATGAAGCGGGACGACCGCAAGATCGTCGGCGTCGTCGCATGGGACTACCAGATGGCCCGGATCGTCGACCGGGCCGGTGTCGACCTGGTGTCGGTCGGCGACACCGTCGGCATGAACCTGTGGGGCCGGCCGAACCCGCTGGAGATCACCATGGACGAGCTCCTGCTGGTCTGCCGGGCCGTCCGGCGCGGGGTGCACCGGGCCCTGGTGTCCTGCGACTTCCCGTTCGGGCCGCTGCAGGAAGGCCCCCGCGAAGCGGTCCGCGCCGCGATCCGGCTGGTGAAGGAGGGCGGGGTGGATCTGGTGAAGCTGGACGGCGCCGCCGACCACCTCGACGCCGTGACCGCGGTGCACCGCGCCGGGATCCCGGTGTTCGCCCAGTTCGGGATCACCCCGCAGACCGCGCTGCGGCACGGGATCGCCTACGACACCACGCCCGGGGCGTCCAGCGAGGTGCCCGCGGACATGCGCGAGGAGATGGTCGCCGAGGCCAGGGCGCTGGAGGCGGCCGGGGCGGCGCTGCTCAACTTCACGAACTCGGGCCCGGTCGTCGGGCCGGCCGTGGTGGATGCGGTGTCGATCCCGGTGCTCGGCGGTCACGGCGGCGGGCCGTGGCTGGACGGTCGCGTCCGGATGGTGAACGCGGCCATCGGCTACGCGGAGTCGCAGCTCGACGACCCGCGCGATACCTACGCCGACGTGGCCCGGATCAGCCTCGACGCGATCTCGGCCTACGCCGGCGACGTGCGCGCCGGGCGCCAGATCCGTGGCGGGCGGTGAGGACGTGCCCACCACCACGATCGACGGGCTGCGGACCCGCTACGAGGTCACCGGCGACGGGCCGGCCCTGCTGCTGTTCTCCCCCGGCGGGTTCGACGCGACCCTCGCGAACTGGTCGACGCACGGCGTCTACCGGGCAACCGGGCTCATCGAGGCACTGGCCACCCGCTACACGGCCATCGCCTTCGACCGGCGCGAGTCCGGGGACTCCGGCGGCCGGGTAGAGCGGGTCACCTGGGCGCACTACGCGGCCCAGGCCGCCGGCCTGCTCGACCACCTCGGCGTCGAGCGCGCGTTCGTGCTCGGCGGGTGCGTCGGCGCGTCGGTGGCGGCGACGTTCGGCGTCGCGTACCCGAAACGCACGGCGGGCATGGTCCTGTACTCCCCCGCGGGCGGTGCGCGGTACCGGATGACCCAGCACCGCCGGTTCGCCGAGCACGCCGCGTTCGTCGCGGCGCACGGGCTCGGTGCGGTGGTGGAGCGGGCCCGCGGGTCCGGCGCCGGCTTCGGCACGGATCCGGCCGTGGGCCCGTGGGCGCCAGTCTTACGCCGCGACCAGGACTTCGCCACCGCCTACGCCGCGGGCGATCCCGGCCGGTACCGCACCGTGCTCGAGGGGATCGTCCGCACGATGTTCGACCGGGACAGCGTCCCCGGCCCGGAGCCGGAGGACCTGCTCACCCTCGACGTCCCGGCACTGGTCGTGCCGGGCCAGGACGCCTCGCACGCCCGCTCCGCCGCCTGGTTCCTGCACGAGTGCCTGCCCGGCTCCCGGCTCTGGGACGTCGGGGTGGCCGAGCAGACGGCGGACACCGCGCCCGCCCGCGTCCTGGACTTCCTGGACTCCCACCGCGCCTGAGCCGCCGGGGCGTCAGTCCCCGAGCAGCGAGCCGCCCCGTTCCAGGACGGCGATCTGGGCCAGGCGCTCGGCGTGCCGGCCGCCGCGGAAGCCGGTGTCGAGCCAGACCTCGAGAATCCGCTCCGCGGCGTCCGGCGCGATGACCTTGGCCCCCATCACCAGGACCGTCGCGTCGTTGTTGCCGCGGGCGATCCCGGCCAGGAACGTGTCGTGGCACAGCGCGGCCCGTATCCCGCGGATCTTGTTGCAGGCCATCTGCTCCCCGCTGCCGCTGCCACCGAGGACGACGCCGGTGTCGGCGGCGCCGGACAGCACCCGGCGGCAGAGGTCTTCACACAGCACCGGGTAGTCGACGACCCGCTGGTCGTGCACCCCGCGGTCGTCCACCTCGTGCCCGCGCGCGGCCAGCCAGTCCACCAGCCGGGCCTTCATCGGCACCGCGTTGTGGTCGGCGACGATCGCGATCCGCATCCCGCTCACCCGGCCAGGCCCGCGGTACCGGCGGCGAACAGCCCGTCGACGTCCGGCCGCTCGGCGAGGATGTGCTGGTCACGGGCCAGCTCGGCGAGCCGCTCCAACACGGCCCGGTTGGGCTCGATCCCGTAGGGCAGCGGATCGGCCCCGGTCTCCCGCGCGACGACGGCGTTCAGCCGGTCGGTGGCGTCCGGGTCGGTCACCGCGCCCGCCGCCAGGTCGGCGACGTAGCGCCGCTTGGCCTCGGCGAACGCGGCGAACAGGTCCTCGGCCAGACCGGGGTGGTCGGCCAGCAGCTCGTCCCGCACGACGACGAGGTGGTTGACCGGGTGGAAACCGTCGCGGTGCAGCGCGGCCACCGCGGCGGCCTGGGGATCCGGCACGAGCGGGGCGACGCCGGGCCCGGTGAGCCCGGCACCGATCACCGCGGCCAGCTCGCCCGCGGCGAGCATCGCCCCGAGATCGGCGTCCGGACCCGCGGCGACCACGTTGGATGGTGCCCGGTACCGCTCGACGTGCTCGGCGTCCGAACACACCCAGGTGATCCCGTCGAGGTCGAGCCCGTACTCCCGGTCGAGCACCCCGCGGGCCCAGACGCCGGTGGTCACCGTGTAGCCACGGTTCACCCCGACCCGCCGTCCGGCCAGGTCCTGCGGCCGGATCCCGGACCCGGCGGCGACCTGTATCGCGCCGTGGTGGAAACCGCGGACCGGGAAGACCGGCAGCGCGGTGAACGGGACGCCGTGTGCCCGGGCGACGAGGTAGGTGGTGACCGCCATCTCCGCGACGTCGAACTCCAGGTCGCGGACCATCCGGCGGAACCCCCTGGGCAGCGGCGACACCTCGACGAAGTCGAGGGCCGCGTGGGCCGGCGCGACGCTCCCGTCCTTCAGCGCGGCGTTCGCGCCCTGGCTGCGGGTCAGTGTGGACAGGTGCAGCTCGGTCATCTCGTCCGCCTCTCCGTCGCGGACCGTCCCTGGTCGCCGCGACCGGCGCAGACTAGCATTGGTCTAACACCAGACCATAAGACTGGAGGAGCGACATGGCGGACGATGTCCTGGCCGCGGTGCGGGTGGCCCCCGGCCGCACGGAGCTGCAGCACTTCGCGCTGCCGCGGGTACCCGCCGACGGGGCGCTGCTGCGGGTGGAGGTCGCCGGAATCTGCGGCACCGACGTCAAGATGTACGCCAACCCGCCGTTCACCGACCCGGTGATCATGGGGCACGAGAACGTCGGCGTGATCGTCGACGCCGGACCCGACTTCGTTCGCCGGCACGGGGTCTGTGACGGTGACCGGGTCTTCGTCGAGCACTACGTGGGCTGCTACCACTGCGAGTGGTGCCACGCCGGGGAGTACCGGCACTGCGAGAACACCGACTGGCGGACCAATCCCGACGCCCGGCGCTACGGCTACACCTCCGCGGCCAACGAGCACCAGCTGTGGGGCGGCTTCGCGCAGTACATGTTCCTGCCGTGGAACGCGGTGCTGCACCGCATCCCGGACGGCGTCTCTCCCCAGCTCGCCGGCATCGTCACCCCGCTGTCCAACGGCATCGAGTGGGCACTGAACGCCGGGGGCGTCGGCTACGACTCGACGGTGCTGATCCAGGGCCCCGGCCAGCAGGGCCTGTCCCAGGTCGTCGCCTGCGCGCAGGCCGGGGCCTCGACGATCATCGTCACCGGTACCACCCGGGACGCCGCCCGCCTGGAACTGGCCCGTGAGCTCGGCGCCGACCACGTCGTCGACGTCCGGACCGAGGACCCGCTCATCGCGGTGCGCGACCTGACCGGCGGGCGCGGCGTGGACGTCGTCCTGGACTGCACCGCGGGCGCCGGGACCGCACCGGTACTGCTCGGCGTGGACGCGCTCAAGCGGCGTGAGGGCGTCATGGTGGTCCAGGGCGAGGTGGCCGCGTTCCCCGACTTCCCGCTGAAGAAGGTCACCGAGAAGGCGATCACGATCCGCAGCGCCCGCGGCCACGGGTACCGGGCCTGCGAGCTCGCCGTCGCCCAGCTCGCGTCGGGCCGGTTCCCGCTCGAGCGTCTGGCGACCCACAGCTTCGGGCTCGACGAGACCGACCGGGCGATCCGGGCCGTCGGCGGCGAGCTCGACGAGGACGTGGTGCACGTGTCGCTGCTGCCCTGGGCCGGCGTTGCGTGAACGGCCCGGTGGTGGTGCGCAACCCGCCGCGACCCGACCCGGACGCGGTCGCCGCACTCGGCCGGTTCGGCGTGGCGACGGTGCACGAGGCCCAGGCCCGCACCGGCCTGCTCGCACCCCGGCTCCGCCCGATCTTCACCGGCGCCCGGATCGCCGGGCCCGCGGTGACCGTCTCCGTCCCGCCGGGGGACAACTGGATGCTGCACGTCGCGATCGAGCAGTGCCGGGCCGGTGACGTGCTGGTCGTCGCCCCGACCACCCGTTCCGACGCCGGCTACTTCGGCGAGCTGCTCGCCACCTCGCTGCTCGCCCGCGGGGTGCGGGGCCTGGTCATCGACGCCGGTTGCCGGGACGTCCGCGAACTCACCGAGCTGGGTTTCCCGGTCTGGTCGCGCGCGGTGTCGGCGTTCGGCACGGTCAAGGAGACGCTCGGCAGCGTGAACGTCACCGTCTCCTGCGCCGAGCAGGTCGTGCATCCCGGTGACGTGATCGTCGCCGACGACGACGGCGTCGTCGTCGTGCCGCGCGCCGACGCGACCGCGGTGGCCGTCGCGTCGGCCAACCGCGAGGAGCGGGAGGAAGGCCTCCGGGCGCGTTATCGGGCAGGCGAGCTCGGACTCGACGTGTCCGGCATGCGCGAGCGCCTGGCCGCCGCCGGGCTGCGCTACGTCGACCGTCCGGGAGCGGGCGCATGATCATCGACTGCCACGGCCACTTCACCATGGCGCCCCGGCCGCACCGGGAGTTCCGCCGGGCCCAGCTCGACCGGCTCGCCGATCCCCTGCTCCCCGAGCCGGGCGCCCCGGCCACGAGCGACGACGAGATCCGCGAGGCCGTCGAGAACAACCAACTCCGGGTGCTGCGCGAGCGCGGCGCCGACCTCATGCTGATCTCGCCGCAGGCCTCCGCGATGGACCACCACCTCCCGGACACCGCGCTGGCCCGCACCTGGGCCGGCGCCTGCAACGACCTCGTGCACCGGGTGAGCACGCTGTATCCGGGACACTTCGGGGCGGTCTGCCAACTCCCGCAGACCCCGGAGGGTCCGCTCGACGCGAGCGTCGCCGAGCTGCGCCGCTGCGTCACCGAGCTCGGTTTCGTCGGGGCCAACCTGAACCCGGACCCGTCCGGCGGGGCCTGGACGGCACCGGCCCTGACCGACGCGTACTGGTTCGGGCTCTACGAGGCGCTGGTCGAGCTCGACGTCCCGGCGATGATCCACGTGTCGGGCTCGTGCCTGGCCCCGGTGCACACGCTCGGCGCGCACTACCTGCACGCCGACACCACGGTGTTCATGCAACTGCTGCTCGGTGACCTGTTCGAGCGTTTTCCCGGACTGCGGTTCGTGATCCCGCACGGCGGCGGCGCGGTGCCGTACCACTGGGGCCGGTTCGAGGGGCTGGCCGCCCGCCTGGGCCGGCCGCCGCTGCGCGAGCACCTGATGGACAACGTCTTCTTCGACAGCTGCGTCTACCACGCACGCGGGGTGAAACTACTGCTCGACGTCGTCGGCCCGGACAACGTGCTGTTCGCCTCGGAGATGCTCGGCGCGGTGCGCGGGGCGGACCCGGAGAGCGGTATCGACTACGATGACACGCTGCAGTACGTCGAGGCCGCCGAGAACGCAACCGGACCGCCGGTGCCACCGTGGAGCGGTCAGCGGTCAGTCCTTGCGCAGCCGCTCCGCGGTCCGGGCCAGGTGTGCGGTCATCACCGCGGTCGCCGCTGCCACGTCGCGCATCCGCACGGCCTCCACGAACTCCCGGTGCTCCGCGGTGCCGCGCACCCCCACCAGCGAGTCCTCCTCCTGCGCCCGCATCAGCGACCGCAGCATCGGCCCGTGGAACGTCCGCGCCAGCAGCTCGATCGCCGGGTTGTGCGTGGCCCGTGCGACCCGCACGTGGAACTCGGCGGACAGCGTCACCGAGTAGCCCTCGCCCGACTCCAGGCTCCGCTCCGCCCGCTCACAGATCTCCTGCAGCTCCGCGACGTCGGTCTCGTCGGCCCGCCGGCACACCAGCGGGACGATCGAGATCTCGAACACCTGCCGCGCCTCGGTCACGTCGGACGGTTCCACCACCGAGAACCGCAGCAGGTCCGAGATCCCTTCACCGACCCGCTCGCTGGTCGGCGCGGTCACGAACGCGCCGCCGCGGGCGCCCACCTTGATCGTTACCAGCCCGGTGGCCTCCAGCATCTTCAGGGCCTCGCGCACCGTCACCCGACTCGCGCCGAACCGCTCGCCCAGCTCCCGCTCCGATGGCAGCCGGTCCCCCGCCACCAGCTGTCCCTCCGAGATCAGCAGCCGGATCTGTTCGACGATCAGGTTCGACACCCGGCCGGCACGAACCTTGCCGAACATCTCGGACTGCTCCCGGGGCTTGCCGGAGACGGGCGAACCGTCGGACTGTGGCGCCATGGACTAATAGTATGTCGGTCGAGTCGACACCGTGGGAGCGCCGGGGCGTGTTCGTCGACCACGAGGCGATCCGGACCTCGAACGACCACTACGCGTGTGACGCGTCGCGGACCCCGGTCCGGTCCGCCGCGGCGGGGTCCCGCAGGCCGTCAGCGCCCCGGCCGACCTCACAACGTCCGGCCGAGCCGCCCGGCCTCCCGGCGCAGCACCGGGCCGAACTCGCGACGCATCCGCTCCGCGGAGACCCGGGCGCTGGACGCGCTGACGCTCATCGCGGCGACGACCCGGCCGGCCCCGTCGGACACCGGGACCGCGATGGCTCGCATGCCCAGCTCCAACTCCTCGTCGCTGATCGCGAGCCCCTCCTGCCTGGCCTCGCGGACCACCGCCAGCAACGCGCCGGGGTCGGTGAGCGTGTGCGGGGTCCGGCACTCGCGCTCGGCGGCACCGAGAACCTCCAGGACCCGGTCGTCGTCGAGCGCACCGAGCAACACCCGCCCGGTCGCCGAGCAGTGCACCGGAAGACGAGCCCCCACCCGCACCCCGGTCTTGACGATGCGCGACGCCTCGGCCCGGGCCACGAACACCGACCACCCGTCCTCCCACACCGCCAGCGACACCGACTCGCCGAGCTCGTCGCGGGCGTCGGTGAGCCGTTGCTGG
This sequence comes from Pseudonocardia nantongensis, assembly GCF_046546495.1. NCBI lineage: Bacteria > Bacillati > Actinomycetota > Actinomycetes > Pseudonocardiales > Pseudonocardiaceae > Pseudonocardia > Pseudonocardia nantongensis. The sequence goes on along the minus strand of NZ_JBKGXT010000014.1, from coordinate 146,282 downwards.
GCGAGCCCGGGCAACGTCGACGTGTCGAGATAGGTGGTGCCCAGCCGCAGCATCCGCGGGGTCGGCCGGAAGTACCGGCCGTCGTGCTCGACGTAGCCGAGCTCGACCAGGGTCAGCAGGCACCGGCGCGCGGTCGCCCGGGCGACGCCGATGCCTTCCGCGGCCGAGGCGACCGACAACCGCGAGGACGTGCTGCCGAACAGCTCGATGACGGCCAGGCCCTTCGCCAGCCCGGCCATCCCCTCCGGAGAACGGGAGCGGCCGGGTGCCCCTCCGTCGTCGCCGGTCACGCGGGCTCCACCAGGCCGGAAGCGGACTGCATCTGTTCGTTATACGAACCGAGTTCGTGAACTGTCAAGCCGAGCCCTTGACCAGGCTTCTTGCCGCGGGCTTTCATGCGTTCGTACGGCGAATTGCTGTTCGTTAATCGAACGAATGGAGAATCATGGACCGACTCGACGGCCCCAGCGCGGAACCGGTGGCGGACCGGATCTGGCCGACGTCGCTCACGCAAGTCCCGTATTGGGCGTTCCAGGACGAGGAGATCCTGCGTGCCGAGCTCGGCAGCCTCTTCCACGGGCCGTACTGGAGCTACCTGTGCCTGGAGGCCGAGCTGGCCGAGCCGGGTGACTTCTGCGCCACCTTCATCGGTGAGCAACCGGTGCTGGTCACCCGGGACACCGACGGGCAGCTCTACGCCTTCGAGAACCGGTGCGCGCACCGCGGGGCCTTGATCGCGATGGCCGAGCACGGCAACGCGAAGGACTTCACCTGCGTCTACCACGCCTGGACCTACAACCTGCAGGGCGACCTGACCGCGGTCGCGTTCGAGGACGGGATCGGCGGTGCCGGCGGAATGCCGGCGGAGTTCTGCCGGGAGCGGCACGGGCCGCGCAAGCTGCGTATCGCGGTGCTGAACGGCCTGGTGTTCGGCAGCCTCTCCAACGAGGTACCGCCGCTGGAGGAGTATCTCGGCCAGGAGATCGTGGACCGGATCGACCGCCTGCTCGGCGGGCGCACTCCGGTGGTGCTGGGCCGGTTCGCCCAGGAGCTACCCAACAACTGGAAGCTCTACGTGGAGAACGTCAAGGACTCTTACCACGCCAGCATCCTGCACTTGTTCTTCACCACGTTCGGGATCAACAAGCTCTCCCAGCGCGGCGGAATCATCGTCAGCGAGGACGGCGCGCACCACGTGAGCTACTCGGCGATCGACCGCTCCGCCGCCACCTCCGTCGAGGCGACCGACTCCGACTACCGGGACCAGAACATCCGTTCCGACAGCGAGTACCGGCTGCGCGATCCGAGCATGCTCGACGGATTCTCCGAGGTCGGCGACGACACCACCCTACAGATCCTGTCGGTGTTCCCAGGTTTCGTGCTGCAGCAGATCCAGAACTCCGTCGCCGTCCGGCAGATCCTGCCCGTCGGGGTGGACCGGACCCGGCTGAACTGGACCTACCTCGGGTTCACCGACGACACCGAGGAGCAGCGGCTGATCCGGCTCAAGCAGTCCAATCTGGTCGGTCCGGCCGGTTACGTGTCGATGGAGGACGGCTGCATCGGCGGCTTCGTGCAGCGCGGCATCGCCGGAGCCGGGGACGAGTTCGCGACCCTGCAGATGGGCGGCTCCGAGGCCGTGTCCAGCAGCAGCCGGGTCACCGAGGCGTCGGTGCGCGGCTTCTGGAAGGCCTATCGCGCCGGCATGGGGTTCACCCTGGAGGACGCATGACAGCGACCGACCCGTCGACCGACGCGGACCCGGCACTGATCCCCCGGGTGCACGGGGTCGTGCTCGCCGCGCAGGGGCACTACGTGCGCTGCATCGACGACGACCGGCTCGAGGACTGGCCCGGGTTCTTCACCGAGGACTGCCACTACCGGATCACCACCGCGGACAACCACCGGCGTGGCTTGCCTGCCGGGATCGTGTGGGCCGACACCCGAGGCATGCTCGCCGACCGGGTGTCCGCGCTGCGCGAGGCCAACATCTACGAGCGGCACAGCTACCGGCACCTGCTCGGTGCCCCGGCCGTGCTGTCCGCCGAGCCGGCACGCGACGGTGCGCTGCAGGTGCGCAGCGAGACGTCGTTCCTGGTCGTGCGGATCACCGGGGACGGGCCGACGGACCTGTTCGCCAGCGGCCGCTACCTGGACCTCTACCAGATCCGCGAGGAACACGCCCTGCTACGCGAGCGGGTCGTGGTCTGCGACAGCTCACGGATCGACACGCTGCTGGCGGTCCCGCTGTGACCGGCCCCGTGCCCCGCACGCTGCTGTGCACCGGGGACCCGAACGGCATCGGCCCGGAAGTCGCGGTCATGGCCGCCCGGCGCACCGGCTGCGCACCGGTCCTGGTCTCCGACCGCGCCGTGGTCGAGTGGGCGGTGCGAGTCACCGGCGGGGCCGAGGTCGTCCGGGACCACCATCCGGAACTCCCGCCCGAGCCCGGCACGCTGGACCTGATCGACGTCGGCGCGCTGCCGGCCGGCGCGCACCGGCCCGGGACGGTGGACGCCGCCGCCGGCCGGGCGACCCTGGCCTACGCCCGGACGGCGATCCGGGCCGCGGCCGCGGCCGCCGGTGCGTACCCCGCCGTGGTCGCGGCCCCGCACTCGGAGACCGCGATCCGCGCCGCCGGGGTGTCGTTCACCGGCTACCCGTCGTTGCTCGCAGAAGTCACCGGGAGCCCGGCCGACCGGGTGTTCCTGCTGTTGGTCGGCGGCGGGCTGCGGATCGTGCACGCGACGCTGCATCGCCGGCTGGCCGACGCGGTCACCGATCTGGATGCCGACCGGGTCGTCGCGGCCGGCCGCGCCTTGCATCAGGCCCTCGACCGGCTCGGCGTGCCCGGCCGCACGGCGGTGTTCGGGATCAACCCGCACGCCGGCGAGGGCGGGCTGTTCGGCGACGACGACGAGCGGGTCACGGCCCCGGCCGTGGCCAGGCTGCGCGAGGAGGGATATCCGGTGGACGGACCGACTGGTGCGGACACGCTGCTGGCGGCGAACGAGCACGCCGGCTATGTCGCCGCCTACCACGACCAGGGACACGTCCCGGTCAAGCTGCTCGCCGGGCGAACGTCAGTGGCGCTCTCGATCGGCGCAGGTGTGCCGTTCTGCAGCGTCGGGCACGGCAGCGCGTTCGACCTGGCCGGCAGCGGCCGGGCCGACCCCGAGGCGACGGTCCGCGCGCTGCGCACCCTCGCCGACCGGAGGGAGGTGGCCACCGCATGACCGCCACCCACCCGATCACCGTCGCCGACACCGACATCGGCTTCGACTGCGCCCCCGACCAGACCGTCCTCGATGCCGCCGAGGCCGCGGGCTGGACGATCCCGTACTCCTGCCGGCGCGGGGTCTGCCGCAGCTGCCTCGGCGTCGTCACCGCCGGAACCGTGCGGGACCGGCGCGGCGGACACTGCGGGCCGGGCGACGACGCCCTGTTCTGCCAGACCGTGCCGGACGGACCGGTCGACATCCGGCCGCACCGGATCACCCGCTCCGGTCCGCCGCGCCGGCGCACGCTGACCGCCCGCGTGTACCGGGTACGGCGGCCCGCGCCGCGCGTGGTCGTCCTGGAGCTGCGCTTCCCGATCGGACGCCGGATCCCGTTCCGACCTGGGCAGCACCTCGAGGTGCGATTGCCCGGAGGGGGCTCGCGGCCGTACTCGATGGCCAACTCCCCCCGGGACAACGACACCGCCGAACTGCACGTACGGATCGAGGCGGGCGGCCTGTTCTCCGACCGGACGGCCCGGCACCTGCGTCCGGGCGACCGGCTCACCGTCGAGTCCCCGTTCGGCGACACGACGGTCGAGCCGGGCGAGGGGCCGCTGGTGCTGCTCGCCACCGGGACCGGGTTCGCCCCGGTCCGCTCGGTGCTGCTCGACCAGGTCACCCGGAGGGCCGCCCGGCCCACGACCCTGTACTGGGGCGGCCGCGACGAGTCAGACCTCTACCTGCTCGACACCGTGCTGCGCTGGTCCCGGGCGCTGCCCTGGCTGGACGTCCAGCCGGTGCTGTCCCGCCCGGGGCGCACCTGGCGTGGCGCGACCGGACACGTCCAGGATGTCGCCGCCGCCCGCCATCCCGACCTGTCCGGGCACACCGTCTACGCCTGTGGCAACCCGGCCATGACCCGGGACGCCCGCGAGGTGCTGACCGGCGCGGCCGGGCTGGCCGACGAGCGCTTCCTGGCCGACGCCTTCGTCCCGGTGGACGCACCGGTCCTCCCGGCCCCGCCCGGGCCGGTCCCGGCCGGCTGACCGCCCGCCGGGACCACCCCCACCACACCTGCGACGCCGTACAGCGAGGTAACGAGCGTGCCCGATCATCCCCGCACCGTCCAACTGCCCGAATTCATCGACAACCGTCCCGTGGGACGGTTGCAGTACGCCGTACTGGCCCTCTGCGGGCTGGTCATGTTCCTCGACGGGTTCGACACCCAGGCGATCAGCTACATGGCGCCGGCGATCGCCCGCGAGTGGGACCTGCCCGCGTCGGCGATGGGACCGGTCTTCTCCTCGGCGCTGGTCGGTCTGATGATCGGATACCTGGCGGTGTCACCGCTGGCGGACCGGATCGGCCACCGCCGGATGGTCATCGCGGCGACCACGTCGTTCAGCGTACTGACCCTACTGACCACCTGGGCCCCCTCGGTGGAGGTGCTGCTGGCGGCGCGGCTGCTCACCGGGGTCAGCCTGGGCGCCGCGGCGCCCAGCGCCATCGCGCTCACCAGCGAGTTCGCCCCGCGCCGCCGGCGGGCCACGTTCGTGCTCGTGATCTACTGCGGGTTCTCGCTCGGCTTCGTCGCGGCCGGTGCGGCCGCGGGGGCGGTGATCCCGCTGCTGGGTTGGCGTCCGATGTTCCTGATCGGCGGGGTCCTCCCGCTGCTGCTGGTACCGCTGCTGTGGCGCCTGCTCCCGGAGTCCCCGGCGTACCTGATGCACCGGGGACGCCCGGTCGGCCCGATCCTGCACCGCCTCGACCCGGCGCTGCCGGAAAGCACCCTCGCCCGCGGCCCGCGCCAGGACGAGGGCACCACACGGCGGCTCCCGGTGGTCCGCCTGTTCGAGCGCCGGTGGCTGGTGGGGACCCTACTGCTCTGGCTGGTCTTCGCGATCAACCTCGCCGAGTTCTACGCGCTGCAGAGCTGGCTTCCGACCATCCTGGAGGGGCTCGGCCATCCGACGAGCACGGTGGTCACGGCCACCACCCTGACCACCGTCGGCGGGATCGCGGCCGCGCTGGTAACCGGCCCGGCGATGGACCGGTTCGGCGCCGGGTACACCCTCGGTGTCCTCTACCTGGTCGGATCCGTGCTCGTCGGGGTTCTCGGTGCTGTATTCGGCGCGTCGCTCTGGTTGTTGCTGTGCGTGACGTTCCTGGTCGGCTGCTGCGTGAGCGGGGGGCAGAAGAGTGTGATCGCTTTCGGGTCGCTGTTCTACCCACCGGAGATGCGGTCTACGGGCGTCGCCTGGGCGCTGGGGATCGGCCGCATCGGCGGCATTCTCGGTCCCATCCTGGTCGGGCTCGCGGTGGCGGCGGGGTGGTCGACGTCCGGGCTGTTCGTCGTGATGGCGATCCCCATGCTGGTGGCCTCGGTGACCGTCCTCGCTCTCGGCGGGCTCCGGTACCGCGACAAGCCGGCGCCGGTCACCGGAGGACGGGCCCAGACCGCCGTGCGCCGGTCGTGACGAGCCTGTCCCGAGCGGCGCGCGGACAGGAGCGGTTCGGGGCGCGTCCCGGCGAGGCGATCGTTGGGCGCACCGGGCCCGTCACCGAGCGCAAAGATTCGCTGCGCCGCGAAAACGCTGTGGTCTATTGGGCCCGACACCGGCGTGGGTGACACCCGGGTCCGCGAGGGTGACCTCGACCGGTTCCGGTGGGAGTTCCATGCCCCCTGCAACGGTGCGGGCGAACGCACTGTTCGAGCCCACCGACGCGGTCCTGTGCGCCGATGGCCCGGTTCGCTCGCTGGCCGAGCTGAGCCTGGTCGCCGAGCACCGGCGTGGCCACGGCGCGCTGTAGGACGCGTGGGCCCGCGGCGTACTCGAGCCGGCGCGGCTTGCGTCGGGTGCGGCAGGGCTGTCGCTGCCGCGGGCCGTTGACGGGCGGTCGGTGCTGGCGGTGGATGTGTGGTCGTGACTGCGTTCGGATGCCCCGACCAGCGCAGATCCTGCGCGGGCCGCGCACCCTGCGCCCGCACCGGGTGACCGGCCGGCCGCCGCGGCCCGGCCCGGACGTCGCCCTCTCCGACTACGCTCGGCCCGACCTTTCGCCACTGGTCTCCGGCGCCCCTGGGAGGAGCCGCCCCGAGCCGGGGCGACTGACCCCGGCTCGGGGCCGTCGCGGGTCTCGCCACCTGCGCGCGACGATCAGCCGCCCCGCCGGCACACCGAAACCGCCACGACGTCGGGAGACGTACGGCTACCGCCGCGACACTGACCGACCCGGCCGAGGTTGAAGATCAAGCTGAGGCGGCATTCCAGCTGCCCTACTTGAGCATGAAACCCGCGTCCACCGGGACGGTCGTCCCGGTGATCCACTTTCCGGCGTCGGAGCAGAGGAACGCGATCACCTCGGACACGTCGGCCTCGGCCAGGGCGTCCACCGGCATCAGGTTGAACCGCATGGCGTTGCCCAGCTCCTCGTGCTCGGTCAGCCACTGCGGGAAGAAGTCGTTGTTCGACATCGGCGACGCGACGCCGGTGGGGTGGATGGTGTTTACCCGGATCGACTCCGGCGCGAGCTCCTTGGCCAGCGTGCGCATCAGTCCGACGATGCCGTGCTTGGCCGCGGTGTAGTGCGTGCAACCAGCCACCCCGCGCAGGCCCGCGATCGACGACGTGATCACGATCGAGCCGCCGTTGCCGCCCGCCCTGATGTGCGGCACCACCGCCCGGCAGGCTTTGAACACGCCGGTCAGGTTGATGTCGATCATGTCGTCCCAGGCCTCGTCGGTGAGCTCCCAGGTGTTCTCGGACAGACTCAGGATCCCGGCGTTGGCCAGCAGGATGTCGATCCGGCCGAACTCGCTCATCGCCGAGTCGGCCAGTCGGGCCATGTCCGCGGTGCGTCGCACGTCGCCCTCGAGGGCGACGCAGCGGCGGCCCAGCTTCTCCACCTGCGCGACGGTCTCGTCCAGGTCGCCGGGGCGTCCCGTGTCGAACGGGACCGAGCCCACCTGCTCGGTGATGTCGCAGGTCACGATGTCGGCGCCCTCACGGGCGAGGCGGAGCGCGTGCGCGCGTCCCTGCCCGCGGCCGCCGCCGGTGATCACCGCGACCTTGCCGTCCAGCTGGCCCATCTCAGTTCTCCTTTCGGTACGCCGCCGCGCGGCGATTGTGTTCGGTGATCGCGTCGGTGAGCGGCCGGTAGGGCTCGTCCCACGGGTCCTTGAGGCCCCAGCCGCGACCGCCGGTGTTCTCCACGTACCCGCACCAGTGCCAGCCGGCGAACCAGGGCTCGTCGAGCAGCGCCTCCATCGCGGCGCCGTAGTCCGCGCCGCGGGCGGCGTGGTCGGGCAGGCCCTCGCGATGCGGGTTGAGCTCGGTCGGGGTCCAGTTCCCGACGTCGGCGACGATCACCGGTTTGTCCCCGCACTGAGCGCGCCAGCTGGCCAGGTCGTCGTGCATCCTCCGGCGGGACTCGTCGGTGGGTTCGGTGAAGTACTGCACCGACAGCGTGTCGACGTGCGGGGCCATCGCGCGCAGTACCGGTTCCGGGATCCCCTTGTTGCCGTTGAACCGGTCGCCGAGGATCAGATGGTGCGGGTCGTAGCGACGGATCGCCGTCGCGATCGTCTCGTAGTAGCGGCTGGCGACGTCGTAGAGCTTGCGCTGGCGTGCGGCCGCGTCCAGACCGACGAGCTCGGCGAAGTCGTACCCGGACGCGTGCGGCAACCAGGCCGGGATGTCGACCAGGAAGTAGCCGAGCAGGTCCGGCGAGTCGGCGTGTTCGGCGGCGATCGCGCGGCCCAGGTGGTCGCACCAGTCGGCGAAGTCGTCGTCGAGCGGGCGGAACGCCGGCTGGCCGTTCCAGTCCTCGATCTCGGCCACCCGCACCTGGGCGACGTAGGGCATCCCGGCGCCGCGCAGCTCCGCGGCCGACCACTGCTCGGAGTGCTTGAGGTCGATCGGGTCGCCGAACCAGTCCAGCGCCTCGCCCCAGCCCCCCGCGACGTACTCGCTCGTCCAACCCAGCGTGTTGAACCCCCACCCGCGCAGGTCCGCGACGACGCCGTCCCGGATCCAGCTCTGCCGCGACCCGTAGCGCTCACGCCACACGTCGACGTTGCGCGGGAACTTCAGTGCCGTCTCGTCGGTGTGATTAAGGCCCAGGGACAGGAACGGGCTCCCGTCCGGGTCGACGAGCCGACCATCGCGGATCGCGTAGGTCATGACATCTCCCCGGCGAAGAAGCGCAGGTAGTGCCCGGCCAGCTCCTCCGGCGACTCCTCGGCGAGCTGGTGGCCCCACGGCAGGATCACCGCGCGCACGTCGTCGGCGACTTCTCGCATCTGCCGCTCGTTGTCGGCACCGATGAAGTGCTCGCTGCCCACGGCCAGCACCGGCATCGGGAGCCGGGTCTTCGCGGACTCCCTGTTCTGGTCGCCGTCGGTGAGCGTGGCCCGGTAGATCTCGCACATGCACTTGACGCCGCCGGGCGAGGAGTAGCAACGCACGTACTCGTCGAGCGCATCGGGTGTGATCGCCGACGGGTCGTGCGTCTCGTGCTTCATGAAGTAGGAGAAGTACTCCCGCTCGTGACCGTTGATCAGCATCTCGGGGAACTCGGGGACCGAGTAGAAGTTGATGTGCCAGAGCCAGACGTAGCTGCGCACGTTGTCCGGGGTCAGGAACGAGTAGTCCTCCAGCCCGAAACCGGGAAGGATCATCTCCTGGTAGACCAGCTGCTGGACGCGGTCGGGGTGATGGGCCGCGAGCTGGTAGGCCGCCGCGGCGCCCCAGTCCTCGCCGACCACCCGGAAGCGCTCGTGGCCGAGCTCGGTCATCAGCGCGGCGAAGTCCTCGGCCACGTTCGCCATGTCGTAGCCGCCCTCGGCGTGTTCGGAGTCCCCGAGCCCGCGCATGTCCGGCACCACGACCTGGTAGTGCGGTGTGAGCAGCGGGATCACGTGCCGCCAGTGGTAGGAGGTCTTGGGCACCCCGTGCAGCAGCAGGACGGGTTCGCCCTCGCCGGCGGTCAGGTAGTGCAACCGCACGCCGTTGACGGTGGCCCGGCCGTGCCGGACCCGGTCACCGTGGTGGTCAACGATCTGCATGTGGTTCCGCTCCTCCATCATTTGATCATGAATCCGGCGTCGACCCGGTGCTCGACGCCGGTGACGTAGCGGGCGTCGTCGGAGACCAGGAAGGCGATCATCTTCGAGACGTCCTCGGGCTGGACCACCTCGGCGGGCATCCGGTTGCCGCGCATCGGCTCGGCCAGGTCCTCGTGCTCGCCCAGCCAGCGCACGAACCAGTCGTTGTTGCTCATGTCGGTGTTCACCCCGGTCGGGTGCACGACATTGACCCGGATGTTCTCCGGCGCCAGCTCCCAGGCCAGCGTCTTCATCAGCGCGATGCAGCCGTACTTGGCCGCGTTGTAGTGCGTACACCCGGCCACCGCGCGCAGCCCGCCGGTGGAGCCGGTGATCGTGATCGCGCCGCCGTTCCCGGCCGCGATCATGTGCGGCACGACGGCCCGGGTGGTCTTCCAGACCGACGTCAGGTTCACGTCGAGCATGTCGGCCCACTGGTCGTCGGTCAGCGACCAGGTGTTCTCCGCGGCGCTCATGAAACCGGCGTTGCAGACCAGCGCGTCGATCCGGCCGAACTCGGTCATCGCCTGCTGCGCCATCGCCTCCACGGCGGCGGTGTCGCGCAGGTCGGCGCGCACGGCCAGCGCACGCCGGCCGTGCGCCTGCACTCCGCGGACGGTCTCGGCCAGGTCGTCCGCGGACCCCATCGGGTACTGCGCGGTGCCGATCTCGCCCGGCACGTCGACGACGACGACGTCGGCTCCCTCGGCGGCGAGGGTGCGAGCGTGCGCGCGGCCCTGCCCACGGGCGGCCCCGGTCACCAGGGCGACCTTGCCGGTCATGCGGTCCATCGGGTGTCCCTCCTCGATCTCGTTCGTATGCGCATACCGCGGTCCGGGCAGCGCTATCCGCGCGCGAACCGCAGGCAGTCGCGGACGTAGGCGTCGGCGCCCCGCAGCTCACGGGTGATCCGCTCGAGCGGCCAGCCCGCGGTGCCGTGGCACTTGAGGCTCGCGACCCCGGTGTATCCGGCCCGCGCCAGCGCGGCGAAGGGCACGGCGTGGTCGAGCACGCCGCCGGGGCGGGGCAGCTGACACTCGCCCGGGCCGAAGTTGAGCCCGTCCACCCCGCGCCGGTAGGCGTGGTCGATGTCCCAGACGTAGTAGTAGAAGAGCTTGCCGCGCTCGCTGAGGTAGCCGATCGCCTCGGTGATCGACTCGTTCATCACCCACAGGTGCGGCGGCGCCAGGCAGATGCCCAGGTTCGGGTGGTGCAGGTCCGCGAGCAGCCGCTTGATCTGGGCGAGGCTGTCCACGCCCTCGTCCCAGCGCTGCCCCTCCCCCGTCCCGGACTCGAAGTCGGCGCTGAAGGGCACCGTGAGATGGTTCTCCACCGCGATCCGCACCCCGAGCCGCTGGGCCTCGTCCAGCAGCGGGGGCAGGAACTGCGAGACGAACTCCGGGTAGTGCGCCTCGCAGTCGAACACCACGGTGTCGATCTGCAGGTCGTGCGCCAGGCGCAACCGGTCGCGGACCTCCACCCGGTCCTTGCCGTAGCAGGTCAGGCCGCACGCGGTCATCCCGTGCCGGCGCAGCGCCGCCCTGATCGCGGGCAGGTCGTCACCCGGGTTGACATGCGCGGCCAGCGGCGGGGCCGAGGACCACAGGTTGACCTCGGTGAACCCCAGGCCGGACAGCTCGCCGAGCGCCGTGTCCAGCGGGACGTCGTGGTAGGGCAGGACTTCGGCGGTGTAGCGGAACACGGGCCTCCTTCCTCGGTCGGGTGTCGTTGCGCCTAGCCGGCGAAGAAGTCGCCGAGTACCCGGGCCAGCTCGGCCGGACGCTCCAGGGCCAGGCTGTGCCCGCAGTCGGCGATCTCGACGTAGCGCACGTCGGTGGCCGTGCGGTCCATCTGCCGGCGGGACTCCTCGCCGATGAAGTGGCTGCTGCCGATCGTGAGCACCGGCATCGGCAGCGGTGTTCGGGCCCACCCGGTGTCCAGCTCGATGTTGGTGAACGTTGCGCGGTAGACCTCGAAGATCGCGCGCAGCCCACCCGGCGCGGCCGAGCAGCGGGCCCACTCGCGCACGCAGTCGTCGGTGATCGCGGCCGGGTTGTAGGTCTCGTTCTTCATCCAGGTGGACCAGAACTGCTCCTCCCGGCCGGAGATCAGCATCTCCGGGAAGTCCCGGACGTGGAAGAAGCCGACGTGCCAGAGAAAGTGGTCGGAGAACACGTTGTCGGCGGTCAGCGCCGACCAGTCCTCCAGACCGAACCCGGGCAGCAGCATCTCGGCGAACGACAGCTTCGTGACCCGCTCCGGGTAGGTGGCGGCCACGGCGTAGGCGAACGCGGCGCCCCAGTCCTCGCCGGCGATCGCGAACCTCTCGTGACCGAGCTCGGTCATCAGCGCGCCGATGTCGCGGGCGATCGTGCCCATGTCGTAGCCGGTGTCGGGGCGGGCGGAGTCGCCGAAACCGCGCACGTCCGGGGCGACGACGGTGAACCTCTCGGACAGCAACGGGATGACCCGGTGCCAGTAGTACCAGCTCTTCGGGACTCCGTGCAGCAACACCAGCGGGGGGCCCGAGCCTGCCGTGACGTAGTGCAGGCGCACACCGTTGACGGTCGCGCGGCCGTGCGTGACCGGGTGGCCCGCGTGGTCGGTGACGTCGCGCATCACTCGTTCCTCTCGTCGTGCGCCAGCACCGTGCCTCGTCGACGCAGGAAGGACCGGGCCGGCGCCGGGGTCACCACACCGACGACCGTCATCACCGCTCCCCACCGCAGCTTCGTGGTGGACGCCGCGCCCGTCACGACCGGCCCCGGCGATCATCCGCCGAGCGGAGGAACGCGATCGCGTCGCGGGCCAGTGCTTGCGGCGAGTCGGCAACCGGGCGCCACAGCGACACCGCGCGGGCGATCTCGGCCACGGTGGGCAGGAACGACTCGACGACGACCTGGCCGTGGTAACCGATGTCGTCGAGCGCCGTGAAGAACTCCGCCCACGGCACGTGCCCGCTGCCCGGCGTCCCGCGGTCGTTCTCCGCGACCTGGACGTGGAACGCCCGGTCACCGGCCAACCGCACGGCGTCGCCCAGGTGCTTTTCCTCGATGTTCATGTGGAACGTGTCCAGCAGCAGGCCGACGTTGTCCCGGCCGGTCGCGGCACACAGCTCCAGGCCCTGCTCGACGGTGTTCACCAGGTCGGTCTCGAACCGGTTCAGGGGCTCGATCGCCAGCGTGACCCCGCGCTCCCCGGCGTGGTCGGCGGCCTCCCGGATGCTCTCAGCGGCCCACCGGAACTGTTGCGCCCGCTCGTCCGGCGCAAGCATCCGGGCCTTGCCGGTGGTTGCGTACATCGGCCCGGCGACGTGTGGCGACCCGACCGCGGCGGCGAGGTCGATGCAGCCGCGCAGGTAGTCCACCCCCTGCCGGCGCTGTCGTGGATCGTCATGCGAGAGGTCGCGTTCGGGGCCGAACGCGCCGCACACGCCCACGTCCAGACCGGTCGCCCGGGCCGCCTCGGTCAGCGCCGGCGCCGAGAGCCTCGCCGGGTCCTCCACACACACCTCGACCACGTCGTAGCCGAGTGCGGCGACCTCGTCGAACGCCCGGCGCGCGTCGTCGTCGGAGAACGGGGAGGCCAGCAGGAACGTGCTCAGGCCCAGCGGGCGGCTCACCGGCCCGCCGCCAGGTCGGACACGACATTCTTGGTGTGGGTGATCGCGGCCTCGGTGTAGAGGTCACCGAACTCCGGTGCCCCGGCGCCGGAGAGCACTCCCCACACGTCACCGGCCGCGGGCAGTAGCTCGTAGGAGATCCAGCCGTCGTAACCGACATCGGTGATCGCGGCGAGGATCGGCCGGAAATCGGTGTGCCCGTACCCGGGCGCGGCGCGGTTGGAGTCGGCCAGGTGCACGTGGGTCAGGCGTGTCCCGGCACGACGGATCGCCGCGGCGATGTCGGGCTCCTCGATGGCCATGTGGAACGTGTCGGCCATGACCCCGACGCCCGGCCGGTCCACCTCGTCGACGAACGCGACGGCCTGGTCGATACGGTTGATCAGATAGGTCTCGTAGCGGTTCCACGGCTCGACCGCGATCCGTACGCCGCGCTCAGACGCGTAGCCGCCGATCTCGCGCGCGGCCTCGACCGCCCACTGCCACTCCCGGCCCCGCTCGGCACCGGGGACGATCTTCATGCAGGCCGTCGGGGTGAACGTGACGACCTCGGCGCCGAGCGCGACGGCGTGGTCGACGTTGCCGCGCACGTAGTCGACGGCGTGGCGACGCACGGCGGGATCGGTGTTCACGATGTCGCGCTCGGGCGTGAAGATGCTGATGATCGAGGACGCGACCAGGCCGTGCTGGTCCAGCGCGGTCCGGATCTGCCCGACGTCCTGCTCGGCTGGCTCCCCGACGAGCTCGACGCCGTCGTAGCCGTACCGGGCCAGCCGCGCGATCCCCTCAGGCAGCGGCTCCCGGCCGTACGCCAGGGTGTTGTACGTGTAGCGGAACATGTCTCCTCGCTCAGCCGGTGGTCTCGAAGTCGTGCAGGTAGCGATCGACGTTGTCCTTGGTGAACGTGATCGGGTGGCCCATCACGATCTCGCCGCCGGGCCCGATGGTCTTGCGCCCGAGACGCCCGGCGGCGAACGTCTCGCCGGCCCGGCCGGTGATCTCGCCCGCGGTGTAGGCGGCGGCCGCGTAGTAGGTCAGGTAGCCCAGGTCGCGAGGGCTCCACAGCACGTAGGCCGGGACCTGGCCGGTCTTGAGCAGCTCGGCCTGGTTACCCGGGTTGCCCAACCCGGTGACCACCACGCGGTCGGCCACCCCCAGGTCAGTGGTGGCCTTGACGCCGGCCTCCATCGCGATCGGGGTCGGCGCCATGATCCCCCGCAGGTTCGGGTAGGCCCGCAGCAACGCGACGGCGGCGTCGTAGCTCTTCTTCGCGTCGTCGTCCCCGTAGGAGGTCTTGACCAGACGCATCCCGCTGTACTGCGCCTTGCCGAGCTGGGCCTTCATCACGTCGATCCAGCCGTTGGTCACCTCGGCCGTGCTCTGCGAGGACACGATGCCGAACTCACCGGTGTTGCCCATCGCGCGGGCGAGGATGTCGAACTGGGCGCGGCCGAGCTCGTCGGCCGTGGCCATGCTGACGAACACGCCCCGCGAGCCGTCAGCGACATCGGCGTCGTAGCTGATGATCCGCGACCCGTCGGCGCGGGCAGCGTCCAATGCCGGTGCGACCGCCGTGGAGTCCACCGCGGAGATGCCGATCACGCAGGATCCGCGCTGGCGACCGCTCTGGATGCGCTGGATCTGCCCGGTGACGTCGGCGGCCGCCGGGCCGACGAACGACAGGTCACCGCCGAGCTCGCGCTGGGCATCGACCATCCCGGTGTGCACCGCGGCGAAATACGGGTTGTCGGTGTTCTTCGGGATCATTGTCACGTTGCAGTCCCGGATCGGTCGCGGCGGCGGCGGTCCGGACGGCTCCGGGGCAGCGCAGGCGGTCAGCGCCAGCAGCGCCGCCGTCGCGATGGCGGCTCCCACGCCCGGGCGCCTCACCGGACGCTCCCGGCTGAGCGGCGGCGTTCACGCGCCAGGTGCAGGCGCCGAGCGAGGGCGGGCACCACGACTGCGCCGACCATCAGCAGACCGGTCACCATGTACTGCACGGCGGTCTCGGCGTCGCCCAGGGTCATCCAGCTCGTCAGGATCGTGACCAGCAGCAGCGCCAGCAGCACGCCGACGAACGAGCCCCTGCCGCCGTACATGCTGATCCCGCCGATCAGCACGATGCCCACCACGATCAGCTCCAGCCCGGTGCCGTTGCTGGCCCGGACGGTGCTGATATATCCGGCGTAGGCGATGCCGGCTATCGCAGCCACGACGCCGGAGAACACGAACAGCCCGCGCTTGACCGCGCCCACCCGCAGCCCGGAGAAGCGGGCCACCTGGGGATTGCTGCCGATCGCGAACACCGCCCGGCCCAACGCTCCGCGGTGCAGCAGCACCGCCGCGGCGACGGCCACCACCACAAAGGCGACGAAGCCGTAGGGCACCAGGGTGCCGGGCAGATTCTCCTGGGCGAAAGTGGTCAGCCCGGGCGGCAGGTCGCTGATGCCCCGGTTCTCCAACAGCACGTAGGACAGCCCGCGGTAGAGGCCCAGCGTCCCGATCGTGACGATCAGCGACGGCAGCCCGACATCCACCACCAGCAGTCCGTTGACCAGCCCGGCCACCGCCCCGGTCAGCACGCCCAACCCGATCGCCGGCCAGGTGCCCAGCCCGCCGGCTACGGCCAGGCCGAACACCGTCGCGGAGAGCGCGAACGTCGACGCCACCGAGAGGTCGATCTCCCCGGCGACCATCAGCCAGGCCATCGGGACGACCATCAAGCTCAGCCCGAGTGCGCCGGTCGCCGAGGTGGAGAAGTTCTGTCCGGTCGCGAAGTACGGGCTGGTGGCCGAGGCGACCACTACCGCGAGAACCACCAGCGCGGAGAGCGTGATCTCCCAGGTGCCGAACCAGCTCGGGAGCCGCCGTCGCACGGCGGCGGGGGCGGGGGCGGGGGCGACGGGTTGCCGACCGGTCGTCTGCGCGGTCATGTGGACACTCCTCGGGATTCCAGGCGGCGCCGCAGGACCAGGTCGAAGGTGATCGCCAGAATGATCACCAGTCCCTGGATGGCCTGCAGCCAGAACGCGGAGACGTCGGCGAGCGCCAGGCCAGTGCTGATCACGGACAGGATCGCGGCGCCCAGCACGACCCCGCCGACGGTGCCGACCCCGCCGGTGATGCTTACCCCACCGACGACGACGGCGGCCAGAACGACGAGCTCGAAGCCGGTCGCGACCGAGGAGTCGACGGTGCCGTAGCGGGCGCCCCAGAGCACCCCGGCGAGCCCGCAGAGCAGCCCGGTGACGGTATAGGCCCCGAACACCAGTCGCTTCGAGGCGATGCCGGTCCGTTCGGCCGAGGCGGGGGCGCTGCCCACGGCAAGCATCGCCCGCCCGGTGAAGGTGTGCCGGATGACCAGGTGCGCCAGCGCGGCAACCGCCAGTGCGTAGAGGAACATCAGCGGGATCCCGAGCACCGTCCCGGTTGCGATCGCCGAGTAGGAGTCCGGCAGGTTCTGCGCGGTGATCTGCGAGCTGCCCGCCAACGCGGAGGTAAGCCCGCGGAAGATGTAGAGCGTGCCCAGTGTGACCATGATCGAGGGCACCTTGAGCGTCGCGACCAGGGTGCCGTTCACCGCGCCCAGGGCCGCCCCGAGTAGGCAGGCGACCAGCACCGTCAGCACCAACGGCAGCCCGGGGACGGCCGCGGTGAGGCTGGCCGCGAGATAGGCGGTGAGCCCGACCGTGGACCCGACCGAGACGTCGATGTTGCGGGTGAACAGCACCAGGGCCTGGCCGACCGCGACGATCAGCACGATGGACAGATCGGTGCCGATCTGGGCGAACGTGTCGCCGCTGGCGAACCGGGGCGTGAGCGTCGCGAACAACGCCACGAGTACGACCAGGACGACGCCGAGGCCTGCCTCCCGGTAGATCGGGCGCCGGGATTCGAGCAGTGCCGGGACGGGCGCGGTGCGGGTGTCAGACGTGGACATCGGATACCTGCCCGGTCATCGCCGCCAGCACCTGTTCCGCGTCGAACGGGCGCCGGTCGAACTCAGGCCCTTGCGCGCCGCGGTAGAACGTGATCACGCGATCGGACACGGCGAGCAGCTCCTCGAGCTCGTTGCTGATCAGGATGATGGTCAGGCCGCGTTCGGCCATCCCGGAGATGAGCTGGTGCACCTCGGCCTTCGCGCCGACGTCGATGCCCTTGGTCGGGTCGTCCAGGATCAGCACTGACGGGTCGGTGGCCAGCCACTTCGCGAGCACGACCTTCTGCTGGTTGCCCCCGGACAGGGCACCGAGCAACTGGTCCGGGCCGCTGGTGCGGATCCGGAGGCGGTCGATGTAGTCGCCTGCCAGCGCCCGGTCGGCCTGCGGTGAGAGCAGGCCGAACCGGGGCCGTCGCTCCAGCAGCGCCAGCGGCAGATTGAAGCCGATCGAGTGCTCCAGCACCACGCCCTCGGATTGCCGGTCCTCGGGCACGTA
Source organism: Pseudonocardia nantongensis (assembly GCF_046546495.1). Lineage (NCBI taxonomy): Bacteria > Bacillati > Actinomycetota > Actinomycetes > Pseudonocardiales > Pseudonocardiaceae > Pseudonocardia > Pseudonocardia nantongensis. The sequence goes on along the minus strand of NZ_JBKGXT010000014.1, from coordinate 128,897 downwards.
GGCGACCCCGTAGCGCATCGCCTGCTGCGGCGATCTGATGCTCACCGCGGCGCCGTCCAACAAGATCTCGCCGGAGTCGGTCGGCTCCAGCCCGAACAACCCGCGGGCGATCTCCGTGCGACCCGCGCCGACCAGGCCGGCCAGACCGAGGATCTCGCCGCGGCGCACGGTGAACGACACGTCGGTGTAGGCACCGCGCCGGCTCAGACCGCGGGCCTCGAGGCGTACCGGCCCGAGCTCGACCTCGGCCTTGGGGAACACGGTCTCCACCGAGCGGCCGACCATGTGCCCCACCGCCGACTCCGGGGTGAACTCGTGCGCCGGACCGGTGACCACGGTGGCCCCGTCCCGAGAGACGCTCACCCGGTCGGCGAGCGCGAAGACCTCGTTCAGCCGGTGGCCGACGAACAGGACCGAGACCCCGTCGGCCTTGAGCCGAGCGATGATCTCCATCAGCCGGTCCACCTCGCGGGTGGACAGCGCTGCGGTGGGCTCGTCGAGCACCAGCAGCCGGGTGCCTGCGTCGAGCGCCTTGGCGATCTCGAGCAGCTGCTGGTCGGCTGCGGACAGATGCTTGACCTCGGCCGAGATGTCGATGTGGACATCCAGGCGGGCCAGTGCCTCGCGGGCGTGCCGGCGGACCGCGCCCCAGTCCAGCAGCCGGGTGCGCCGGCGTGGCGCGGGGCCGGCCAGCATGATGTTCTCGGCGACCGTCAGGTCGGGAAACGTCACCGGATGCTGATGCACCACCGAGATCCCCAGCGCCCGCGAGGTACGCGGGTTCGGGATCGTCACCACGGTGCCGGCCACGGTGATCGTGCCGGCGTCCGGCCGGTGGATGCCCGCCAGCATGTTGACCAGCGTGCTCTTGCCGGCGCCGTTCTCCCCGAGCAGCGCGTGCACCTCACCGGGGAACAGCGCCACGTCGGCGTGGCGGACCGCGACCACGCCGCCGAAGCGCTTCGCGACTCCGGACAGCTCCACGACCGGGGTGCTCATGACGCCTCCGGGAAGGAGCGCCCGCGAGCCGCGGCGGCCAGCCGCTCCGCGGTCATCACGGTGGGCAGCATCGTGTTGGCGGCCGGCTCCACCGGGATCACCGACGCGTCTGCGACCCGCAGCCCGGTCAGTCCGTGCACGCTTCCGTCCTGGTCCACCACACCACCGCGCTCGGCCGGGGCCATGGCACAGGTGCCGGTGAAGTGGTAGCCCGACGCGGTCATGGTCTCGATCGCGGCGTCCAGAGCGGTGTCGTCGGCGACGGTGGCGGCGTCGAGCCCGATCGGCTCGTGCAGCATCCCGGCCAGCGGCTCACCCGTGATGACAGCCCAGCCGAGCCGAACGATCTCGCGGATCGCGTCCCGATCGACCTGTTCGGTCAGATAGCCCGGTGCGACGCGGGGCAGCACGGTGGCGTCGGTGGAGGTGATCCGGACGGAGCCGACCGAGCGCGGCTTGTTCAGCACGCAGCCCATCCCGGCGAGCTGGCCGAGGCCCTCCCCGCCGGTGCCGGCCAACCCCCGTGCGCCGGCCTCGGTGGTCGACACGTCGAGGTAGGTGAACATCGTGAGCTGCGCATCTATTGCACCCGGCTGTGCCTCGGTCGACGTTCGCAGCACCGCTTGCAGGCTGAAGTCCTCCGGTGACCATGTGCCCTCGCGCGGCACGGCCAGCAGGGGTACCGAGAAGTGGTCGCCCAGGTTCTCCCCGACCGGCAGGTCCGACAGGACCGGGACGTCCAGCCCGGACAGCAGCATCGCCGGACCCACGCCCGAGCGCTGCAACAGTGCCGGAGTCTGGATCGCGCCGGCGGTGAGCACCACCTCGCCGGCGCCGATCACCGTGCCGTCGGTGAGCTCGACGCCGGTCGCGATGGTGCCGTCGAAGGTGACGCGCCGGACGTGCAGGTCACCGCGCACGGTCAGGCCGGGCCGCCCGCGCGCCGACGCCAGGTGGGTCGTCGCGGTGGACATCCGGGTGGTGCCGACCCGGTTCATCGGGGCAGGCCCGACGCCCTCGGCGTCGGGGGCGTTGAGGTCCGGCTGGTCCTTGGCCCCGAGCGCCCGGCAGGTCTGCACGAACGCGGCCTGCAGAGGGGCGTACTCGTGTTCGTCGGCGCGCGCGATCGGGAACGCGCCGCCGCGGCCGTGGATGTCCGGGCCGGGTGCCGGGTCGTCCTCCAGCGCGCGGTATGCGGCCAGCACGTGGGCCCAGTCCCAGCGTGGGTTGCCGCGCTCGGCCCACTCCCGGAAGTCGGTCGTCGCGCCGCGCAGCGCGATCATGCCGTTGATCGCGGACCCGCCGCCGATCAGCCGGCCCTGCGGCACCGAGATCGATGCGCCGCCGGCCCCCTCGGCGGCCAGCCCCCAGTCGTGGCGAGGGTCGACGTCCGCGGCGTGCCCGCGCATCGGCACCACTCGACCCTCGAGTACGGCGGCCGGCACCTCGGTCGGGTAGTCGGGCCCGGCCTCGACCAGCAGCACACTGCGGCCGGGGTCCTCCCTGAGCCGGGCCGCCACGATGCACCCGGCCGTCCCGCCGCCGACCACGACGACATCGAAGGTCTCGCTCATCTCCCAAGCTCCTTTGCTGCGGCAGTGCGTGGGTGAGGGCCGCTCAGGCCACGATCAGCGGCCGCAGGGTGCGGTGGGCGACCTGCAGGCCGGTGTGGATCCGGTCCTCGGTGCCGCCCCAGACCGGGTCCTCGTGCTCGACCGAGAGCACGCCGTCGAAGCCGCCCTCGTAGAGGGTGTCGACGACCCGGCGCCAGTCCACGTCACCGAGTCCGGGCACGCGGTAGCGCCACCAGCCGACGTCGAACGGGTCCTCGCGCACCACGGCCTTGCCCGGCCAGCCGTAGCGGTGGCGCTTGTCCGGGAAGAGCTGGATGTCCTTGGCCTGCGCGTGCGGGATCCTGTCCACGTAGGGCCGTAGCGCCTCGACCGGGTCGATGCCCATCCACATGAGGTGGCTCGGGTCGTAGTTCAGGTAGAGCCCGAGCGAGAACATCCACTCCCACAGCTCGGGCGAGTAGGCGAGGTTGCCCGGGTAGCCGTCCGGGTGCCAACCCTCCATCACGCAGTTCTCGACGATCAGCTTGATCCCGTGTTCGCCGGCCCGCTCCACCAGGGGCGGGAAGATCTCCTCGGCGTCGCGCAGGTTCTCCGCCACTGTCCGGCCGGGATGTCGCCCGACGAACGTGCCGACGGTCGGGCAGCCGAGCAGCGCGGCGGCGTCGATGCATGCGGCGACGTGGTCGTTGATGGCCTTCCGCTCGCCCGGGTCGGGGTGCAGGTTGTTGTCGTAGAACGCCAGCGAGCTCAGCGTCAGGCCGTGCTGGTCGAACAGCGCGCGTGTGCTGTCGGCCTCCCGCTCGCCGAACGAGGCGACGTCGAGGTGGCTGGCGGTGAACGGGCGGTCGCCGATGGCCGGCCACGCCGCGACCTCGAGGGCCTCGTAGCCCTGGCCGGCGGCCCAGCTCGCGATCTGCTCCAGCGGCTGGTCGGGCAGGCAGGCGGTGAGCATTCCGAGTTTCACGAGGGCATCTCCACCCAGGTCGAGGACTCCGACGAGCGGATCACCGCGTCGGTCAGTGCCGCGGCACGTACGCCGTCGGTGAACGTGGGCAGCCCGTCCGGGGCGTCGCCGCAGATCGCGGCGTAGGTGTCGGCCACGAACGCGTTGAAGCAGTCCTGGTACCCCTGCGGGTGCCCGGGCGGGAGCAGCGAGTAGCGCGCGGCGGCCTCGGAGGACGCGGGCGAGCCGCGGTGCAGCGTCCGGTCGCCGTCAGTGCCGCCGATCCGCACCGCCTCCGGGTCCTCCTGGTCGAAGCGGTACGCCGCCCGCTCGCCGTCCAGCGAGATCTGCAGGGCGTTGCGCCGCCCGAGCGCGGTCTGGCTGATGACGACCGAGCCGGTGGCACCGGTGTCGGTCTCGAACTGCACGGTGCTGGCGGTGCCCCCGCCCGCGGTCGCGGCCAGCAGGCGGGTGATCCGGTGCCCGCTGGTGAACTCGACCAGGTCGCACCAGTGCACGCCGACGTCGGCGAACGCGCGGTGCGCGCCGCCCTCGGAGGCGTCGCCGCGCCAGCCGGCCGGTGCTCCGCCGGCCTGCCAGTCCTGCAGGTAGGCGCCGTGCAGCAGGTGCAACGGGCCCGCCTCGCCGGCCGCCACTCGGGCCCGGATCTCCCGGGCCGCGGGGTAGAAGCGGTAGACGAACGGCACCGTCGCGACCAGCCCGCCGGGCGCGGCGGCCAGTTCCTGCGCGTCGTCCAACGTCGTCGCCAGCGGCTTCTCGCAGACCACGGGCTTGCCCGCGGCCAGCGCGCGGCGGGCCAGGGCGACGTGTGTCGAGTTCGGGGTGCACACGTGCACCACGTCAACGTCGTCGGCGTCGATCAGCGCCTCGCCGCTCGGTGCCCCGGCGTGGGCGCCGAGCCGGGCCGCGGCGGCGGCCGAGCGGTCCGGAGTGGACGCGGCGACACGGGTCACCTCGCCGCCGGCCGCGCGGACGGCGTGCGCGTGCACGCCGCCGATGAATCCGGCGCCGATGATTCCGGCGCGGAGGCTGTCCGCCATCGCTCTCCCTTGTCTCAGCTCGTCGTCACGGTCAGCCCGGCCCGGTCCAGCGCGCCGTCGAGCCAGGCGCGGCTGATCCGGGCGGCCTCGGCCGGGTTGCCGTCGTAGGAGTCCAGCTCGACGACCAGCCAGTCGTCGTAGCCGGACTCGGCGACGGCGGCGAGCACGCCGTCCAGGTCGAGCTCGCCGCGGCCGAGCGGGAGGAACGTGGCACCGTCGGCCGCGAGGTCCTTGAGATGCACGTGCCGGATCCGGTCGCGGTACCGGCGGATCAGCGCCGCCGGGTCACCACCGCCGGCGGCCAGGTGCGCGGTGTCCGGGCAGAAGCCGATCGAGGATCGCTCGAACACGGCCTCGACCTGCTCCGGGGACTGGCCGATCGTCCCCAAGTGCGGGTGGTAGCAGGCGGACAGGCCGTGCTCGGCCGCGATCTCGGCCACCGTGTCGAGGGCCTGGCCGAGCCGGTCGTGGTCGCCCTCGGCGATCCCGTCTGCGCGGGGTGCGCCGCCGCCGACCACCAGCTGCCCGGCCCCGAACCGGGCCGCGACCTCGGCGGCCCGGCCCACCCGGTGCAGCTCGTCGGCCAGGATGTCCGGGTAGACGAAGTTCGCGCCCGTGTAGACCCCGACCAGTGACAGGCCGGTCTCGTCGAGCAGTCGGGGCAGCGAGGCGGGGTCGCCATCGGTGAGCTCGGCGAACTCGCGCAGGTTCCCGTCGAACATCTCGACACCCCGGTAACCGGCGGCGGAGATCTCGCGCAGCGCCTGGCGCATGTCGCCGGGCACCCGGTAGACGAGATCCTTGACGCTGGTCACCCCGGCGGCAGCGCCGGTGACCCCGCCCCAGGTGATCGAGTGATAGCCCAGACGCACGGCCCACCTCCTCCGGTGCGGCTGCAGCGCCGCACTTCCGATCGATGCGATGACACTAAAGTTCGATCTACACAGAAGTCAATGGACTAATCTCGGAAGTCCGGGCCGAGGCGGAACGAGGAGGGCCACGAGTGGGACTGTCCGTGCAAGGTGTCGCGCCGGACCAGCTGGACACGCTGGTCACCGTGCTCGACCTGGTTCGTTCCGGCGGCGCGCGCACGCGTCCGGAACTGGCCCGTCGCACCGGGCTCGGGCGCACGGTCGTATCGCAGCGGCTCGGTCAGCTGGAGGCAGCCGGCCTGGTGACCGAGGGCGAGCTCGGCATGTCCACCGGCGGCCGGGCGCCGCGCGAGCTGCGTTTCCAGGCCGATGCGGGGGTGTTGCTGGTTGCCTCGCTCGGGGCGACCGGGATCGACGCCGGCCTGGCCGACCTGAGCGGACGCCTGCTCGCCCACCGAGGCTGCGAATGGGACATCGCCGCCGGGCCGGAGGCCAGCCTGAGCCGGGTGGAGGACCTGTTCGACGAGCTACTCGCCGACCGAGACGCCCCCGCCGTCTGGGGTGTCGGTCTCGGAGTGCCCGGACCGGTCGAGTTCGCCTCCGGCCGTCCGGTGGCGCCACCGATCATGCCGGGCTGGGACGGCTACCCGGTCCGCGACCGGCTGGCCGCACGTTACGACGCGCCAGCGTTCGTGGACAACGAGGTCAACGTGATGGCGTTGGGCGAGTATCGGGCGGGCCGGGGGGCCGGCTCCCCGGACCTGGTACTGGTCAAGATCGGCACCGGGATCGGGGCCGGACTGATCTCCGGTGGACGGCTGCACCGCGGCGCGCAGGGTTCGGCGGGCGACATCGGACACGTCGGGCTGACCGGATCGGTGCCGGGCGCCGAGCAGGTGGTGTGCCGCTGTGGCAACGTCGGCTGCCTGGAGGCACTGGTCGGCGGGACGGCTCTGGCCCGGGACGCAACGGCGGCCGCCCAGGACGGCCGGGGCGAGCACCTGGTCGTGCGGCTGGCTCAGACAGGCGAGATCACCTCGAGCGACATCGTGCTCGCCGCCGAGTTCGGCGACCCGGTCGCGGTGGAACTGCTGTCCCGGACGGGTCGGCTGGTCGGCGACACGGTGGCCGCTGTGGTCAACTTCTTCAACCCGTCGACGATCCTGCTCGGCGGCCGGGTCGGAGCCTCGGGCGACCTGCTGCTGGCCAGCGTTCGCCAATCGGTCTACCGACGGTCACTGCCGCTGGCCACGCGCGACCTGCAGATCGCGCGGACGTCGCTGGGTGAACGGTCGGGCCCGACCGGCGCGGGCTTCATGGTCGTCGACGAGCTGTTCGGCCGGGACCTTCTGGCGCAGTGGGTCCCGCACGGCAGCCCCGCCGGGATGCCGGGGCTTCGTCCGCAGGCGGCGGCCGGGACCTGACCCGACCCGATACCCGAAGCCGGCCTGGAGGCAGGGGCGGGGTGGCCGGAGGAGGCCGCCCTCCGGCCACCGACGCAGGCCCTCAGTTCATGAGCCCACCGCGGCATCTCGTGATCAGTCTGCGGCGCTCCCGAGCCGTGCCCCTGCTCCTCCGATGGCCCGTCGTGGTCGTTGCGGTGCAAGGCGGCGGATCATGAGGTCTCGGGAACGTGGTGGGAGGTCGGTCGCGCCGGCTGTTCGGCGGACTCGAGTACTCGTCGCTCGCGGCGGGTCATCAACGCGAGCCCGGCCGCCACCAGTAGAAACAGGGCCAGGATGGCGATCCCGCCCCGGGAACTGCCGGTTGCCTGTGTGATGAGACCGAGGACCGAGGGCCCGACGAAGCCGCTGAGGTTGCCCAGCGAGTTGACCAGGGCGATGCCGCTCGCCGCGGCCGCGCCGGTGAGCACGGCGGACGGCAGGTTCCAGAACACCGGTACCGCCGCCATCAGGCCGACCAGGGCCAGCGCGGTGGCCGCGAGAGCGAGGAAGGGCTGCTCGAAGTAGGCACTCAGGGCGAATCCGAACGCGGACACCGCGCACGGCACCGCCAGGTGCCAGCGCCTCTCGCCGGTCCGGTCGGAGTGCCGGGCCACGGGCACAATGGCGATCAGCGCGACCAGCCACGGTGCTGCGGACAGCAAGCTGACCTGGAAGTCGCTCGCACCCGGGAACTCGCCGGCGATGATCTGTGGGAGCCAGAAGCCGATCCCCCACTGGCCGAGGATGATCGCGAAGTAGAGCAGCGAGAAGAACCAGACCCAGCCGTTCGAGAAGGCCGCGCGGACGGTGTGTGCGCCCTCGGCCTGCTTGCGGTCGTGTTCCGAGCGCAGGCGGGCGGCGAGTCCCTCCTTCTCCGCCTGGCTGAGCCAGCGGGCTTCGGTGGGCGTGTCGGTCAGGAAGTTCCACACGACGAACCCGTAACCGACGGCGACGAGTCCGGTGACCAGGAAGACCCACTGCCACCCGGCGATCCCGGCGACCCGGTCGAGGAGGAGCAATGACCCGCCGATGGCAGAACCGAACGCGAACGTGATGGGTACGGCGAGCTGGAACCAGGAGAACGATTGTCCTCGCTCACGCGCCGGGAACCACTGGGTCAAGTAGAAGATCACTCCGGCGTAGAAGCCGGCCTCGGCGACGCCCAGCAGGGCGCGTGCGATGTAGAACGTGACCGGCCCGGTCACGAACATGGTGGCCACCGTGACCAGCCCCCACGTCCACATGATCCGGGCGATCCAGCGCCGCGCCCCCACCCTTTGCAGGATGATGTTGCTGGGAATCTCGAAGATGACGTAGGTGATGAAGAAGATCCCGGCTCCTAGCCCGAACGCCGCCTCGCTGATGCCGAGATCCCCTCGCATCTGCAGTGCCGCAACGCTCACGCTGAGCCGATCGAGATAGGCGACGAAGAAAGCTCCCATGAGAATGGGCAGCAGCCTCCACATCACCTTCCGCGTTGTCGTCGTGGGCTCCATGGGCTTCGTTGCCTCTGTCATGGTCCGCCTTTGTGATGTCGTCCGGCACACACGCCGGGGTTCTGCTCAAGGCACCTCGGGGCTGAGGTAGACGACCTTGAGACTGGTGAAGAACTCGGTGCTGGTGTAGCCGATGGAGAACTCCCCGACTCCGGAGGCGTTGACGCCGCCGAAGGGCACGTGCGGCTGGCTGGTCGTGCCGTGGTTGACGTGCACCATGCCGGTGCGGGTGGCCCGGGCGACGCGCAGGGACACGTCCAGGTCGGTGGCGAACACCACCGCGGCCAGCCCGTAGTCGCCGTCGTTGACGACCGCGATCGCCTCGTCGACGTCGGACACTCGGGTGACGGTCAGGACCGGACCGAAGATCTCGTCGCGGGCCACGGCCATCTCCGGCCGGACGTGGTCGAGCACCACCGGAGCGACGTAACGCCCGGCGGGGACGTCACGCTCGGGGGTGGTGCGCACGGCGCCCTCGGCGAGTCCGCGTCCGATGTAGCCGGCGACCTTCTGCACCGCCTCGTCGCTGATCAGCGGACCGACCTCGGTGTCGGTGGCGGTGCCCGGCCCGACCCGCAGGGCGGAGAACCGGGCCGAGAGGCGAGCCACCAGGTCGTCGGCCAGCGAATCGTCCACGATCACTCGGCTGATGGCGGTGCACCGCTGGCCGGAAGCCTGGACGGCGGCACCGGTGATCTGGTCGACGACCCGGTCGAGGTCGTGGGCGGAGTGCACGTAGGCGGCGTTCTTGCCGCCGAGTTCGAGCTGTACCGACCCGAGGCGGCGTGCCACCTTCTCGGCGATCCCGCGACCGACCGCTGTCGATCCGGTGAACGACACCGCTGCCACATCGGGGTGCTCGGCGAGCCGGGCCCCGGCCGTGGCGCCGGTCCCGCACACCACGCCGAGGACGCCGTCGGGAAGCCCGGCGTCGCGGAGCAACCCGGCGAGCGCGAGCGCGGTGAGCGGAGTCGCGTCGGCGGGCTTGAGCACCACCGTGTTGCCGGTTACCAGGGCCGGCTCGAGCTTGCGGATCGGCGCGACCGCGGGAAAGTTCCACGGCGTGATCGCCGCGACGACCCCGAGGGGCTCCCGCTCGGTGAACACCAACTGACCCGCTGCCCGGCTCGGCACGGTTGTGCCGTGCAGGCGTGTCGCCTCACCTGCGGCATAATCCAGCTCCAGCCGCGCGCGGCCGATCTCGCCGCGAGACTCGGCCAACGGTTTGCCCATCTCCCTGGTCATCAGCGCCGCGAGCTCCTCGGCGTGCTCGCCGATCAGATCGTTCCAGCGGCGCAGCACGTCGCCACGGGCCGGCCCAGGCGTGGCCGCCCATGCCGGCGCCGCCCCGCCGGCCACGGCGACCGCCGCGTCAACGTCACCGGCAGTGGAGTCGGGCACCGTGGCGATCCGGTCGGCGGGATCGGCCGGGTTGGTCACCGCGGTGACCCCGCCGGTGCCGACCTTCCAGCCACCGCGGACGAAATTCGCCGGCTCGGTGCGGTCGAGCACCTCGTGCACGCTCATCGGTCCTCCTCCACTCGGATGATCTCCAGTCCCGCGTCCACCCAGGAGCGGTCCCACATCCCGCCCGCGATCGCAGCGGTGATCTCCCGCTCGTGGTCGGACAGTTCCTCGGCGGCTCCGGCGATCTCGCCGGCGCGGTCGCACGGCACCGCGACCACGCCGTCGTCGTCGCCGACCACCACGTCACCGGCCCGGAGGGCCGTCCCACCGATCGAGATCGGCGCGCCGATCTCGCCCGGACCGTCCTTGTAGGGGCCCAGGTGCGACACCGACCGTGCGAAGACCGGCAGGGCGAGCGAGGCGAGATCGCGTACGTCGCGGACCGCACCGTCGACGACCAGCCCAGCAACCCCGCGCGCCGCGGCGTGCCGGCACAGCAGGTCCCCGACCAGAGCACGGGTCTCGTCGCCCGCTCCGTCGACGACGACCACGTCGCCGGGCCGGGCGAGGTCGACCGCCTTGTGCACCACCAGGTTGTCACCCGGGCGGGTGCGCACGGTCAGCGCCGGTCCGACCAGTCGGGTGTTGCCCAACGTCCCGGGTATCGGCCGCAGCCCGACCGCCCCGTGCAGCCGGTCCATCGCGTCCGACAACGCGGGCGTCGGCTGGGCGGCGAGCCGGGCCAGCAGCTCGGGCTTCGGCGCGGGCGGTGGAGTGACGATCCGGCAGCGGCTCATCAACGGCCGCCGATCCGCAGCACGGCCTTGAGCACCGAGCCCGCCTTGACGTCGGCGACCGCGGACTCGGCCTGCTCCAGCGGGTACTCGGTGACCAGCGCGGCGAGGTCGAACCGGTCGAGCAGTTGCGGCAGGGAGGAGACGTAGCCGATGTAGTGCCGCGCCCCGAAACCCCAGGAGCCGGAGATGGTCAGATTCTTGCGGGTGATCAGATGCGGGTTGATCGGCGTCGGGCCGTGGTCGGTGTACTGGCCCACGACGCTGACCTGACCATCCGGCCGTACCAAGTCGATCGCCTCGGCGACGGCCGCCGGCACGCCGGTGGCCTCGACGACGACGTCGGCCCCCTCCCCGCGACGAGTCTCGGCACGCACGATGCGGGCCCGCTCGGCCGGGTCGGTCGTCTCGAAGATGTCGACGTGGGCCTGCCCGACACCCAGCCGCGCCGCGGTCTCCAGGCGCGCGGCGGGCCCACCCACCACCACGACGTGCCGGGCCCCGGCCAGCTCCGCGTACATCGCCGCGGCCATGCCGACCGGACCCGAGCCCTGCACGACCACCGTGTCCCCGGGCCGGATGCGGACCTCGTCCAGCGCGCCGTGCACCGCTGTCGGCCCGGCGCAGCCCAGTGAGATGGCCTCCTGCGGGCTCGCCACCTCGGGCAGCTTGACCAGCACCGTGCCGGGCTGGAGGTAGATGTAGTCGCTCCAGCCGCCGGAGACGTGCGGCCACTCGTCGGCCCGCTGGTTGATGCCGTAGATCCGCCGGCTCCCGGTGCACAGCGTCGGCCGGCCCTCGACCAGGCAGTAGTAGCAGCGCCCGCAGGCGATGTTGTTGAGCCAGGAGACCCAGTCCCCCTCGGCGAGCGGGGCACCCAGCACGTCGTGGGTCAGGCCCGCGCCGAGCGCGTCGATCCGGCCGACGGCCTCGTGTCCGAGGACCACCGGGGTCGGGATCGACAGCCGTCCTGCCTGCAGGTGCACGTCGGTTCCGCAGACCCCGGCGAAGCCGACGCGCACGAGCGCGGCCATGTCCTTCGGCGCCGGCACGTCGTAGGTGTGCATCTGCAGGGGCTCACCGAACGCCTCGAGCACGACGGCTCGGCTGCTGGTGGTCATGGCTCTCCTTCGAGCGGGGGACAGAAGCGGAGGGGGCGGATCGCGAGTCCGCTCTGATGTTCACGTCCATGAACGTAGTTCGAAAGTAGCCGATGATTCCTCGTCGACTCAAGACCTGCCGTCCCTTGATTCCGGGCAGCGGCGTGGCTACTTTCGAACTACGTTCACAGATATGAACTAGGACCGAGCTTCGAGGTGATCCCTGTGCCTGTCACTGAACTCCCCCTGAGCGGGACGACCGTCGTCGACGTGAGCCACCTGGCGGCCGGCCCGTGGTGCACGATGGTGTTGGCGGACCTCGGCGCCGACGTCATCAAGATCGAGCGCCCGGGGATCGGCGACATGTCGCGCACCGCGGGCGGTGTCTACGCCGGGCAGGACAGCGCGGTGTTCCTCGCCCTCAACCGGAACAAGCGCAGCGTCGCCGTCGACCTCAAGGACCCCGAGGGCCGCGAGATCGTGCGCCGCCTGGTCGAGGGTGCGGACGTGTTCGTCGAGAACCTGCGTGCCGGCAAGACCGCGGAGCTGGCGATCGACTACGACACGCTGTCCGCGCGTAACCCGGGTCTGGTCTACGCCTCCATCTCCGCGTTCGGCGCCGACCCGTCCGGCCCCTACGCGGGGCTCCCCGGCAACGACCCGATCATCCAGGCACTCTCCGGGGCGATGAGCATCACCGGCGAGCAGGACGGGCCGCCGGCGCGCCAGGGCGTGAGCGTGCCCGACTTCGGCGCCGGGATGATGGCCGCCTTCTCGATCGTGTCCGCGCTCCTCGGACGGCAGGCGACCGGGCGTGGTCGCAAGCTCGAGCTGAACCTGCTCGACGTGGAGATCTTCGCGCTGGGCCCGCGCGCCCAAGAACACCTGATCACCGGCGAGGACCAGCCGCGCCTGGGCAGCGCCCACCCCCAGTTCGCGCCCTACCAGGCCTTCCGCGCCCGGGACGGACGCTACCTCTACATCGCCGCGATCAACGAGAAGTTCTGGCGCCTGCTGTGCGACGCGCTGGAGGACCCCGGACTGGCCGCCGACCCGGACTACGCCACCAACGTGGACCGGTGCCGCCACCGGGAGGCCCTCGTCTCGCTGCTGGAGACCCGGCTGGCCGCCCGGGACCGCGACGAGTGGCTCGCCATGCTGGAGCGCCACGGGGTCCCGTGCGGCCCGGTCAACACGCTCACCGAGGCGATGGCCGACCCGCAGGTCCGGCACAACGAGCTGCTCGTGGAGCTGCCCCGGCCCGGGGCCGCGACGCTGCCGACCGTGGCCCTGCCGCTGCACCTGGACGGCGAGCGGGTCGCGGTCCGGCGCACGCCACCCAGGGTGGGCGAGCACACCGACGAGGTGCTCGCCGAGTTCGGGCTGCACGGCACGCAGCGGGTCGCACCGTGACCGCCGCCCCGACCGCGGCCCGCACCCAGACGCTGGACGACGCCCTCGACTCGGTCCGGGCCGGCGCGGTCGCGGTGGCCCGTCGGCTGGAGCGAGCGCCCGCGGGTGCGGTCCCCGCGTTCAGCTACCGCACCGGCGGGCACAGCATGGAGGACGCCTACGACCCGGACGCCTGGTCCCGCTTCCAGTGGGTCGGCTTCCTCGCCGGTCGGATGTGGCTGGCCGCCGAGGACGCCGAGCCCGGTGAGCGGGCCGAGCTGCACGCCGCCGCCGGCCGGCTGGCGCGCACCGTCGGCGAGGTCCTCGCCGCCCGCCCGCCGGGCTTCTCCGCCGCGGGCAGCGACCTGTTCTACGCCGTCTGCCTGGGCGCCCGGGCCACCGGCGACGCGGAACTGGCCACGCTCGCCCTGGCCGGCACCCGGCGCTACGCGGAGAACTTCGTTCCCGAGCTGCAGGCGTTCCTGCAGGTGCCGGGCGTCAACCGGGCTGTCGTCGACACCGGGCTGAACCTGCTGCCGTTCTACTGGGCCGCCGGGCACGACCCCGCGCTGCGCGACTACGCCGAGTGGCACAACCAGACGCTGCTGCGGTGCGGGATCATCCGCGACGACGGGTCGGTGTTCCAGGCCCTGGAGTTCCACGAGGGCACCGACCGGGTCCGTCGCCGCTGGTCCATGCAGGGCTTCTCGAACGATACGACGTGGGCCCGCGGCCAGTCCTGGGCCATGCACAACTACACGGGCGCCTACGAGGCGACCGGGCGGGTCGACTTCCTCGACGCCGCCCGAGCCACGTCACGCTGGTACCTCGACCACCTCCCGCACGACCGGGTGCCGTTCTACGACTTCGGCGACCCCGCAGCCCCGGCGGTGCCCCGGGACAGCTGCAGCGCCGCGATCTCGGCCTGCGCCCTGCTCCGGCTCGCCGACGTCGACCCGCCGTCGGCGTCCTGGGCCCGGCCGGGCAGCGAGGCGATCATCGACGCCCTGGTGCGCGACCACCTGTCACCCGGCGGCGTGCTGCTGCACGGCAGCTGGGGCCGCCTGCCCCCGGAGAAGGCGGGGGCCGGGATCGGCCGGTTCCCGCTCGAGGACGTCATGCCCTACGGCCACTACTGGATCACCGAGGCGCTCTACCGGTCGCTGCGCGCCGACCGGTCGCTGCTCGCCCTGGACGAGAACGGACGGACATCATGACCACCACCCACGCCCCGACCGCATCAGCCGGCCCGGCCGGCGACACCACGACGACCGATCGGCGGCAGTACGCCCTCAGCGACGACCAGGTGGCGTTCCGCGACGCCACCCGCGCGCTCGCGATCGCCCAGGTCGCACCGGGCGCGGCAGCGCGGGACAAGTCCAAGGCCTACCCGGAGGACATGCTCCGGCTGCTGGTCGCCCAGGACGCGCTGAGCCTGCCGTTCCCGACCGAGATGGGCGGCTCCGGCGAGGGGATGCTGACCTGCGCGCTCGTCGTCGAGGAGCTCACCCGGGTCTGCTACAACACCTCCTACCTGCTCGTCATGACCTGGCAGCCGTTCTACGCGATCTCCTACGCCGGCACCGAGGAGCAGAAGGCCCGCTACCTGCCGCCGCTGATGCGCGGTGAGCTGCGTTTCTCCACGGCCAACACCGAGCCCGAGGCGGGGTCGGACATGGCCGCCCTGCGCAGCCGCGCGACCAGGGTCGAGGGTGGTTACCGGATTTCCGGGAGCAAGGTCTTCGCGTCCAACGCCGCGGTGGCCGACCACTTCGTCACGTTCGCCAAGACCGCCCCGGAGGCCGGTGGTCGCGGCATCACCGCGTTCGTCGTCGACGCGCGGGCCGACGGCGTGCACGTCGCGCCGCCCGAGGACAAGATCGGCGGAAGGGCGATCCCGTCCTGTGCGGTCACGTTCGACGACGTGTTCGTCCCGGACGCCGATCGGCTCGGTGAGGAGGGGCAGGGATTCGTCATCGCGGCCACCTGCTTCACCAAGGTCCGCCCGCTGGTCGGGGCCCGCGCCGTCGGCCTGGCGCAGGGCGCCCTGGACAACGCCGTCGAGTACGCGAAGGGACGCTCGGCGTTCGGCCGGACGATCTCGGAGTTCCAGGGCCTGCAGTGGATGCTCGCCGACATGCACATCAAGACCGAGGCCTCCCGCCAGCTGCTCTACAAGGCGGCCGCGGAGCTCGACGCCGGCGTCTCGACCCGGGACGCGGCGCCGCTGATCGGGGTCATGAAGACGTTCACCACCGACACCGCAATGGCGGTCACGGTGGATGCGTTGCAGGTTTTCGGCGGCTACGGCGTGACCACGGACTACCCGATGGAGCGCTTTATGCGGGAGGCCAAGGGCCTGCAGATCGTGGAGGGCACCAACCAGATCCAGCGCAACATCGTCGCCCGGGCGCTGCTGGCATGACGGCGCTGCCGCTGGCCGGTACGCGAGTCGTCGACCTGACCCACTTCGTGGCCGGGCCGTGGTGCACGATGCTGCTCGCCGATCTCGGCGCCGACGTGGTGAAGATCGAACCGCCGGGCACGGGCGAGATCGCCCGGCGGATGGGCGCGGTGCGCGCCGGTGGGGAGAGTGCGATCTACCTGGCGTTCAACCGCAACAAGCGCAGCGTCGCGATGGACCTCAAGGAACCCGACGGCCGGGCTGCCGCCCGCGAGATGGTGGTCGGCGCCGACGTCGTGGTGCAGAACTTCCGGCCGGCCGCGGCCCGGCGACTGGGGATGGACGGCCCGACGCTGACCGATCGGCACCCGCGACTGGTGCACTGCGCGATCTCGGCGTTCGGCGTGGACGGCCCCTACGCCGAGCGGCCCGGCAACGATCCGATCATCCAGGCGCTGTCCGGAGCGATGTTCCTCGGGCGTGCCCCGGGGGAGCGGCCGGCCCGGATGGGGGTGAGCCTTCCCGACTTCGCCGCCGGGGTCCTGGCCGCCGCGTCGATCACCGCGGCGTTGCTGCGCCGGACCCGCACCGGCCGGGGTGCTGTGCTCGAGCTCAATCTGCTCGACACCGAGATGTTCGCCCAGATCGACCATGTCGTGCGCGTCGCGACGGACGTCGGGACACCCACCGACACCCCGGCCGACCTCCCGGTCCGGGCGCTGAGCGAAGCGTTCGCCGCCCGACCGCACACCGCGGTCACCGTCGGCCACCCGGACGTGGCGTCGCTGCGCTCGGCGCGCACACCGGTCGACGCCACACCGCCCTGGCCGGTCGAGTACCGCCCTCCCCCGCGGCTCGGCCAGCACACCGCCGAGGTCCTCGCCGAGCTCGGGTACACCGGTGAGGTGCTCGATCGCCTGGTGGCGCGCGGCGTTGCCGGGTCCGATTGAGCCCCACGGTGGGTAGGTTCTGGGCGGACAGGCACAGGAAGGAGTACGAGGCATGGTGGTGGGCGACGGGGCCGTCAAGTCGGCCGAACGGGTGGCGACCCTGCTGGAGCTCCTGGCCGGGAACCAGGCCCCGATGCGGTTGGTCGAGGTCGCCACCGAGCTGGACATCCCCAAGAGCAGCGCCCACGGACTGCTGCAGACGCTCGCCGCCCATGACCTGGTCGTCCGCGACGACATGGGCCGCTACCGGATCGGGCTCAAGCTGTTCTCCCTGGCCGCGAACGCCCTCGGCTTCCTGGACGTGCGTGAGATCGCCCGACCGACCATGGAGGCGCTGGCCGCGCGGCAGCACGCCACCTGCAACCTCGCGGTGCTCGACGGCCACGACGTGCTCTATGTGGAGAAGGTGGAGGACCGCTCGAACCCGGTGCGGTTGGTGACGCACGTCGGCACCCGGTTGCCGGCCCACGTCACCTCGCTGGGCAAGGTGCTCGTCGCCGAGATGCCCGAGTCGTCGCGGAAACTGTGGATCTCCGAGCACGACTTCACCAAGTTCACGTCCCAGACCCGCACCACGCCGGCGACGTTCACCCGCGACCTGGCGGCCTATCGGCGTGACGGCTTCGCCGTCGACGCGCGGGAGTTCCACGATGCCATCCACGGGTTCGCCGCCCCGGTCACCGACCGCGCCGGCACCGCGGTGGCGGCGCTGTCGCTCACCACCCTGGGGACCAGGCTCTCCCGCGACGCGCGGACAGAGATCGGTACCGAGGTGTGTGCAGCGGCGGCCGAGATCTCTCGCAATCTGACGACGGGCGGCGTGCTCGGCATCGGTGACGAGACATGATCCTGGCCCCTAGGTGTCGGCGTGATCTCGCCGATGCCGCATGCGCTCAGCACTGGCGACGAAGTCCGCGACCAGCGGATGCGCGGCCAGCCGCGGCCAGGCGAGCGTGATCGGCACCCGCGGCGAGTCCGCGACGGGCCGGTAACGGATCTGCGGGTGGGTGTAGAGCCGTCCGGTGGAAGCCGGTGTCAGTCCGACGCCCCGCCCGGCCGCGATCGCCTCCATCCACTCGTCGACGTTGCGGACCCGCACGACGGTGTCCGGCCGCCGGGTCGACTCCCACAGCTCGAGCGTGGTCGTACCCGAGACCACGTTGATCACGATCGTCTCGCTCGCGAGGTCGGCCAGTAGCACGTCCTCGCCGGATACCAGCGGGTGATCCGCCGGCAGAGCCACGACGCGGGGTTCGTCGGCCAGCACCAGCGTCGCGAACCGGGGATCTCCGGGGTCGCCCGGCAGGAAGCCCACATGGGTGCGGCCGTCGTCGAGCCCGGCCACGGTGTCGTCGTAACGCCGGATCTCCACCGTCACCTGCGGGTGGGACCGTTCGAAGTCCCGGACGATCGGCGCGGTGTACTCGGCCGTGGAGCCCCAGGTGAATCCGACCCGCAGGACGGGTGGTCCACCGGTCGCGACGCCGATCGCCTCGTCGAGCACGGCCAGCGCGCGATGCACGTGCGGCAGAAATCGCTGACCGGCCACGGTGAGCTGCACCGTGCGGCGGTTTCGCGCGAACAGGGCCGTGCCGACCAGACGCTCCAACGACGCGACGGTGCGGCTCAGGGCGGGCTGGGTGATCTGCAGGTGCTGCGCGGCGCGGGTGAAGTTGCGTTCCCGGGCGACGGCCACGAACGCACGCAGATGCCGCATCTCCACTCCGTGCTCCGCCGGCATCTCACTCATGCCTGGGCAGCATAAGTGCTGCTGGATCGGCATTTCCACCCGCGCCGACCGCGGGCCTAGCGTTCTGTCATCGCTGATCCGACGAGGAGAGGCCGAGCTGACAAGAGAGAGGACGGGACCGACGATGGTCTCCTTCCAGGGTGTGATCCCGGCGCATCTGCTCCCGTTCACCGAGGACAGGCAGATCGACGAGCCGAACCTTCGCCGCCACCTGCGTGCCCTGCTCGACGTCGAGGGCGTCGCGGGCATCACGACCAACGCACACGCCTCGGAGGTGGCCACCCTCACCGCCGACGAGCAGCGCCGCCAGCTCGACATCGTCCTCGACGAGGTCGCCGGGCGGGTCCCGGTGATCTCCGGGGTCTACCAGGACGGCTCCGCGAAGGCCGCGCGGATCGCCGCGGACGCCGAGGCGGCGGGCGCCGACGGCCTGCTGGTGTTCCCCACGGTCGTGTTCGACGGCGGCGCGCAGCTGCGCCCGGAGATGGCGGTGGGCCACTACGCCGCGATCGCCGACGCCACCTCCCTGCCGATGATCGCGTTCGTCTATCCGGCGACGTCCGGGCTGCGGCTGGGCACCGACGCCCTGGTCCGGATCTGTTCCGAGATCGACAACGTGGTCGCGGTCAAGGAGTGGTCGAACGACATCGTCATCTACGAGCGCAACCTGCGGGCGCTGCGGGCGCTGGACAAGCCGGTCTCGGTGCTGTCCAGCTTCAGTCGCTCGCTGCTCGCCTCGCTCGTGCTGGGCGCGGACGGGATCCTCTCCGGGCACGGCAGCGTCGTCGTGGACCTGCACGTAGAGCTGTTCCGCGCCGTGGAGAAACAGGACCTGACCCAGGCGCGCCGCGTCTGGGACCGCATCCAGCCCTTCGCCGAGGCGTGCTACGCCGACCCGTTCCTGGACGGGCACAACCGGATGAAGGTCGCGCTGGCCCAGCTGGGCCGGATCGACGCCGCGCATGTCCGGCCACCGCTGCAGCCGGTGCCCGACACCGAGCGGGCGATGCTGCGCGCCGCCATCGAGCGAGCGGAGCTGCCCCGTGGGTGAGAGCTCCGGCCTGTTCGACCCGATCGAGATCGGCGGCGTCCGGCTGCGCAACCGCACCCTGCTGCCCTCGATGACCACCCGCCTCGCCGACGACGCCGGGCACGTCACCGACGCGACGCTCGCCTACTACCGGGCCCGCGCCGAGGGCGGCGTGGGGCTGGTGACCATCGAGATGGCCTCCCCCGAGATAGCCGGCAAGCACCGCTTCCACGAGCTGGGCATCTACGACGACGTGTTCCTGCCCGGCCTGCGCCGGCTGGTGGACACGCTGCACGAGGCCGGGGCATGCGCGTCGATCCAGCTCGGGCACGGCGGCAGCCGGGCCCGGTCCGCAGTCTCCGGCACGACCCCCGTGGCGCCCTCGGCCGTGCCCACCCCGGTCTTCGAGGTGGAGAGCGAGATCGCCGTCCCGGAGGCCATGTCGCCGGCCCGGATCCGCGAGACGGTCGACGCGTACGTGGCCGCGGCGGCCCGTGCGCAGCGGGCCGGGTTCGACATGGTGGAGCTGCACGGCGCGCACGGCTACCTGATCTCGCAGTTCCTGTCCCCGCTGGAGAACACCCGCACCGACTCCTACGGCGGATCGCTGGAGAACCGGGCCCGGTTCGGCCTGGAGGTCCTGCGCCGCATCAAGTCCGAGGTCCCAGGCCTGCCGGTGATCTTCCGGATCGGTGTGGAGGATTTCTTCCCTGGCGGGCTCACCGCCGACGAGGGCATGCAGGTCGGCCGGTGGTCCGAGCAGAACGGCGCGGACGCGGTCAGCGTGACCGCCGGGCACTACCGCTCGCTGCCGGCCGCCGAGCGGATGATCCCGCCGATGGCCTACCCCGCGGCCACGTTCGTGGAGTACGCGGCGCGGATGAAGCAGCTCGTCGACGTCCCGGTGATCGGGGTCGGGCGGCTCGGCGATCCCGATCTTGCCGCCCGTGCCGTGGCCGAGGGCAAGCTCGACGTCGTGGCCCTGGGCCGGCCGCTGATCGCCGACCCGCACTGGGTGGCCAAGGCACAGGCCGGGGTCCCGGTCCGGCGCTGCCTGGCCTGCAACCACTGCATCACCAACATGCGCTCCGGTGCCCAGCTCTCCTGCGTGGTGAACCCGGCGACCGGTCGCGAGGACGCCTATGCCGGCACGAGCGCACCGGCGGGCCATCGGATCGTGGTGCTCGGCGCCGGACCGGCCGGGCTGACCTACGCCTCGCTGGTCGCCGAGGACAACGACGTCACCGTGATCGACACGGCGGACCGCGCAGGCGGGGCGTTCCGGCTCACCGGCCTCGCCCCGCGGTTCAACGACGTCGCCGCGGCCGAACCGACGTTCACCGCCTACGTCGGCGAGCTCGAACGAACCTGCCGGCTGGGCGGCGTCCGGTTCCGGTACGGCTCGAAGGCCACCCGCGACGACCTGCGTGGCGCGGATCTGGTCGCGGTGGCCACCGGGGCGGACTACCGGTTCGGGCTCGGCGCACTTGTCCCTCGGCTGCTGCGCACCCGCGCCGCCCGCTCCCGGGCCGCCGCCCGCCTGTTCGCCTCCACCCGGGTCCGCGACAGCCTCTACTACCGGCTGCGCATCGGACACGGCGCCGCGCTGGCCCGGCGCCTCCCCCTCGACCCGGGCACCGAGGTGCTCGTGCTCGGCGATGCCCGCCGGGCCGGCAAGGCCCGCGAGGCCATCACCAGCGCGTTCGAGGCCGCTCTGGCCCCCAGCACACGTCCCGCACCCACCCGCTGACACCCGACAAGAGGTCCGAAAGCCATGACAGAGACGTCAGTGAGCGCAGACCACGCGCCGCCGGGCAGCCGGCAGAGCAGCAAGGTCGCCTTCGCCAGCCTGATCGGCACCACCGTCGAGTGGTACGACTTCTACATCTACGGCACCGCCGCGGCGCTGGTGTTCCCGAAGCTGTTCTTCCCCGAGTTCTCCCCGGGAGCGGGCCTCCTCGCGGCGCTGTCCACCTACGCGGTCGGCTTCGCCGCCCGCCCGCTCGGCGGCATCGTGTTCGGTCACTACGGTGACCGGGTCGGGCGCAAGAAGATGCTGGTCATCTCGCTGCTCGCGATGGGCCTCGGAACACTGGCGATGGGTCTCGTCCCGGGCTTCGCCGAGATCGGCATCCTGGCCCCGATCCTGATCGTGGCGCTCCGGTTCGTCCAGGGCGTCGCCGTCGGCGGCGAATGGGGCGGGGCGGTGCTGATGGCCGTCGAGCACGCGCCACCGGGCAAGGCCGGCTGGTACGGATCATGGCCGCAGGTCGGCAGCCCGCTCGGGCTGGTGCTCTCCACCGCGGCGTTCTCCGCGGTGAGCGTACTGCCCGACGAGGACTTCCTGTCGTGGGGCTGGCGGGTACCGTTCCTGGCCAGCGCGGTGCTGATCATCGTCGGGCTCGTCGTGCGGCTGCGGCTGATGGAGTCCCCGGTGTTCGCGCAGATGCAGTCCGCAGGTGACACCGCCCGGCTGCCCGTGCGCGACGCACTGGCCAAGCACCCGGGCAGCGTGCTCGGCGCCGCCGGCGCGTTCATCGTGATCAACACGGTGTTCTATCTGGTCACCGTGCTCGGCCTGTCCTGGGCCACCTCGCATCTGGGCATCCCGCGCGGCACGTTCCTGGCCGCCGTCCTGGTCGCTGCAGTGATCATGTGCGGCACCGTGCCGCTGTTCGGCGCGCTGTCCGACCGGGTCGGCAGGCGCCCGGTGTTCGCGGCCGGGGCGATCCTGGTGGCGGTGTTCGCGTTCCCGCTGTTCTGGCTGATCGAGACGATGTCGACGCCGCTGCTGTTCCTCGGCGTCATCGTGATCATGGGTATCGGACACCCGCTGATGTACGGGCCGCAGGCGGCGCTGTACTCGGAGATGTTCCCGCCTGCGCTGCGCTACTCGGGCGCATCGCTGGGCTACCAGCTCGGCGGCATGCTCGGCGGGCTCGTCCCGCTCGTCGCCAGCGCCCTGCTGATCAGCTACGACAACGCGTCCTGGCCGATGGCCGCGCTGCTCGCCGTGACCGCCGTGATCAGCCTGCTCTCCCTGCTCACGGTCCGCGCCCGCTACGCCGACCACACCGGCGTCGACCACACCGCCGGGGAGGTCACGCCGTGACCGCACTCGATCTCACCGGCCGCACCGCCGCCGTCACCGGCGCGGCCCGCGGCATCGGCCAGGCCATCGCCACGGCGATGGCCGAAGCCGGAGCCCGGGTCGCCGTGATCGACAAGGACGCCGACGGCGCGCAGCTGGTCGCTGACAAGGTCGGCGGCGTGCCGGTGTCGGCCGACCTCACCGATGCCGCCGCCGTGGAGCGGGCGTTCACCGAGGTCGTCGAGCAGCTCGGCGCACCCGACGTGTTCGTCAACAACGCCGGCATCCTGCGGGCCGGTGACCTGGTCACCTCCGGGGTCGACGACTGGGACGCCCAGTTCGCCGTCAACACCCGGGCGGCGTACCTGTCCGTGCGGGCCGCCGCGGGACACATGCGGGCCCGCGGCGGGCCGGGCTCCATCGTCGTGGTCGCCTCGAACTGCGCCCGCACCCCGCGGATGGACCTGGGCGCCTACTGCGCGTCCAAGGCGGCCACCGACATGATGGCCCGCTGCCTGGCCCTCGAGCTCGCCGACGAGGGCATCCGGGTCAACACCCTGTGCCCGGGCTCCTGCGACACCGAGCTGCAGCGCGAGCAGTGGCGCAGACTCGGCGTCGGCCCGGAGCGACAGATCCACGGGGACCCCGCCAAGTACCGAACCGGTATCCCGATGGGACGCCTCACCACCCCGCAGGACGTCGCCGACCTGGCCCTCGTGCTCGCCTCGGACGCCACCCGGTTCGTCACCGGCCAGTCCTGGCACGTCGACGGAGGACAGACCCTGCCATGAACGACACCACGACCGACTCCCGCGCGAACGACCTCGCCGGACTGACCGCCGTCATCACCGGCGGGGCCTCCGGGATCGGCGCCGCCACGGCGGTCCTGTTCGCCGCGCGCGGCGCCCGGGTCGCCGTTCTCGACCTCGACCCCGGCGGTGTGCCCGACCCGATGCTCGGTGTCCGCGCCGACGTCACCGACGATGATTCCGTGACCGCCGCCGTCGACGAGGTCGTGGCGACATTCGGCGGGGTGGACGTCCTCGTCAACAACGCGGGCGTCGGCGCGTCCGGCACGGTGGAGGCCAACGACCTCGACGAGTGGCGGCGGGTACTCGACGTGAACCTGCTCGGGCTGGTGCGCACGACCAGGGCAGCACTTCCGGCGCTGCGCCGCGCGCGCTCGGCGGCGGTGGTGAACGTCTGCTCCATCGTGGCCACTGCCGGCCTGCCCGACCGGGCGCTGTACTCGGCGAGCAAGGGCGCCGTGCTGTCCCTGACGCGGGCCATGGCTGCCGACCACGTCGACGAGGGGATCCGCATCAACTGCGTGTGCCCCGGCACGGTCGACACCCCGTGGATCGGCCGG
This sequence comes from Pseudonocardia nantongensis, assembly GCF_046546495.1. NCBI lineage: Bacteria > Bacillati > Actinomycetota > Actinomycetes > Pseudonocardiales > Pseudonocardiaceae > Pseudonocardia > Pseudonocardia nantongensis. The sequence continues at coordinate 105,220 of NZ_JBKGXT010000014.1, read as the reverse complement.
TTGCTCGATGCGGCCGACGACCCGGGCAGCGAACTCGAGGCGTTGCGCAGCCGCCAGCCGACCGGTGGTCTCGTCGGGATGGACGAGATCGCCCGGTCCATCGTGTACCTCGCCGATCCGCGGATGTGCTCGCTCACCGGCACCGACGTGGCCGTCGACGGTGGGATGTCGGGCCTCCGCGTCCCGCGATGATGGAGGACCGGCGCGGTCCGATCGGCCTCGTTTCCCCCTCGCGTCGGATCGAGGTCGCGGTGGTGTCACTCCCGTCCTTCGGCGCCATGGCCTAACGAGGCCGAGTGCGCGGGGTAGTGGTCCAGCTCATCGCGGACCTGCGCGGCGAGAGAACTCCGGACGACGATACTGGGGAACATCGCTGCCGCCGAGTGGCCGTACTGGGCGGGGCATTCCGGCGGACCACGTCTGACCAGGACGGCACCGACCTGCGCATCCTCGCAACCATCGGGCTGGTGTGCGGCTACGTAGCACTCTTCGTCCTGAACCTGATCGCCGCGCTCATCATCTTCACATCCGAAGTCTTCGGTCAGTACGCCGGACCTGAGCACGGACTCGGGGACTACGTCACCGTCGTCCTGTTGGCGATCGCCGCCGCAACCGTCGCGGGCGCCATCGGCTCGGGCTTCGAGAGCGAAGAGTCGGTCCGCGAGGCCACGTACAGCTACCGCGAACGCGAGCGCCGCGAAGCCCTGCGCCGTTCACGAGCAGCCGAGACGGACGAGGGCCGCGACGGCCCAGAGGCGGCCCAAGGCGCAGCATCAGCGCCCTGACCTGCAGGTCCCGATGAATCCGGCTTACACGCCAACTCGCCCGCCCCGCACCCTCCAGCCTCGGCCGATCGGTCCGGTAGTGCTGCTGACCTGCGGAATTACGTCGTCGGGTGTTCTTGCCTCTGCCCGACCTCTGACGGCCTGTAGACGGCCTGAGCCGGTTGCTTGGTGCTTGCTCTGAGAACGTGTTGTCCGGGTCGGCCGGCCCTGCGCGGTCGATCCCGAAGAAGGAACGCCGAGCCGGCTCCAGGCCACCGACGTGCGCGGCGGCAACCGCGCGCTGAGCGACGTAGAGGACGGCCACGTCGTCACCGGCGAGCGAGTAGAGGCTCCGCGTGCCGTCGCGGCGGGTTTGCAGAACCCGAGGTCGCCCGGAGACCACAATCAGGTCGACGTAGTCGAGTAGGCCGGGCGGGTGCCGGCGTGCTGCCGGCCCGGCCGATAGCACCCCCAACACCCTCACCGTGCACCCCCGCGCCTGCCCGTCGAAGTCAGGGCATCCGCGTCCCGGCGCAGGCGGCCGGACCCGATGCGAGCAGTCGCCCGGCTCCCGCGATAGCGGGCGTGTGACCGAGGCGGGTCAGTACCTCGTAGGCCGTTGCCGTTGCCGCAGTGATGACCGGCAGTCCGAGTTCGTCCTCCACTCGTTGCACCGCGGGCAACGACGGCATCTGGACGCAGGCGGAGAGGACGATCGCGTCGGCGTCGTCCTGTCGCAGGGCCCGGGCGATCTCGGGCAGCTGCTCGGGATCGAGTCGGCCGACCGCGAGATTGTCGGGTACCTCGAGGGCGACGGCGTCGAGGACCTCGATTCCCTCGCCCTCGATGTACTCCTTCACCATGCGGGTCAACGGCGCCATGTACGGGGTGACGATCGCAACCCGCGACCAGCCGAAGGCGCGGAGCGTGCGAACGAGTGCACCCGCGCTGCTGACCACCTCGGCGGGATGGCCGTTCTGCCGTGCTGCGTCGGCGATGACCTGTTCAGACTCTTTGTGGGCGCCGGGGCCTTGCGCCATGACCGCGACCAGGCAGGCGTAGGCGATCACGTCGACGGCGGCGTCGGACACCGCGGTCGCGCACTCGCCGGCGCGGCGCACCATGGCCTGGAGCTCGTCGGGGGTGACCTGCTTCATCGCGGCCCGGCCGGAGTGGAAGGTGTATCGGTGCCCGGTGGCCTCGGTCTGCCGGCGGAACAGCTCTGGGAGCTCGGTCTCCATGGTGGTGTTGGAGCTGGGCACGATCAGCCCGATGCGCGACAGCGCCGCGGGAGCGGTCGACGTGCCGGTGGGGTGGTCGGTCATCAGTACTCGATTCCTCCGTCGGGAAGGCCCGAGGGCGTTGGTGTGAGCTCGATGCCGCGGGACGCCGTCTGGCCGGCGAGCGCGTTCCAGACCGCCTCGGGCGTGATCGGCAAGGCGCTGAGTTCGACCCCGAAGTCGGCGAGGGCATCGCAGACCGCATTGGCGACGGCTGCTCCGGGTGGGATGGTCCCCACCTCACCGACGCCGCGGACGCCAAAGGGCGTGACCGGTGAGGGCACCGTGGTGTGGCGGAGCTCCACCCGGGGAAGATCGGCGGCGGTCGGGACGAAGTAGTCCATCATGGACCCGTTGACGAGCTGACCGCTGTCGGCGTCGTAGCGCAGCTCCTCGGCCAGCGCCGCTCCGAATCCCTGAGCCAGCCCACCGCGGACCTGGCCGTCGACGACCGTGGGATTCACGATCGTCCCACCGTCGTGGACCACGACGAACCGCTCGATGTCGAACTCGCCGGTCTGCGCGTCCACGGCGACCTGCGCCGCGGCGGTACCGAACGAGTAGGCCGCGTCCGACGGCTCGAAGTGCGCGGTCGCCTCCAGCCCGGGCTCCTCCTCAGGAGGCATCCCCTGGCCGGTGATCGCGGTCGTGTAGACGGTCGCCAGCGGGACCGCTCGGGAGTGGTCGGTCCGGACCCGGACCGCGGCGCCGATGATCTCGACGTCGTCGACCGACGCGTCGAGGCGCCAGGCCGCGATCCGTCGTGTCTTGGCGGCGAGCTGCTCGGCCGCCGCCCGCAGGGCGCCCGAGGCGGCGATCATGGTCCGGGAGGCGAAGGCACCGGTGTTGAGGGGCGACGTGGCGGTGTCCCCGGCGTGGACCCGAACCGCCTCGTAGTCGGTCCCGAACACATCGGCTACGACCTGCGCGAAGGCGGTCTCGCCGCTCTGCCCCATCGTGGACACACCGGTGTAGACGTCGATCCCACCGGACCGGTTGGCGCGCAGCGTGACGCTCTCGTGGGCGCCGAACATCGAGCCCCGACGAGCGAGGAACCGCGCGCTCGCATACCCGGTGCGCTCCACGAACGACGAGAACCCGATTCCGACGAGCCGGCCGTCCGCCCGCGGTACCCGGCCGCGAGCGCGGTGCCCGGCCCAGTCCACGGCGTCTGCCGCCATGCGCAGGCACCGCTCGTAGTCGCCGCTGTCGTAGACCGCACCCGTCGGATTGCGCCAGGGCATGTCCTGCGAGGTCACCATGTTACGGGCCCGAAGCTCGACCGGATCGAGGTTCAGACGGCGCGCGAGCTGGTCCATCAACCGCTCGTAGGCGAAGTTCACCTCTGGCTGGCCGTACCCGCGGTACGCTCCGATTGGCGTCTTGTTCGTCAGCGTCACGCGGCGTTCGGTGTAGCCGTCGTCGACCTTGTAGGGGCCGTTGAACACGACGCTCGAGAGCTGGGCGGAGCCGAAGGGCGAGTTCCAGCCGCCGATATCGGTGGCGTAGACGTTCGTCATCGCGAGGATGCGGCCGGTCGCGTCCGCGGCGATGCGGTAGTCGTGCACGGATTCGCGGGCGTGCGTGCTCCCGCGGAAGTGTTCGCCACGGTCCTCGGACCATTTCACCGGTCGCCGGAGTGCGATGGCGTGCAGGCAGGCCAAAACGTCCTCTGGGAAGACGCCCAGCTTCAGCCCGAACCCGCCGCCGACGTCCGACGCGACGGCACGGATCCCGCTCTCGCCGAGCCGGAGGATTTCGGCGAGCTGCTTGCGGATCAGATGGGGGACCTGCGACGAGCAGTGAACGGTGAGCTCACGAGCCCCGGGACGCCACTCGGCGACCACTCCCCGGGTCTCCATCGGGAGCGCGGTCACCCGGTTGATCCGGAAGCGGCCCTCCACGACGACGTCGGCCTGGGCGAACCGGGAGTCCGGGTCGCCGCTGCCGTCGGAGTTGGCGGCCAGGAGATTGGAGTCCAGGACCGAGGGATGCACCACCGGCGCGTCGGGTTCGAGGGCGGCAAGGACGTCCACGACGTGCGGCAGGGGTTCGTAGGTGATGTCGAGGAGTTCGAGCGCGTCCTCGGCGACGTGCCGGCTGTTCGCGACGACGCTGACGACCGGTTGCCCCTCGTGTGTGGCGACGTCCTGGGCGAGCGCGTAGTACGGCAACCTCGGCGCGCCCGGTACCGGTCGGAGGACGGTCAACGGCTCGGTGCACCGCCGGACGTCCGCCGGCGTCAGGACGTGCTCGACGCCGGCGAGCGCCGCCGCGGCGCTCGTGTCGACGTGCACGACCCGTGCGTGCGGGTAGGGGCAGCGGGCCACGGCCATGTACAGCACCCGTGCCGGCTCGACGTCGTCGGTGAAGCGGCCGTCACCGCGGAGCAGGCGGTCGTCCTCCTTGCGGAGCTGCGAGGTGCCGATGATTCGGCGCCGACCGCTCGTGTCGCCACGCTCGGCGCCGATTGAGGGTTCTTCCAGAATGGTCATGTCAGCCCTGGGTCGCAGTGGTCTCGGTGGCCGGCCGGGAGGGGATCCGCCGGGCTTCCCTGCGGGTTCTCCATGAACCAGCGCTCGATGGCAGCCACGATGTTGTCGTAGCCGGTGCACCGGCACAGGACTCCGGCGATCTCCTCGCGAATCCCGTCCGGACCCGGCCGGCAGCTCTGGTGGGCGAGCGCGGTCGCGGTCATCAGGAAGCCCGGGGAGCAGAAGCCGCACTGCAGAGCGTGTTCCTCTTTGAAGGCCTGCTGCAGGGTGTTGAGCTCGTCCCCCTCCGCGAGCGATTCGACGGTCCGGACGTCGCGGCCGTCGACCTGGCACGCCAACATCAGGCACGACTTGACTGCCTCACCGTCGACGATCACGGTGCACATCCCACAGGCGCCCTGCTCACAGCCGATGTGTGTCCCGGTGAGACCGAGGTGCAGACGCAGGAAGTCAGCGAGGTGCAGCCGCGCGGGAACGTTCGCCCGCACGACACGTCCGTTGATCGTGGTGACCGTCTCTACGAGCAGCTCTTCGGGTGCCTCGAGGCCGCTCACCGTCGGTTCACCGGGCGCATCTCGGGCACGGTCAGCTCACCGGCGTCGACGATCAGCTCGTCGTCGAGGTACAGGCTGTTGCCGCGCATCGGGATGTCGAAGTGACACGCGGTGTCGTTCGGGCCACCCAGCTCGTTGTTCGGGCCGATCGAGAACATCACGTTGCCGTAGAAGGAGCGCAGCTCCATCCCCATCCCGCCACCGAACTGGGTCAGCCCGTGCCAGTGCGCCCGCTCGTCCAGGCCCCAGCCGACATGGGACATGCCGTAGCCGCGCGGGTCGTCGAAGCTCTTGATGTAGGAGGCGAGCAGGTCCGCATCCAGGCCGGACGAGCCCTTGCCGCCGCGGATGTCGCGGATGAACCCGGCCTCGATGGTGATCTCCACCGGGGTCTGGACGTAGGTGTTGAACGGCAGCAACACGTCACCCGGCGCGAGGACGATCTTGCCGTCGACGCCGTCGTCGGAACCGCCGGTGAACACGAACGCCGCCGGCCAGTGATCCCACCGGCCCGGGGTGTCGGTGTAGCCGTACTCCGACATGGTCGGGTACATGCCCAGCTTGTAGGTCACATCCGTGCCGTGCGGGCTGGTGATCCGCATCGACGAGGCCTTGGCCAGCAGCTCCGCGCCGGTCTCCACCCGCTCCCGCAGCTCGGTCGTGGGCATCAACCGGGCCAGCAGCTCCGGCGGCTCCACCGCGGTCAGGATCCGGGTACCGGCATCCTGGATCGCGAACTGCTCCGGGGAGAATAGCAGGAACGTGCAGTCCACCACCATGTCCGCGGCCTTGAGCGCATCCACGGCGAGGGGGATCCGGCCCAGCCCGGAGTCGCCGACCGCCCACGCACCACCCGCGCTCGCCGGCGACGGCAACCGCATGTGGTATCCGGTCGCGCCCAGCTTCTGGATCGCCCACAGGAACGCGTCCGCGTACTCGCCGCGCTCCCCACCCCGGGTCAGCACCACGACGGTCTCGCCCTCGTGCACCCCGGACAGCGTCAGCTGCTGCAGGCAGATGTCGTTGAACAGGTTCTGGTCCATGGCTGGTTACTCCTTGGGTTCGAGGTAGGACAACAGATGCGGGCGAAGGACATTGAGGAAGCCGGCCAGGTCGTCCCACGGCACCATGTGCCCGGTATCGGCGACGCTCAGCATCGGGATGTCCGGGCGGGCCCGGTGCAGCTCGTCGGCCGTGTCGGCCGGCACGACCGGGCTGTCGGCCCCGCGCACGAGGAGCACCTCCCCGCGCAGAGCGGTCCAGTAGTCGACGAAGTCCTCGGTCTCGAAGCCTTCGTGGGTCTCGACGACGGCGGTCTCGTCGCAGGTGGCGAGGAAGCGGGCGCGCAGCTCCAGCTCGCGCTGCGGCCAGCGCGGGTAGAACGCGCGCACGCCGTCGGCGTCGGTTCCGGCCTGGGCCTGCCGGAGCTGGTCGAGGAACGCCTGCCGCGTCGTGGGATAGGGACGGCGGCCGGGGCCGGAGGTCGGCGGGTCGACCAGCACCAGAGGCCCGTGGTCGTCGGGGGCGTGGCGGGCCGCGTAGGCCGCGGCGATCCGGGCACCCATCGAGTGGCCCACGATCACTGGATTATGCAGGTCGAGCGCCTCCACGAGCCCGGCAACGTCGGCGGCGTAGTCGACCAGGCGGTGACATCCCGACGGGGCCCGGTCGCTTTCCCCGCGTCCTCGCACGTCCGGCACCGTCACCCGGTAACCCGGTTCGGCCAGCCGGACGGCGAGGAAGTCCGCACAGGCCGCCGGAGTCGTGATGCCCGGGAGGAGGAGCAGCGGACGATCGCCTTCCCGCCCGTAGCGCAGCACCCGGTGCCGGAGGCCGTTCGCCCACACCGTGCTGCTCGCTCCCGCGAGTTCGGCCGATGTGGTCATCGTTGCGGTACCTCCGTCTCCGACTCCGTCGGGAGCTGGTCGAGGGCCCACGCCAGGAGCGGGGCCGCGTACTGGGCGGCAGCGGGGGTTCGCACGCGGTCGGTCATGTAGCGCAGCTTGCGCTCGGCCTGCGACCGCGAGCAGACGCCGGAGCGGACCCAGTCGCACGTCAGGCCCGCGAGGGTCTCGAGGAACGACAACGAGTCCGCCGCCTGGACCTCGTCGGCGCCGTCGATGCCGCCGACCTCGTGCAGCCCGACCAGACGCCGGATCTCGGCCCGGTCGACGGTGGCGGCCACCGGGCCCAGGTTCCCGAGCCACACCGTGACGACCTCGGCCGATCGCAGCATGTGCGGGAAGAGGTAGTCCGGGTCGTCCCAGCGCCCGTCGGCGTGCCGGAGGACCGGCCCACCCGGGAACATCCGCTCGATGTCGTGGGTCAGCGCCGCGATCCGCATCTCGGCCGTCGCCGCGGGCGCGAGGTGCACGAGCCAGTCCCGCGCCCGCACCAGGTGCTCGGCCTGCTCGTACGCTGCGATCCACTCGGTGGCGAGCGCCTCGACCTCGCCGTGTGCCTCCACGAGCGGTGCCGTCCAGGGCATCGATGCGCTCATCGCGCGCGCCGATTCTGCCAGACGGCGACCGCGCCGAGGGCCGCCGATACGGCACTCAACACGACGGAAGCGACCGTCCAGTGGTCGGGCCCGCGGCGGGTGGGAAGCGCCGGTGCGGTCGAGGTGGATGCACGGTCGGTGAAGGCCGCTGTGCCGATCGAGGGGCGCGAAGTCGGCGCCGGGACGCCGCCGAGAGCGCTCTCGAGGTTCCGGGAGAACGTGGTGGTGACCTTCCCCACTTGCTTGGCGACGACCTTCTGTCCCACGCTGCCCAAGGCGCCCGCGAGGACCACATCGCCGTCGACCGAGACGGTCGTCCGGTCCGGCCCTGCGGCCTCGACCTGCACGGTGACGGTGGCTCGGACGTTGCCTATGGCCCCACGGACGGATTTTCCGGTCGCGGTGAAGGCGATGAGCTTCTCCGGCACCCGCTCGACGATCTTCACCGCCGCTGCGAAGGTGGCCGACATGGGGCCGACGCTCTGAGTGATCCGGACGTCGATGTCGTCGGGCCCGGTCAGCACCAGGTCCTCGACGCCGGGCACACAGCCAGCCACCTTCTCGGGGTGCTCGAAGAACGCCCACACCGAGGTCAGCGGCTGCGCGACCTCGAATTCCTCACGGAGTTGCATGATCTCTCTTCCACCCGCGGACGCTGCCACGGGCACGTCGGGGTCACGGACGCGGGGCCCGCAGATCGGTCAGCGCGCGGCGGAGGTGGACCGGCAGCAGGTGGCGCCGGTAGGCCGCGGACGCACGCACATCGGAGGGCGGATCGATGACCTCCGCGGCGGCCGCGGCCGCCGCGTCGAGGTCGGCGTCGGTCAGGCGCGAGCCCTCGAGTCCGTTCGCCGCCGCGGTGGCGAGCACGGGGCTGTCCGCCACGCCGCCGAGGGCGATGCGGACGTGGCGCCAGAGGCCCTCGGCATCCCGGTCGCCCGTGACCACCACACTGACGACCGCGAAGTCGTTGTGCTTGCGGCAGTACTGGCGGAACGCGAAGTGCTGCGGGTGCCCCGGGAAGTCGACCGCGACCAGCAGCTCGTCCGGTTCGAGCACCGTGGCGTACGAGCCCGTGTACAGCTCCGCGACGGGGATACGGCGCACGCCGTCCGGCCCGACCACGACGACGGTCGCGTCGAGCACGAGGCAGGCCAGGGGCATCTCGCCGGTCGGGTCGCCGTGCACAAGGGATCCGCCGATGGTGCCCCGGTTGCGGACCTGCCGGTCGCCGATGTGGGTCACGATCCGCGAGAGCAGCGGCAGCCGCTCGGTCACGAGTGGCGAGCGCTCGAGGATCGAGTACCGGACCAGTGCGCCGATCTCGGTGCGCTCACCGTGGACGCGCAGGTCGTCGAGCTCGTCGATCTCGTTGATGTCGACGAGCGCGTCGGGCCGCCAGAGCCGCATGTTGAGCATGGGGACCAGGCTCTGGCCACCGGCGAGCACGCGGGCGCCGCCGGCGTGCTCGCGCAGGTGTGTGACGGCCTCGGTGACGGTGTTCGGCCGGTGGTAGGCGAAGCGCGCGGGTTTCACGACGGACGCTTCGCCGCGGCGACACCCGTGCCGGAGAACCTGGCCAACACGTGCCCGACCGCTGACTTCGGCGCCGCCACGAGTTGCTCGGCCCGGCGCTGCGCCCAGACCGTCTCCGGGCGCACCTGCAGGACGAACACCTCGCCGGCCTCGGAGACCGCCCACTCGATGTCCTGTGGGGCGCTGCGGTGGTGCTCGATCCGCTTGGCCAGCTTGGCCAGTGCGTCGATCTCTTCGTCGGTCAGGCAGGGTCGCTGGTGCCGGTCCTCGGGCACGGGGACGAGACCGACCACGCCCGTGGCGGGATCGACGCCGTACGCGGACTCCTGCGGTGTCAGTTCGCGTCGGACGACCTCGAAGGTCACCTTGTCGACGACGAAGCGGCTCGGCGTGACGCCGCCGCCGACCACCCCCTCGCCCAGGCCCCAGCACCCCTCGACGACGACTTTCGAGCGGTCGCCGGTCACCGGGTCCAGGGTGAACATGACGCCGGCGGAGCGCGCCTCCACCATCCGCTGCACGCCGACGCAAATGCCGTGGTCGGCGAGCACCGCGTCCGCGGTGGCCTCCGGCTTGTAGGTCAGCACGGCCGGGCCGAACATGCCCGCCCAGCACCGGCGGACGTGTGTCAGGACGTCGTCGACGCCACGGATCCACAGGAAGGTGTCGTACTGCCCGGCGAAGCTGGCCCCGGCCAGGTCCTCGGACTCCCCGCTCGACCGGACGGCGACCGGCAGGTCGGCGCTCCCGGTCTCCTGCTCGAGTCGGGCGTAGGAGGAGCGGATGGCGTCCTCGAGGGCCGGCGGCACGGCCGCGCCCTCGATCTCAGCCGAGAACTCCGCGCTCAGCTGTTGGACGCGGGCCAGGTCGGCATCACGCGCCTCGGCCCGCACCGTGCGGGCAGCGTCTGCCAGCCCGGACTCGGCGAGGAAGTAGCGATAGGCAGAGGTGGTGACGCCGAACCCGGGCGGGACGGCAAACCCGGCCGCGGTCATCTCGGCGAGGCTGCCGAACTTCCCGCCGAGCAGCGGGCTGGCGACGGCCGCGGGGTCGTCGATCCGGAGAACGAAGGGGGTCTCCGTCGTGGTCATGCGGTCACGTCCTCAAGCACGCGGACGACGCCGTTGCCGCCGTCGACCTCGATGAGCTGTCCGGTCCTGATGGTGGTGGTGGCGAAGCCCGTGCCGACGACGGCCGGGAGGCCGTACTCACGGCACACGATGGCGGTGTGCGCCATGATGCCGCCGACGTCGGACACGGCGGCCGAGAGCCGGGAGAAGACCGGCGCCCAGCTCGGCGCGGTGATCCGGCAGACGAGGATGTCCCCGTCCTCGACCTCGTGGAGCTGTTCGGGGTCGAGGATTACCCGGGCCTTGCCGGTCACCTTCCCTGCAGAGGCGGCCACGCCGTTGAGCCGGTTCGGGTCCTGACCCTCGGAGCCGAGCCACTCCTGCACCGACTCCTGGTTGATTCCCCAGAGCATCACCGTCAGGGGTTCGGTGATGTACTCCGGCGGCACACCGAGCGCGGGCTGCGGCGGGTTCGCCTTGAGCACGTCGCGGATGCGCTGTCGGCGCTCGACCTCCGGCCGCCAGTACGTGACGCCCCGTGCCTGGGTCCCGGTCGCCCACCCGATGTTGAGGTCGTAAAGCGCCGAGTAGATCTCGTTGCGGTGCAGGTAGAAGATGTCCTCGCGGTCGTCGAGGAAGTCGTGCGCGACGAACACGTCGCCCAGCTCGCGCACCTTCGACCAGAATATCGAGTGGTGCCAGTGCTCGACGTAGAAGTTGTGGTTCTCGACGAACGGGAAGACCTTGCGCGCGAGCTCGACGAGCCCGTCGAACGACTCCCGGTCGGCATCGGTAGGAAGGTAGGTGCGGTACTCGTCGGTGACCCGGACCCGTTCAGCGAGGATGGCCTCGAGCGGGCGCTCGATCTCATAGCCGTCGAGCAGGGTCTTGATGTAGCCGCGCAGGGCGGTGAACGGCAGTCGCAGGTCGTCGATCCACGCGCGGTCGCTGTGCTGGTATCCGGCTCCGGTGGAAAACCAGAACCACGGGTCCTTGGCCTGCTCGAAAGCCTCGATCCAGCGGCCGCCGACCGGCTGGGCGGCGACCGCGGCGATGGCGGCATCCGGGTCCTCGTGGGTGAGCAGCTGCTCGGTCAGCCCGAGGTCGACGGCGAGCCTGGCCAGCGCGCGGATCTCGTCGTCGGGCCGGAACAGCATGATGTCGATGCCCGAAACCATGCTCGCGATCGTCTGGTCGGTGATCCCCGGGAAGGCGGCCTGACAGTACTCGCGGAACGTCAGGTAGGCGCCGTAGCCGAGATTGAGCATCTCGAAGTGGTAGGAGCCCATCTCGAACAGGTTGTGGATGAGCTCGCTGTAGCTGGTGAGCAGATCATAGGTGGAGTACAGCCCGCGATGGGAGAAGATCGCGGACTCCGGCTCCTTGTCCGGCAGCGGCGCGAAGCTGATCTGCTTCAATCGTTCGATGCAGTCGGTCGCCTTGGCCACCCACTGCTCGTAGATCTCGTCCCAGTTCTCGTAATAGTGTCCCGCCCGCACCTCGAAATCCCCCGCCCGAGCGGCGATCTCGTCGGCGTCGAACACAGCGTTCGGGCTGATGTAGAGGTAGCCGTTGATGATGCGCTGGTCGATCCCGCCGGCCAGCGGGATGGGCCACACCCGGGTGGACATCTGGCTGACCGCGACCCACCAGTTCTCGGTCATGATCGTGTCGAACGGGTAGAGCGGCTCGGGATTGTGCATCCCGTCGAAGAACCAGAACTTGCCGTCCTCGAACTCCGCGCGCTCCGTGCTGAGCAGCGCGTAGTACGGGTACATGCTTTCCCAGCCCTCGGCGCCGGGGGGCGTCGTCACCGCGAACGGGCTGGCGAATCGCTTCCCGGGAACCGTCTGAGCGGGCTCACCCGGCACAGGTGTCGAATCAGGGCTCGTGATGGTCATGCAGGGACCTCTGACTTGGGCTCGGTGGCGGGCGGGCGTGCGGTCTCGGGGCCGAGGAGCGTTTCGGCCGCGCCGACCGGTCGGGCGAGGTAGTCGATGACCTCTTCGAGGTCCACGACGTCGCCGTACTTCTCGTCGATGTCGAACAGACTCGCAGCGTGGGGACCTGGAGCCCGGTCGGCGACGCACTCCTGCGGGACCAGGCTCGGAAAGCCGTACTGGACCGCGTCGACCACGGTCGCGCGGACGCATCCACTCGTCGTGGCACCGGCAACGACGACCGTGTCGACGCCCTTCGAGACCAGGTACGTCGCCAGCCCCGTTCCGAAGAAGGCCGACGCACCGGTCTTGACGACGATGTGCTCGTCAGGCCGCGCTTCGAGACGGTCGTCGATCTCCACGAGCCGGCTTCCCGCCGTCAGCGCAGCCATACCCTTGGCCTTGCGCAGCCAGGTGAGCCCGCCGACCTGCCCCGGGTCGTAGGCGATGGTCGTAAACACGACGGGCACGTCCGCGGACCGCGCAGCGGCGAGCAGGCGCCCCGTCGCGAGCACGGGCCCGGTCATGTCCGCGCCCGTCGGGTAGGCGGGGTCGGTGAAGCCGTAGCTGAAGTCGACCACCACCACCGCGGGCCGGGCCCCCCGTGCCAGGGAATGGCCGAAACCTGCGCGATCGTACACATCGACCGTGTTGGGCTCGTCGTCCACCGATACTCCTCTCACGTCGTCGTGATCCGGCGTCAGCGGAATGTATAGCAGGCGACGGCATACGTGTATACCACCTGCCATCCACCGACCGTGTCGATCGCCGGCAGTGCGCCTCACGGGTGGCATGGGAGGAAGGCCGTCGGCGGCGAGTGCTGCCGGACAACCGCACTGAGGTCGTGGCACCCGCGTCCTCGCACCAACGACGGCAAGCGCCCTTCGGCCGTGCGGAGACCGTGTACCGCTGCGGTGTGCCGTAGGGGGCTTGACCAGCAAGCCGGCTCCGGCTGACCAGGAACCGCACGCTCGCCTTCTGTCACGTCGTCGAATGTTGCGATGCTGACCGGCGGCGTCTCGTGCGGCGCGCGTCCGCCGGTGTCCTCGCCCGGCACGAGCGGGCAGAGCCCTGCAACCGTCACTCCGTGGCCGTGGCGAACGCTTGTGCCCGTATCGTCATCGATCAGGAAAGGTCCGCACGTGAGACAACCGGCGGACGATGGACCGCCCAGAACGGAGACCGGTACATGCAGCTCTCGGAGCCCAACACCGTTCCGCTGTCGCAACGCACAAGCGAGGGCGTCGCCCGAGTCCTGCGCGAGGAAATCTTCTCCGGCAATCTCAAGCCAGGAGAACCGCTGCCGGAGCGGACGCTTGCCGAGGGTCTCGGTGTCAGCCGCACCCCCGTTCGCGAGGCGCTGTTCACGCTGCAAAGCGAAGGCCTTGTCGAACTCACGCCCAACCGAGGCGCGACTGTGCGCAGAATTACCTCGAAGGACATCGTGCAAATTTATTCGTTGCGCGCCGTTCTGGAGGCGTACGCGGCCGCGGAGGCCGCTCGCACATGCACTCGGAAGGACATCGACGCGCTCCTCGACGCCCAGGCCAAACTTGAACGCGTCGGCGTATCCGGCACGGCACACGAACAGGCACTTGCCGACCTGGCGTTCCACAAACTGATCAGCGACGCGACCGGCAGTAGTCTGCTGCAAACGATCATGGGGCAAGTGCTTGCGTTCACTGTCAGCTACCGATCCCGCTACTCCTACCCGGCCGAGCGTGCCGCCCTCGCGATCGAACAGCACCACGATATTCTCGAGGCCCTACGAGCGCAGGACAGCGAGCTGGCCGAGCGGCTCATGGCCGAGCATGTCGAATCATCCCGCGAATTCGCTCTCAAGCATTTCGACGAGAGCGAAAATGCTGTATTTCCGTGACGAACTACGACCATCGCCGCGTCCCATCGTGGAGGCCGGGGTGATACTGCATCGTCACGGTGATCTCGCCGTACTGCCCGTCGATGAGTTCCTGGAGCTTGGCGGCGTAGACGGGGTCGGGGCGTTCGGGGCTCGCCTGGTACTGCAGGCGCCGGGTGTGGGTGTACACGAATCTCCTCGCGAGTGGGTGGCGGTCGCCGTCGAGGTCGAGGGAGTGTCAGGGTTGAAAGACCGCCCGGACGCAGCCGTCTTCCTTGTTCTTGAAGATGTCGTAGCCGCGTGGCCCGTCGTCCAGTGACAGGACGTGGGTGGCCAGGTGGCTGGTGGTGATCTCGCCGTTGGCCATGCGGTCGAGCAGCATCGGTAGGTAGCGCTGCCCGTGCTGCTGGGCGCCGCGCAGGGTCAGGCCCTTGTTCATCAGCGCGCCGAGCGGGAACTTGTCGACCAGGCCGGCGAACACCCCGAGGGAGAACACCGACCCGCCCTTACGACACGCCATGACCGCCTCACGGATCGCGATCGGCCGGTCGTTCTCCAGACGTAGCTGCTGCTTGACCTGGTCGTAGAGGTACTCCGGGCCGTAGGTGTGCGCCTCCTGGCCGACGGCCTCGATGCACACGTCCGGGCCCCGTCCCCCGGTGCGCTCACGCAGCTCGGCGCCGACGTCGGTGCGGCTGTAGTCGAGGGTCTGTGCCCCGACATGGGTCGCGGTCATGGCCAGCCGCTCGGGGAGCCGGTCGATGACGATGACCTGTTCCGCGCCGAGCAGCGTGGCCGCGCGGGCAGCCATCTGCCCGACCCCGCCGGCGCCCCACACCGCGACGGTGTCCCCGGCCTGGACGCCGCCGAGGTCCGCGCCCATCCAGCCGGTGGGGACCCCGTCGGAGGCGAACACCGCGGACAGGTCGTCGACCTGTTCGGGAACGGTGAAGGCACCGTGGTCGGCGAACGGGACCCGGACGTACTCGGCGTGGCTGCCCATGAACCCGCCCATGGCGGTGGGAGTAGCCGAAGATGCCGCCGGGCTCGTAGCCCCACAGCGCTTGGCCGATGCCGGGGTTGGTGTTGGTGTTGTCGCACAGCGACCACAGGTCGTTGTCGCAGTACCAACAGGTGCCGCAGCCGATGAACGACACCACGACCACCCGGTCCCCGACCTGATGCCTGGTCACGTCGGGGCCGATCTCCACGACCTCGCCCATGAACTCGTGCCCGATCACGTCGCCGGCCTCCATGGCCGGGATGTACCCGCCGAGCAGGTGCAGGTCCGACCCGCACGACGCGGTGTAGCGGACCTTGACGATCACGTCGTGGGTGTTCTGGATCCGCGGGTCGGGGACCCGCTCCACCGCGAGCTTGTTGACGCCCTCCCAGCACAGTGCCTTCACAGCCGCCCCTCTCCCCACGCCCGCGCGGTGACCGCACGCAGCAGTTGTCCGGCCAGGCCCGGGTGGCTCGAGCCCGGGCGGGACGGTTCGACCACCTCGCCGCACTCGAGGATCGACTTGGTCTCGCGCAACGCAGCGCGAAGCCGGCGGCGCATGTCGACCGATCCGCCGTCGGGGGCGGTCGGGCGAGCGGCCAGCTCGGCGCCCTTGTCACCGGGCGCCGGTCGCACCGTCAGCTCGATCTCGCTGCGCATCCGGCTCAACGGACCGGAACCGTCCACCTGGGTCTGGACGTCCTCCGGCTTCCGGTAGACGGTGACCACCAGCCACCGCCCGGGGCCATCAGCCCCATCGGGACGCCGGTCGGCGGACCCGACCAGCCCTCGCAGCGCCCCGACCGCCCACTTCGGTACCCCGGTCGCGGCGTCCACCACTTTGCTCATCGTCTTCTCCTGCCTCGCAACGGTTTCTGCCCGCATATCGCGACCCACCCGACCGCGACGCCGCCGGATCAGGCGAACTGGCCACTGCGGGTCGGTGACGGCGCTGCCCGGTCTCCTTGACGTTTCCCGCGCCGGCCCGCGCCGAGCGGCATGCGGTCGAAACCGATGTCACGCCGGGTCTGATCGGCTTCGGCCACAGGTGGGCCATCTCGACGAGCAGCGGTCCGCGGTACATCCAGTTTGCCCCCGAACGGCGCAGGCCGCCCGGTTACCGGATCAGCCAGGGGCGATGGTGGGTTGGTCAGATCGGTGGCTTCTCGGCGATGACGTCGACGGGCTCGATGGTGGGCTGCTCGAACAAGGTGCCGGTGTTGTCGGCGAGGGCTTGCCCGACCTGACCGGCCAGGTGTTTCTGGCGCCCGGAGTCATCGGGGAACGCGTCGTAGATGCCGAACGACGAGGGCCCGAATCGGATGGCGAACCACCGCACGGTGTCGGGTTCGTCCTGCACGAGGCTCAGCCCGTGCAGGAGGAAGTCCTCGACGTCTTTCTCTCGGCCTGGCAGCGCCTCGATACGCACGAGAAGGCCCGCGGTCACTGGTTCAGCCATGATCGGTCTCCTTCCAATAACGTCGTGGGGGTCAGAATGCGGCCTCGGCCGCCTCGACGACGATCTGGTCGTGCTCACCGGTGCCTCCGGAGACTCCGACCCCGCCGACGACGTTCCCGTTGCTCCCGCGCAGCGGCAAACCTCCGGCGAAGATCATCACGCGGCCGTGGTTGGAGTCGCTGATGCCGTAGAACTGCTCGCCGGGCTGGGAGTTCTTCGCGAGTTCACCGGTCGAGGTGTCGAAAGCCCCGCGCGGTGAACGCCTTGTTGATCGAAATGTCGATACTGCCCATCCAGGCGTCGTCCATCCGGATGTGTGCGACCAGATTCCCGCCCGCGTCGACCACCGCCACGTTGCTCGGAGACCCGATCTCGCGGGCCTTCTGCTCGCCCGCGGCGATAACCCTGCGGGCATCGTCGAGGGCCACTGTCTCGACCTGTCGTTGATCTCCGTTTCCAGCGACACCCGGTTCTCGGCCCGGTGGGTCACGCGGGGTTGAGCACGACCTTGGTCCAGCCGTCCTCGCGGGCATCGAAGTGCTTGTAGGCGTCCGGGGCCTGCTCCAGCGCCATGTTGTGGGACACGATCCACGACGGCTTGACCTTGTCGGCGGCGATGAGGTTGCGCAGGTGACGGTTGTAGCGCTTGATCGGGGCCTGCCCGCAGCCCATCTGCTGGCCCTTGAACCAGAAATTGCCGAAATCGAAGCGGGCCTTGCCCTGCTGGGACAGCTCATCCGGGCCGCCGGGATCCTGCGGGACGAACACCCCGACGGTGCCGATCCCACCGGTGAACCGCACCGAGGAGACCAGCTTGTTCAGGGTGTCCGCGTTGTCCTCGTTACCCTGGGGGTCGTGGGCCTGATAGCCGACACACTCCGCGCCGCGGTCCGCACCGACACCCTTGGTCAGCTCCATGACCTGATCGACCGGGGAGGCCTTCGAGTCGTCGATGGCGATCGCTCCAATCTGTTCGGCCAGTCGCAGCCGATCGGGATGGCGATCGACGACCATCACCTTCGCCGCGCCCTTGGTGATGGCCGAGAGGGCGGCCATCAACCCGACCGGGCCACCGCCGTAGATCACGATGGTCTCGCCGGGCTTCATCCCCGACATCTCCACCGCGTGCCAGCCGGTGGGGAAGATGTCGGAGAGCATCACGTAGTCGTTCTGCTTCTCGCGGGCGTCCTCGGGCAGGCGCAGGCACTGGAAGTCACCCCACGGGATGCGCAGCAGCTCGGCCTGCCCGCCGACCCAGCCGCCCATGTCGGCGAACCCGTAGGCGCCGCCGGCCATCCCCTCCACGTTGGCGACCAGGCAGTAGTTGGTCAGCCCGTGCTCGCAGTTCTCGCAGTGCCCGCAGGAGACGTTGAACGGCGCCGAGACCATGTCCCCGACCGCGACCTTGTCGATCCCGGAGCCGACCTCGATCACCTCGCCGACGTTCTCGTGGCCGAAGACGCGGCCCTGCTCGAAGTCGGTCCGCCCCTCATACATGTGCAGATCCGACCCACAGATATTCGTCGCGGTGATCCGCACCAATACGTCGGTGGGCTTCTCGACCCGAGCGTCGTCGACATCGGAGACTGCGACGTCGCGGGGCCCGTTGTAGACCAGTGCCTTCATGTTGATCGTCTCCTAGCTAGCTCGCGGGTGCTCGGTTCAGGACTGAGTGGGCGCGGGATGGCGGCCTTCGGCGAACTCTTCGACGATCTTGGAGCAGAACGCGCCAAGGTCGTTGGGGTCGCGGCTGGTGACCAGGCCCTGGTCGGTGACGACCTCCTCGTCGACGACGTTGCCGCCGCCGTTGCGGATGTCGGTGCGAATGCTGGGGAACGAGGTCAACGTGCGGCCGCGGACCACATCGGCCTCGACCAATGTCCACGGTCCGTGACACAGCGACCCGACCGGCTTGCCCGAGCCCACGAAGTCCCGCACGAAACCCACCGCCGCGGAGTTGACCCGCAGCTGGTCGGGGTTGACCGTGCCGCCCGGCAGGATCAGGGCGTCGAAGTCCTGCGGTGAGACGTCAGAGACCAGCCCGTCGACGGTGAAGGTGTCGCCCTTGTCGATGTCGCCATGCATCGCCTGGATCTCGCCGGTGTGGATCGAGAGCAGCGTGACCTGCGCACCGGCCCGCTCCACCGCCTGGCGCGGTTGTTCGTACTCGACCTGTTCGACACCGTCGGCGGCCAGCACCGCGACCCGGCGGCCATTGAGTTCGTCAGCCATCACCCATCACCTCTCGTTCCATTGGTCAGGCTGCAGGCCGGATACCTCTCGACGTGGGCGGTAAACCCCGAGCGCCGGATGGACGGTGTGGCTCGACCGAGCAGAGTCGTGTCGTCGTGTCGACGGTGCTGCCCGGCTCGCCCCGGTAGCGACGGCGATCTCGGGTGCAGTCGACGTCGTGTGAGCGACGCACCGGGCTCGAGACACGACAGTAGGGATCGGCCCCGGGCGCTCCCGAGACGGAATCCGCGCATCGACCGGCCGGAACCCGCACCAGCCACTCCCCGCCCCGCCACCCGCCGTCCCCGGCGGACTCACGGTGGGCTCAGGGTGGGGTCGCGTGAAACAAGGTGGCGGAAGGGGTGGTGGCGAAGCGACGCCGGTAGGCGGCAGCCAGGCGCCCGGCGTTGGTAAAGCCCCACCGGTGGGCGACGTCGATGACCCGCACATCGGGGCCGGCGGCGGCCAACTCGTCGTGGGCGCGATCGAGCCGGATCTGCTGCAGGTACTGCTTCGGGGAGAGGTCGAACTCGCGTCGGAACCCGGCCTGCAACGCCCGTTCGGACAGCCCCACCGCCCGGGCGATCCCGGCGATGCTCAGCGGCTCGTGGGCGTGCAGGCCGATGTACTCGGCCGCGTCGCGGATCGTGGAGCGCGCCGAGCGCCGCTGGGCGCCCGAGCACAGCACCCGCGACCACGAGTTCGGCTGCCCCAGCAACAGGGTGCCCAGCACCTGCTCGCGCAGCTGGGCGGCGGCCAGCGGGTTGACCTCCCGGCCCTGGGCCGCCCCGACCAGTCTCGCCAGCAGCAGCGCCTGGCTCAGGGCCGCCGGGACGACCGTGCCGGAGTCCATGACCGGCTCGAAGTCCAGCCCGTCCACCTGACCGGGTATGTCGGTGATCATCCGGGCGGCCATGCGCCGCAGAGGCGTGAGCTCGACCCGCAGCACCAGCAGGGTCAGCTGCTCGTCCCAGTCCATGACCAGCTCCGCGTCCGGAGTGCCCAGAAACCCTCGCGCTCCCGCCACTGCCTGGAACGACACCCCTTTGTGGGCCACGCCCATCGACCCCGTCAGCGGCAGACACACGGCCAGGTAGTCATCGAGCCGGGCAGCCCGCATCCGCAGCGGCATCCGGTAATCCAGATGGAACATCGACAGTTCCGGACCCTGGAACCCCTCGACGTCGGCGGTGAACCCCCCCGAACGCGCCGGGCAGACGGTGTGGCTCGACAAGAGCCGGGTGACCTTGTCGACCAGCTCGCCGAGGTCGCTGGTGTGCACCAGCGGGGAACCGATCATCGGCTGGTCGCGCTCGATCATGACACACCTACATCACCCCACGGCGCCAAACCGCGGCTCATCCGGGCTCGACGGGGCGCTGTGGTGGCTCAACGCGCCGCCCCTCGACTACGAGACGCTCTCGACGTCACAGCCACGAGCCGGGCCATGTCGACGAATGCGTCACCGTAGAAGGGCACCGGGCGCGCGGGATACCGCCATCGGAACCGACCCGACGAGGTCGTGGCCTGCCCCTGATGGGTCAGCACCCCGCCGCCACCAAGAGGGGACAGCTGATGTTCAGGGGTTCGGATATCGGCCCGCGGCCCGGCGGGAAGCGGCTCGCACCGCACGGCCGCCGATGCTTAGCGTCGATCCGACAACTCGCCGCCGACCCCTCCGGAGGCAGCCGTGGCACCGTCGGGCTCCCCGCCGCACAGACCGCAACCGTGTGCGATCAACCCGGCCAGTGCGGTCGACCCGGCCGGCAACGTGGCCGAACTGCAGCGCCGCATCGAGGGCCTCACCCAGGCCCTGCGCACCCGCGATGTCATCGGTCAAGCGAAGGGCGTCCTGGTATCGCACTACGGGATCAGTGACGAGGACGCCTTCGCCCTGCTGGTCCGGCTCTCCCAGCACACCAACACCAAACTGCACACGATCGCCACCGCACTCCTCGCCCGCATCCGCCGAGACGGGCCTGCGCCCGCCGAGCACTGCCAGCGGGTCACCACCTGCCTCGCGCGGCTCGCCGAGGACGCGCGTCGCGCTCCCGCCGGCGCGCCACCCGATCCGGAGGGATGAATGCGCCACGACGCTCCCGAGCCCGAAGGCGAGCCACAGAGCGAGGACCGGACCGCGCGGCGTCGGTCGGTCGTCCGGACCGGACTCAGCTGTCGACGCGGTTGCCGCCTCAGCGGGAAGCAGGACGGCCGCCACGACGAAGAGGACACCGAGGGCGGTAGCCAACAGAACGGACGTCCAGCTGCGGCCGAGCGCATCGATCAGGGCGGCTGCGACAGGGGCGACGATCGCGGTGCCGACCGCGTAGGCACTGACGACGCCGCTGCGCTTCCGAGTAGACCCGCGACCGTGCCGACTGCCAACCACAGCCATCGGACGTGGGGTGATCGAGTCGGCGATCCGCCACCCACCAGGACGGCGGTCATGAACGCCGCCAGGCCGACCGAGAACACCGTCGTCAGCTGCGCACGAAGACCAGCCGTCCCGCCAGAGCACCGAAACCCAGCCGACCCGGCCCCGGCCGCCCACCCGGCTCCCACAACCGGCACCGCGCCACCCACCACGACGTCGGAAACGCGCGACTACCGCCGCGACGAGCCGAACAGCCAAGCTTAAAGATCAAGCTCAGCGGGGATCGTTTCATCGGGCCCACGCCTCCCGCGAGGTGTGAACGGTCCGGCCGGTGCGCGCGGATTCCTCGATCGCGAGGCTGATCAGGTGATCCTGGCAGGCCTCGGCGAGCGGGTAGGGCTGCTCGCCCTCGCCGCGGCACCAGGCGCCCATCCGCTCCACAGCGGTGGCCACCGAGATGTCGTCCTCGGCCAGGCGCGCCCCCTGGTACGGGTTCCGGTATACGATCCGACCGTCGAAGCTGATGTGGTCCAGGTCGAAGCCCTCGAGGTTCAGGTCGATCCCGGTCTGGCGCCGCACCAGGTGCGACTCGATCGCGGTGACCGGGTCGGCCAGGCGGATGACCCGGTCGTCCACCAGCTCCCCTTGACTGCCGCGTACCACGATTCGGTTGCTACGCAGCGGGTTGAACCACTGGTTGTCGGTGAAGTCGTACAGGCCCGACCGGCCCTCTCCGAAGTCGATCGTCGCCAGCGTCGTCGCGGCCGGCGCCGGCTCGACGCCGCCCGTCCAGCCCTCCCGGGACAGCGGGTCGGCCAGCGGCGCGGTGAACACTCGGGAGGTCACCTCGGTCTCGGTGAAGCCGACATCGAGCATCAGCCGGATCATCGAGACGGCGTGGTAAAGGTGCGTGGACGAGACCTGCACGGACGAGGGGCGTCCGATCGTGCCCGTGCGGACCACCTCCCATCGGGCGGCGTGCGCGGGCATCATCAGGTACTGCTCGGCCACCTGGACCAGCCCACTGCCGCCCACCGCGGCCCACAGCTCCCGCAGCCCTGCGAGGTCGGGGGCAGGAGGGGTCTCGCTGAGCACCGGCACGTCCAGCCCGACCAGCTCAACCGTGACGGCGGGGGCGGCTTCCCAGGGCACCGAGACGATCACGAAGTCCGGCCGGTCGGCGGCCACCAGTTCGGTCGCCGTGCGGAACGTCGGGACGCCCCACTGCGCCTCGACCTCCGCCCCGCGCTCCGCGGTGCGGGTGACGACGCCGGTCGCGGTGAAGCGCTCGGGCATCGCCTGCGCCAGGCGCAGGAAGAATCCCGTGCGCCAGCCGCTCCCGACGATCCCGTATCGGGTCGGGCCTGACTTGTCCTGCGTGTCCATCGTGCTGGGTCCTCTTTTCGAGGTTCGGGGATGTGGGCTCAACGCCGGGGCGTGGCGGTGCTGGCGCGGAGCACGAGCTCGGGCGGCACCGAAGGCTGCGGCTGCAGTGGCTGGTCCCTGATCAGCCCCAGGAGACGTTCCACGCACCGGCGGCCGACCTCGGCGAAGTCCATCCGCACTGTGGTCAGCGCGGGCCGGTAGAAGCCGGACTCCGGGGTGTCGTCGAAGCCGACGACGCTGACGTCGCCGGGGACGTCCCGGCCGGCGTCGGCCAGCGCCTGCAGGACACCGAGCGCCATCTGGTCGTTGGCCACGAAGACCGCGGTGACGTCCGGGTCGGCGGCGATCCGTCGCCCGGCCGCGTGGCCCGACTCCGAGCTCCAGTCTCCGGCGTAACTGGCGTGCGCGACGCGGCCGGCGGCGGAGAGTTCCTCCCGCCAGCCACGGATGCGCGCCTCGCTGCCGAGCCACCCGTCCGGGCCGCTGACGTGGTGCACCGTGCGGTGCCCCCGCTCCAGCAGGTGCCGGGTGGCCAGGCGTGCGCCGAGGCTCTCGTCGATCGCGACGATCGTGGTTCCGTTGTCCATCGCCGGCTCGAACATCACCAGCGGGACGTCGGTGGTCAAGCCCTCGACGGCGTTGGCCGCCGCGGTGACCGGGGCGATCACGACGATGCCGTCCACGGAGTCGTCGACGAGTTGGTCGAGGGCGTCCTGCATGCTTGGCCGGTCGATGGTCCCCGGGCTGAGTAATCGGGTGGCGTACCCGGCCCGCCGCGCGGTCTCGGCGATGCTCAGCAGCATGGTCGTCGGCCCGTACTGGAAGGAGCCGGCGACGACCACGCCGAGATTCATCGTGCGGCGCGAGGCCAGTGCCCTGGCGGTGGTGTTGGGCTTGTAACCCAGCTGCTCCACCGCCGCCCGCACGCGCTCGCGGATCTCGGACCGGACCTGCGGGTGGTCGTTGAGGACCCGGGAGACGGTCTGATGGGAGACGCCGGCCAGGCGGGCGACGTCGCGCATCACGGGGGGACGGCTGCCGGGCCCTCCACGGGTCATGTCGCTCTCCCTCCTGCGGTCCGCCGTCGCCGGTCCAGGACGCCCGACAGAGCGCCGGAGACGCGGGCGACGCCGCCTGCGCTGGACAGGAACACCGCCACGACGATGACGATGCCCTTGATCACGAGCTGCGGGTCGGAGGACACTCCGATCAGATTCATGATGTTCGTGATGATGGAGATGATGAAGCAGCCGATCACCGCGCCGACCGGGCTGCCCTTGCCGCCGAACAGCGAGGCTCCACCCACCACGACGGCCGCGATCGCGTCCAGCTCGTAGCCCTGGCCGATCAGCGAGCTGCCTTGGAGCAACTGCGCCGCGGCGAGCAGCCCGGCCAGCCCGGCCAGCAGCCCGGAGAGGGCGTAGGTCAGCAGTAGGTCGCGGCTGACCGGCAGGCCGGACAGGCGGGCGGCCTCGCGGTTGCCGCCGACCGCGTAGAGCCGGCGGCCGAACGTGGAGAAGCGCGCCGCGAAGGCGGCCAGCAGCGTCACCGCGACGAAGATCAGCACTGGATTGGGGACGCCGAGGACGGCGCCGTCGGAGAACCAGCCCACGAAGGTGGTGTTGGTGATCTGGATCAGGCTCGTCGATTGGATGATGTAGCTCAGACCCTGCACGATGCTGAGCATCGCCAGCGTGGCGATGAACGGCGCGATGCCCAGCCACACCACGAGCACGCCGTTGAGCAGGCCGACCAGGCCGCAGACGGCCAGGGTGATCACGACCGCGACGCCGGCGGGCTGCCCCTGCTGCAGCATCAGCGCGGTGACCACCGTCGACAGCGCGACCACAGAGCCGACCGACAGGTCGATGCCGCCGGTGAGGACCACGAAGAACTGGCCAACGGCGAGCACCGCGACGATCGCGGAGAACGTGATGACGTTCGTCGCGTTGCGGGTGGTGAGGAAGTCCGGGGAGGCGATGAACCCGATCACGATGATCGCCATCAGGACCAGGAGCAGGTAGCTCTGCGGGAGGGCCTTCCGCAGCGCGGCCAGTACCCCGGGGCGCGCCGCGGGCGCGGTCACGTCGCGGCTGCTGTTCACATGCTGGTCAACCATCTCGCACCTCTGCTGCGCGGGCGGCACGTCCTCGTGCCGTGGATTCGGTGGGCTTGCCCGGGCCGGCCGGGAGCGCGCGAGGCGCGGGTCAGCCGAAGCGGGCGACGATCGCCTCGCCGTGCGGGTCCATCTGGTCGTGGTCGAGCTCGGCGACGACACGGCCGCGCGCTACCACCAGCACGCGGTCACACATCATCGCCTCGGAGATCTCCGAGCTGGCGATGACCACGGTGCCTCCCTGGCGGGCGAAGTCGCGGATCAGCTCGTACATGTCCTCCTTCGCCCCGACGTCCACTCCGCGGGTGGGCTCGTCGCAGACGAGGATCCGGGCCGAGCGCACCAGCCAGCGGGCCAGGATCGCCTTCTGCTGGGTGCCGCCGGACAGGGTCTTCATCGGCTGGGCGACGCTGGAGATCTTCATGTCCAGGCGCTCGGCCAGGCGCGCTGCGGCGGCGTTCTCCTTGCGGTCGCTTCGCACCGACAGCCGGCTGAACATCGGCAGGCTGGCCAGGGTGATGTTGCCCGCCACGCTCATGTCCGGCACGAAGCCGTGCGTCTTGCGGTCCTGGGGCAGGAGCCCGATCCCGGCCCTGATCGCCTCGCGGGGCGAGGCCAGCGCAACCGGGCGGCCGTCGAGGGTGATCTCGCCGCTGTCCCGTCCGCGGGTCCCGGCCAGGACGGAGGCCAGCTCGGACTGGCCGCTGCCGATCAGCCCGGCGATGCCCAGCACCTCACCCTGGTGCAGGTCGAAGGAGATGTCGTCGAGCTTCCCCTCCTGGCCGACGTCACGGACCGACATCAGGACCGTGCCGTCGTGACCGGGACCGAGGCGCGGGCTGCGCTCCCCGCTCAGCGCCGCCTCGGCGAGCGACCCCTTGAGACTCTTGCCCACCATCTCGGAGACGACCTGCGACGGGGTGCTGTCCACGGTGGCGACGGTTTTTGCCAGCCGGCCGTCGCGCAGCACCGAGACGGCGTCGCACAGCTCGTAGAGCTCGTCCATCCGGTGGGAGATGTAGAGCATCGTCACGCCTTGCTCGGCGAGCGCCTTCAGCACCTGGAAGAGCCGTGCGACGTCCGGCGGCGGTAGTGCGGACGTCGGCTCGTCCAGCAGCAGCACTCGCGCCTCCTTGTGCAGGGCTTTGGCCAGCTCCACTCCCTGCTGCTCTGCGACGGAGAAATTGCCGACCGGCTCGCGCACGTCCAGGGCGAACCCGACCCGGTCGAGCGCGTCGGTCGCCCGGTGCCGCATCGTCGGCCAGTCGACCCCCGGGAAAGCCTTGCGCGGCAGGTCCCCGAGCAAGATGTTCTCCGCCACGGACAGCTGCGGCACCAGGCTGAGCTCCTGGTAGATCGTCTGGATGCCGGCGTCCTGGGCGTCCTGGGGGGAGCGCAGGCGCACCGCGCGGCCCCCGACGCAGACCGTGCCGCCGTCGGGCGTCTCGGCCCCCGAGAGGATCTTCACCAGGGTCGACTTGCCGGCGCCGTTCTGTCCGGCGAGGGCGTGGATGCTGCCGCGTACCACGCTGATGTCGACGCCCGCGAGCGCCTGAACCCCGAGGTAGCCCTTCGTGACGCCGTCGACCCGTAGCTCCTCGGGCGCGTCGCGCAAGCTCGCCCGCTCCGCCCAGGCCGGATCACTCGACACGACCGCCACCGCCGGCCAGGAGGAGCGCCGAGCGGCCTGCCGCGAACTGATCGGAAGGTACGTGGCTGGTCAGCAGCGGCCGGTCGAGCATCCGGTCGACGGTCATGTAGGCCAGCGCCCAGATCGTCTCGGTGGGGTTGTAGCCGTGGTAGCTGGGGAACTGGCCACCGCCGATGATGTAGAGGTTCTCGCACTCGTGCGACCGGCCGAAGACGTCGACCACCGAGGTGGCCGGGTCCTCCCCCATCCGGTGCGTGCCGACCTCGTGAGTGGACAGGTGGTAGGCGGGCTTGGTGGTCTCCTCCCACCACGTCGTCAATCCCATCTCCCGGGCGATCAGGCGCTTCTTGGTGAGCAGGAACTCGACCATCCGCTGGTCGTGCTCGCCCCACCCGTGCGTCATCCGCAGCGCGGGCTGGCCCCACGGGTCCGTGCGGTTCGGGTCGAGATCGACATAGGTCTCGGTGGTCGGGATGTTGGCGGTCTGGGAGTACATCGACCAGACGTGGGCGTAGTTGTCCCGCATCCAGTCGCGGAAGCCCGCCCCCCACCGGGGAGCGGTGCCCGGCATGCCGTGGGCGATTTCGATCGGCTGATAGTCGCCCGGCCAGCTGATGATCGGCGCGCCCCAGAGCACGGACGGATCGTGCTCGTGCACCAACTCACCGCTGAAGTCCTCGATGGAGGTGGACGCGACCAGCGTGCCCATGAACGGGTTGGACGGTTCCTTCGTCAGGCCCAGGAAGAAGCCGAAGGCGTGGGTCATCAGATGCTTGCCGACCTGGCCGTTGCGGTTGATGCCCGATGCCAGCAGCAGTCGGGCGTTCTCCAGCGCGTAGCAGGCCAGCACGACGCGGTCGGCCTCGACGTCGACCGAGTGGCCGTTCGGGTCTAGGTAGGACACGCCGATGACGCGCGAGCCGTCGGCAGAGCGGTTCACCTGGTATACCCGGCAGAAGTCGCGGATCTCGAGATTGCCGCTCTCGACCCCGGCCGGAAGGGACGCCACGTGGGTGGAGGTCTTCGCGTCGACGTGGCACGGATAGCCGTGGCAGAAACCGCAGTACGTGCAGCCCGAGCGGCCCTTGAACGGCTCGGAGGCGATGGCCGCGGCCGTGCGGAACGGATGGTAGCCCAGCCGGCTGCAGGCGTCGGAGAAATCGATGTCCGCGGTGCCCTGGCGCAGCGGGGGCATCGGGTAGTCCCGGGCACGCGGGGCCTCCCACGGATTCTCGTCCAGCTCGGGCCGGTCGACGACGTTGCTGCCGCGACCCGAGATCCCCAGCTCCCACTCCACCTTGTCGTAGTACGGCTCGAGGTCGGCGTAGCTGATCGGCCAGTCCACCAGGGTGTGGTTCTCCGGTAGCGCGTTCGCGCCGAGGCGCTCCTCGATCGAGCTGCGCATCCGGAACTCCCTCTCCCGGAACCGCCAGCACGCCCCGCCCCAGTGGATCGAGCCGCCGCCGGTGCCGAGGGACGGCGGCAGGTGCAGGGGGTTCGCCGTGCCGAGTGGGCCGTCCGCCCAAGGTGCCGGCTCACCGTCGCCGTCGCCGCTGGTCTCCCGCCAGGTCAGCGGGTCGGTCTTCATCGACGGCACGAGCGCACCACGGGCGTAGTAGCGGATCTCGTCCTGCTTGAGGCGGAAATCCTCGGTGGAGAAGCGTGGGCCCTTGTCCAGGCACAGGACCGCCAAGCCCTCCTGCGCCAGCTCCGAGGCCACGATCGCGCCGGACGCCCCGGCGCCGACGACGATGACGTCGTGCTTCTTCTCGGGCATGGGCGATCAGCACTCCGTCTTCGGCTCGTTGCGGGTGAAGTTCTCGTTCGGCGGCAGGCTCGGCAGCTCGCTCCGCAGGTCCGAGAGGGTCTTGATCGGGATCGAGCGGGCGTCGACGCCGGGACCCATCTGCTCGGCCGTGTAGCCCCAGTGCGCCCCGGGGAACCCGACGAGCTTCCAGCCCACCGCGCCGCGGTTGCCGCCGTATGCCGGATCGCAGAAGAAGCCCTCGACGGTGTGCTCGCGGACGACGGCGAAGAAGCGCAGCAGCACCGCGCCGCCGGGCTGGTCGGACGGGCCGAACTGCAACGAGTCCGCCGGCAGGATCTCGGGTCCGAGGTGCCGGCGCACCACGTCGTCCTGGGTGTCGGCGTCGAGGTCGGTGAACGGGGCGCCGTGCTCGCGCCGGCACAGCGCGTCGAGCTCGCGCAGCCCCCGCCGGTAGACCGTCTGCAGATCGGTGCTGAAGCCGGCGATCGCCTGGTCGATGTAGTACACGACCCCGGCGTCGGTCGCGCCCGCGTTGTCGCCGTCGCCCGGGATGATCCGCTCGGCCAGCGCCTCGACCGTGCGGGCCTCCTCGTCGTTGAAGTGGACAAGGGCAACGGACTCCTGCCGGCTCGTCCCCTGCTGGTGCGCCATCAGCTGTTCTCCCGCGATCGCACGTAGGTGTCCTCCGGCTTGAAGTACTCGGCCGCGTTCCCCGGGGTGACCACGGTGGTCTCGACGTAGTTGCTCCCGCCGGGGCAGGCGCTCGCGTCGCCGTTGAAGGCGGACAGCGCCATCCGGACCGCTTCGGCACCCTGGTCCCAGGGCTGGTTGGACGCGGTGGCTTGCAGCGGGCCGTCGGGGTTGTCGACCATCTCCTTGACGGCGTTCATCCCGCCGTCGTAGGAGCCCTCGACGATTCCGGGACCCCACAGGCCGGCCTGCTGCAGGCCCTGCTGGATGCCGGCCTGCATGACGTCGCTCTCGCTGTAGACGATCTTCAGATCCGGGTTGGCGGTGGCCACGTCGCGGACCGGGATGAGCGCCTGGTCGGGCAACCACTCCCCGTAGCGGAACGGGAGCTCCGTCGTCCGCACGGCGGGATGGGCCGACATCACCTTGTCGTAGCCCTCTATGAAGCCCTGGTAGCGGAGCTCGCTGAGCACGTCACCGGGGTAGCCGCCGACGCCGACCAACTTCATCTCGCCCGACGCGCCGAACTTCTCGACCGCGCGCTGGGCGATGACCTCGCCGGCGAGGGCGCCGGTGGCGACCTGATCCTCGGCGACGTAGCAGAAGGTGTCCCCGACCAGCGTCGGATCGAGGTTCGAGTTGACCGTGACCAGCGGGATGCCGGCCTGCTTCAACGCCTGGACCGAGGACGCCACGCCCAGTGGGTCGTTGGGATTCATGACCACCACGTCCACGCCGCGGCTGATCAGGGTCTGGACATCCTCGTTCTGACGGGTGGTCTCGCGGTTGGCGTCGAGGATCTGGATCTCGGCGCCCATCTTCGCCGCCTCGGCCTCGCCCCCGGCGACCAACGTCTTGAACCAGTCGCTGCCGGAGATCCCGCGCTGCGACCAGCCGATCACCAGCCCCTTGCCGGTGGCCTTCTCCTGCGGGCTGGCGGAGTCCTGCCCCGCACGGTTGCACCCGCTGAGGAGGAGGGCACCCGCGGCCAGCACCGCAATCCATGGCAGCAGACGACCACGACGACCAGATCGACATCGGGCAGAACTCATCGGACGCACTCCTTCGTGCACGGGACGAGAAGAGAAGGGGTTGGTGACAGCCCGGCGGGCGGTGGTAGGTCAGACCTCGTGGCCCGAGCGCCCCACGACCGCGAGCGGTTCGATCTCGGCCCAGACCTCGGCGGGGATGGGCCATTCGGCAAGCTCGATCGTCTGCTCCACGCGCTCCGGGGTGGACATCCCGACGATCGTCGCGGCGATCCGCTCCTCCCGCAGCGAGTACTGCAGGGCGGCGGCGGCGAGCGGGATCCCGGCCGCGGTGAGGACGCGCTCCATCGCCCGCACGCGGTCCCGGGTGGCCTCGCCCGCGGGGGCGTAGCAGTAGTTCGGGTGGGCGTCGGGTCCCTTGACGAGCATGCCGCCGCCGTAGGGGGCGCCGTTGACGAAGCCCACGCCGCGCCGGTGCGCGTCCTCGATCAGGGGCAGTGCCGACTGGTCGACGAGGGTGAAGCGGTTGTGGCTGATCACGGCGTCGAACGCGTCGGTGTCGAGGTACTGGAGCATGAGCGGGATGGGGCCGCCCGCCACCCCGATGTAGTCGATCACGCCCTGGTCCCGCAGGCCGATCAGGGCCTCGAGCGGGCCACCCGAGGCCACGCCGTCGGCGAAGGAGATCTTCTCCGGGTCGTGGAGGTAGACGAGCTGGAGGCGGTCCAGGCCCAGCCGCTCCAGGCTCTCCTCGACCGACGCCCGGACCCGGTCGCCGGAGAAGTCGGTGCTGCCGGGGAGCGGATCGACCTTGGTGGCGAGGACGACGTCCTGGGGCAGGCCTCCCGCCTGCGCCATCGCCTGCCCGATCCGGCGCTCGCTCTCCCCGCCGCCGTACTCGTTGGAGGTGTCGATGAAGGTGAAGGGACCCTCGAACACCCTCCGCAGCGTGCTGATGGCCTGCTCGGTGCTGACCTCGTACCCGTACTGGGCGGGGAAGCTGCCCAGCGGGCTCGTGCCCACGCATACCGGGGACACGACCAGCTTGGTGTGGCCGAGCCTTCTGTTCTCCATGTGGTCCTCCAGACGACCGGGTTCGGCCGGTTGACGCTGTTCAGCAGGAATGCACCCGGCCGCCCGGCCGCGAAGGAACGCGACCGGGAGCCGTCGGCGTCAGGCCTCGTCGGACGTCCTCGCGGCGGTCTCGGTGATCGGCCTGCCGTTCCCAGCGCCCGAGGCAGCGCCGTTCGACATGCTCGACGGCGGCACCAACACCCCACGCTCGACGAGCGTCGCGATGTTGCGGGCGCGGGTGGCGTCCTCACGGGCGAGCCAGCCCTCGGTGGGCGGCGCGTCGAGATACTGGTTCTTCGGGTAGATCGGCCTGTCGTAGATCGCCCGGTACTGCTCGGTCCGCAGGTCCTTGAACTGGTTGTAGAGGCCGTTGGCGATCCGGGAGCGGCGCAGCGCCTCGATGTCGATCGTGGTGCAGACGAAGGAGTCGCCGGCGGCCCAGCCCTTCTGCTGGGCGACGATCTGCCCGCGCGGATTGACGATCATCGACTGGCCGCCGAAGAGGTCCTGGAGGCCTCCGTCGTCGCGAATCTCCGGGCCGAGGTTCGGGGCGACGACGAAAACGGAGTTGAACACCGCGTGGGCGCGGTTCTGCAGCTCCCACATGCCGTTCATGACCGCGGGCTCGATGAGCGTCGGGCGTATGAGGATCTCCGCGCCGTTCATCGCCAGGCCCCGCGCGATCTCGGGGTAGACGCCCTCGTGGCAGATCGCGATGCCGATGTTACCGATCTCCGTACGGGCGACCGGGAAGATCGCCTCCATGACGTCGCCGCCACCCTTCTTCTCGATGAACTCGTCCCAGATGTCGTGGGGGTTCATGTTGCCGAGCATGCCGCCCTCATAGGCGTCGCTCGTGGCCTTGTAGCGCTTGTAGATCACGTCGCCGTTGGGGTCGATGATGAAGGCAACGTTGAAATAGCGGTCCGGGAAGTCGGAGTCCCGGACCATGTACAGCTCGGCGGCGATGTAGGTGTCGAGCTCACGGGCCTTCTTGCCGAGCTCGTCAGTCTCCGGGCCGGGGATCTCAACGGCGAAGTGCGCCTCCCGCTCCCGGTTGCCGGGGGTGTTGGGGATCATCCCCTGGATCGCCATCTCCGGGACGACGACCAGCTTGACGGGCGCCCCCTCCCACGCCGCGACCATCACCGCGGTGTCCATGAACTCGTTGATGCGCTTCACGTTGGCGAGCGCGTCAGTGCGCTCCTTGACGGTGAAGGTGCGGGGTGACAGGGCCACCACTGCAAAGGGGTCAACCATCAGGCGAGTCCTCCTTGAATCGCTCGGTCAGCGAAAACTGTGAGCGGTAACATTCGGAGTGTCAAGGGTTGACCCGGCCTCTGTTCCTGGCTTTACGGTTGATCCGACCGCTCAGGGAGGCTCAACAGACCGAGCTCAGTGATCGCTAACAGTAGTTCCGCCGACCCGGGCGGACAGGCCGCGGGGAGGTCCGGACGGCCGCGGTTCCCGATGGGGCAACATGAGCCCATGGCCCCGCCCGGTCGCGCGGTTGTCGTCCGCGTCGCCGACGGCGCCGAGCTCGCGTCC
Organism: Pseudonocardia nantongensis; assembly: GCF_046546495.1. Lineage (NCBI taxonomy): Bacteria > Bacillati > Actinomycetota > Actinomycetes > Pseudonocardiales > Pseudonocardiaceae > Pseudonocardia > Pseudonocardia nantongensis. The sequence continues at coordinate 72,933 of NZ_JBKGXT010000014.1, read as the reverse complement.
GCGGTGCACCCGTACCAGCACGGCGCTATCGAGCGGACGCTGCCTGCACGGTCCTGCCGACAGGCCTTCGGCACCCGCACGATCATCGAGGCGTTCGAGACGGCCGACGTGCCGGTGCGGGAGCTGGTCGTCGCCGGCGGGCTGTTGAAGAACCGGTTCCTCATGCAGGTCTACGCCGACGTGTGCGACCGGCCGCTGTCCACGATCGCCTCCGAGCAGGGCCCGCGCTCGGCTCGGCCGTCCACGCCGCCGTGGCCGCGGGCCACCACGCCGACGTGCGCGCCGCAGCGGCCGCCATGGGCGCGGTGCACCGCGAGGCCTACCGGCCCGACCCGGAGCGCGCTCGCACCTACGACGCGCTCTATGCGGAGTACCTCCGCCTGCACGACCACTTCGGACGAGGGCAGAACGACGTGCTGCACCGGTTGCGCACCATCCGGACCAGGGCCATTCAGGGACCGGGAGCGACGGCGTGATCCCCCGCTCCGCGAAGCCCGCGGTCGACAAGCTGCGCGAGCAGGTCGCCGCCCTGCACGCCGACCTGGTGCGCTACGAGCTGGTCGTCTGGACCGCGGGCAACGTCTCCGCACGCGTGCCCGGCCACGACCTGTTGGTGATCAAACCCCAGCGGGGTCTCCTACGACGACCTGACGCCCGACGCGATCGTGGCCTGCGACCTGCACTGTGAGCTGGTGGACGGCGACCTGTCCCCCTCCAGCGACACCGCTGCCCACGCCTACGTCTACCGACACCTGCCGGGCGTCGGCGGGGTCGTCCACACCCACTCCACCTACGCGAGCGCCTGGGCAGCGCGGGCAGAACCGATACCCTGCGCGCTGACGGCGATGGCCGACGAGTTCGGCGGCCCGATCCCACTCGGCCCGTTCTCCCGCATCGGCGACGACTCCATCGGCCGCGGCATCGTCGACACCCTCACGAGCCACCGCTCCCGCGCCGTGATCATGCAGAACCACGGCGTCTTCTCCATCGGCCGGGACGCGAAGGCGGCCGTGAAAGCCGCCGTGATGTGCGAGGACGTCGCCCGTTCCACGCACATCGCCCGCCAACTCGGCCTGGTCGTCCCGCTCCCGCACGACGACGTCGACGCTCTCTTCAACCGCTACCAGAACGTGTACGGGCAGACAGGAGCACGCGTGAAGCAGATCTGGTTCCTCACCGGCAGTCAGGGACTGTACGGCGAGGACACACTCAAGCAGGTCATCGAGCAGTCGCAGGCAATCGCCGAGGAGCTCGGGCGCGCGGTTCCGGCGGAGATCGTCTGGAAGCCGGTGCTCACCGACTCCGACGGGATCCACCGCGCGATCCACATGCGGGCGGGCGAGAACGTGTGCGTCCGCCGTGACGCAGACGCACTCCGGTGCACCGACGACAGTCGTCCGGGTGGGGCCCGTCCCTCGTTCCCCGTGGGTGAGCGGCTATCGCTGGCATAGCCAACTGCGCATCGTCGGGGCAGCGGTCCGCCTCGCAGACTCGGAGCACTCCGCCCCAGCGGGTGGAGCAACGAGCGTCGAGAAGAGGCAACGGTGCCCGAGAGCAGACTGAGCGGGGCCCTCCCGCAGTTCGATCCGCACGATCCCGGCCTGTCCCCCGAACGCGCCTACGCGACCTACACCGAGCTACGTGAGCGGTGCCCGGTCGCCCACGGCGAGCGCCACGGCGGCTACTGGTCGGTCTCCCGGTACGCCGACGTCCGCGACGCCGCGACCGACCACACGACCTACTCCTCGACCGGCGGCGTCTACCTGCCCCCGGTGTCCGGGAGCCGGTTCCCCCCGATCGACCACGACCCGCCCGAACACGCCGGGTTCCGCGAGCTCATCGCGCCGCTGACCAGCGGCGCCGCGGTGAAGACGATGGAACCGGCGGTCCGCGCCATCGCCGAGCGCCTCGTCGACGGGTTCGCCGGACGGGGCCGCGCCGAGCTCGCCGCCGAGCTCGCCACTCCGCTTCCGCTGGAGGTCATCACCCAGCTCTACGACCTGGGTCCGGAGGACACCGAGGAAATCCGCGGCTACTCCGAGGAGTTCCTGACCCACGCCTCCGGCCCCCGCGGCCCGGAGATCATCGAGCGGGTGTGCCGGTACTGGGTCGGGCTGTTCGCCGACCGCCGCGAGAACCCACGCGAGGACTTCCTCACCGGACTCCTCGAGGCCAACCACCGGCTCGGAGCCACCGACGACGAGCTCGCCAACATGATGTTCATCCTGACCTACGCCGGCCACGACTCCACGGCGCTCGGGCTGGGCAACACCCTGCTGTACCTGGCCGAGCACCCGGACGTGCAGCAGCGGCTGCTCGACGAGCCGAAGCTGGTTCCCTCCATGATCGACGAGATCCTGCGCCACGAGACCCCGCTGCACTGGTTCCCGCGACAGCTCACGGCCGACACCTGCCTGCACGGTCAGCGGATGAAGGCGGGTGAACGGGTGCTGCTGCTGTTCGCCTCGGCCAACCGCGATCCCGAGGTCTTCGACCGCGCCGACGAGATCGTGATCGACCGGCGGCCGAACCGGCACCTCGCGTTCGGCGCGGGGATCCACACCTGCCCCGGAATGGCCCTGGCCAAGCTCGAGATCCGCACGGCGGTCCAGGTCGTGCTGGAGCGTATCCCCGGGTTCCGGGTGGACGGCGACGTCGAGCGGACCGACCCGCTCGAGGGCGGAGGGCGCCACCTCGGCGTCCGGCGGCTGCCAGTGACCTGGTGAGCGCCGCCATGCCCGGCCCAGCCCCGACCCCCGCACCGACAACCCGTCAGATGGTCACCGCGGGGACCGCGTCCACGGTGGGTTTCGCGTTCGACCTGTTCGACCTGTTCATCCTGCTCTACGTGGCCTCCACGGTGGGCCCGCTGTTCTTCCCCACCGACAGCCCCACGCTCACGCTCGCGGCCACGTTCGCCTCGTTCGGGGTGAGCCTGGTGATGCGCCCGCTGGGCGGGGCGGTGTTCGGCCGCTACGCCGACCGGCACGGCCGCAAGCAGACCATGCTGGTCACCGTGGGCGGCGTCGGTCTGGCCACCGCCCTGATGGGCACGCTGCCGACCTACGCCGCGATCGGTGTCGCCGCACCGCTGGTGTTCGTCGCGCTGCGCCTGGTGCAGGGCCTGCTCGTCGGCGGCGTCGTCGCCTCGACCCACACCCTCGGCACCGAGACGGTGCCCCAGCGCTGGCGCGGGCTGGTCTCCGGGCTGGTCGCCGGCGGCGGGCCCGGGCTCGGCGCCGTGATCGCGTCGCTGGTGTTCCTGGCCGTGTCCTCGGCGTTCCCCGGACCCGCGTTCGACGCGTGGGGCTGGCGGATCATGTTCTTCACCGGGCTGGTGGCCTCGCTGGCGAGCCTCGCGTTCTTCCGGCTGCTCGAGGAGTCCCCGGTGTGGGCCGCCGCGCGGGCGCGGGCCGCCGGTGCGGCGCCGGAGCGGCCGGCCCGGGCCCGGGAGCTGCCGACCGCGGTGAGTCCGCGGACGTTGGTCGCGGCCGCCGCGCTGGTGATCGGCGCAGGCGCGCAGTACTACCTCACCTCGGGCTACCTGCCCACGTTCCTGGACAAGATCAACCAGCTGCCGACGGGCGCGCGTGGGCTGCTGCTGGTCTGGACCAGCCTGGCCATCCTGCCGATCGCGTTGCTGGCCGGGCACGCCTCCGAACGGTTCGGCCGCCGCCCGATGTTCCTGGCCACCGGCGCGGTGAACCTGGTGGCTCTGCCGCTGCTCGCGCTGGCCATGGGTGGGCTGGGCCCGGACGACACCGGGGCGCTGCTCGGCTACGGCCTGCTGATCACGGTGCTGGCCAACGCCCCCATCGCCGCGGTGCCGATCTTCCTCAACGAACTGTTCCCGACCCGGTTGCGCGCCACCGCGACCGCCCTGATCTGGAACGGCGGGTTCGCCATCGGCGGGCTGACCACCACGTTCGTGAGCCTCGCCAGCCCGACCGTGCCCGACATCCCCGGCCGGCTGGCAGTGTTCCTGGCCGTGGTCGTCGCGCTGTTCCTGCTCGGTGCGGCGTTCGTCCCGGAGACGCGCGGCGCGCTCGACCGCGAGGACCCGCGCGACGCCGTTCCGAGTCCGTCACCCACCGCCGCGGCCGACCGGCCGGAGGCCCTCCCGGGAGGATCACGATGAGCACGAATGAGCCGAGCAGCGAGCATGCGGGCCGCACCGTCCTCGTCACCGGCGCGGGCGGCGGGATCGGCGGCGACTACGTCGCCGCGTTCGCCGCGGCGGGCGCGAACGTCGTGGCCACCGACGTCGCCGGGGCCGCGGACGCGGGTACCGCCCTGGCCGACAAGGTGAGCTCCGCCGGCGCGGGAAAGGTCGTGTTCGTGACGGCCGACGTCACCTCCGACGCCGACTGGGAGACCGTCGTCGCCACCGCCGGCGCCGAGTTCGGCGGGATCGACGCGCTGGTCAACAACGCCGCGATCTACCAGGGCCTGCGCACCAAGTCGCCCCTGACCGAGCTCACCAACGAGTCCTGGGACCGGGTGCTGACGGTCAATGTGCGCGGCACCTGGCAGGCGATCAAGGCGGTGACCCCGGCGATGCGCGCCCGCGGCGGCGGACGGATCGTCAGCATCTCCTCCACCGTGGCGCGGATGGGCGCGCCCGGGTTCGCGCACTACGTGGCGTCCAAGGCGGCCGTGGACGGTCTCACCCGGGCCGCGGCCCGCGAGCTCGGAGCGGACGCGATCACCGTCAACGGCGTTGCGCCCGGCCTGGTCAGTGACGCCGCCAGCCGGACGCTCAACACCGGCGACTACATCGCCGCGGCGGCGAAGGGGCGGGCGCTGGGCCGCGAGATGACCCCGGACGACCTGGTCGGCGCCGTCATGTGGCTGGCCTCGCCGTCGTCCGGGTTCGTCACCGGCCAGACCGTCGTCGTCGACGGCGGTGGGGTGTTCACGTGAGCTCCGACCTGCGCTCCTGGCTCGACGTGCTCGACGGCCGCGGCGAGCTCGCCCGGCTGAGGTCCCCGATCGACCCGGACCAGGACGTCGCCGCGGTACTGACACGCGCCGACGGGCGACGCGCCGTGCAGTTCGGCCACGTGATCGGCGCGGAGTTCCCGCTGGTGGGCAACACCGTGCCGAGTCGGACGCACCTCGGCCTGGTACTGGGCTGCGAACCGGCCGGGGTCGCCGACCGCTTCGCCGCCGCCCTGGACGCTCCGGTGCCCTGCCCGGAGATGGAGGCGTTCGAGGCTCCGGTGCTGGCCAACCGCATGCACGACGATCGGATGCTCTCGGCGCTGCCGCTGACCCGTCAGCACTCCGAGGACGGCGGCAGGTACCTGACCTCGGCGCTGCTGGCGGTCCGCGACCCGGCCAGTGGGCGGATGAACCTCTCGATCAACCGGCTGCTGGCCGCGGGCGAGCGGGAGCTGCGTGCGCTGCTGCTGCCCGGGCGGCTGCGGAGGATCTTCACCGAGGCCGAGGCGGCGGGGCGCGACCTCGACGTCGCCCTGGTGGTCGGGGTGCACCCGGCGCTCGTGCTGGCCAGCCAGTCCCCCGCCGACCGCGAGCTCGACGACTACGCCGTGGCCAACGCGCTGGCCGCACCGGTCGAGCTGGTCGCCGCCCCGACCGTGGACGCGCTGGTGCCGGCCCGGGCGGAGTTCGTGCTGGAGGGCCGCTTCCGGGCCGGACGCCGCGGGGCCGAGGGGCCGTTCGGGGAGTACCCGCGCACCTACGGTCCCGGCGGCCCCGCCCCGGTGATCGAGCTGCTGCAGGGCTGGCACCGCGACGCCCCGGTGTTCCAGACGATCCTCTCCGGCGGCCGCGAGCACTTCTACGCCGGCGGCGTCCCGCGCGAGGCGGCCTGCCTGCGGGCCCTGCGCCGGGCCGGGCTCGACGTGGCGGCGCTGCGGCTACCCGAGTCCGGGTCCTGCCGGCTCACCGCCGTCGTCGCGCTGCGCGGGCCCACGCCGGGAGCGCCGACCACGGCGATGATGACGCTGTTCCTCACCGCGTCCACGATCAAGCAGGTCACCGTCGTCGACGACGACGTCGACATCGCCGACGACGAGCAGGTCGCCTGGGCGGTGGCCACCCGGACGCAACCCGACCGGGACCTGCTGGTGGTGCCGAACGCGAAGGGCAGCAGCCTGGACCCCTCGGCCGAGCAGGGGCTCACCGCGAAGCTGGGCCTCGACGCCACCGTCCCGGCCGCCGACCGGGACCGCTACCGGCAGATGACGGTGGCCCCGGCCGACCCCTCGGCACTCGAGCGCCACCTCGCAGAGCTGGGGGACCTCCGATGAGACGCATCATCGTCGCGCTCACCGGGGCGTCCGGGGCGGTGTACGGGATCCGCGCGCTGGAGCTGCTGCGCGAGGTGCCCGACGTCGAGACGCACCTGGTGCTGACGAAGGCGGCGCGGGCGACCATCGGCTACGAGACCGACCGCAGCGTCGCCGACGTCCGCGCACTCGCCGACGTCGTGCACTCCGACGGCGACCTGGGCGCATCGATCTCCTCCGGCTCGTTCCGGACGGCCGGGATGCTGGTCGCCCCGTGCAGCGTGAAGACGCTGTCCGGGATCGCCTCCAGCTACGACGAGTCGCTCGTGGTGCGGGCCGCGGACGTCGTGCTCAAGGAACGCCGGCGCCTGGTGCTGCTGCTGCGGGAGACCCCGTTGCACGCCGGGCACCTACGGCTGATGTCCGAGGTCACCGCCTCCGGCGCGGTCGTCATGCCCCCGGTGCCGGCGTTCTACACGCGCCCACGCAGCATCGACGACCTCGTCGAGCACACCACCGGCCGGGCTCTCGACCTGCTCGACGTGGACACCGACGCGGTCGCCCGCTGGACCGGTGAGCGCGACGGGGAAGCTGTCGTGCACCGGTTGTAGACACGCGGTCGGCGCTCCGCTCTCACTCGCGCGCCGTGCGCAGTAGCAACCGACGGAACGCCTGTACCGGCGGTGACACGTGCGCGCTGGCCCGCGAGACCACGCCCAGCTCACGGAACGCACAGGGGTCGGCGAGCGGGATCGTGGGGCCTTCGCCCGCAGCCAGTCTCGGCAGCAGCGCGACCCCCATGCCGGCGGCCACCATGCCGTGCACGATCGCCAACTGTCCGGTCTCCAGTACCACCCGCGGGCGGACACCGGCCTCGGCCAGCAGCCGGTCGGCAAGGTCACGCAACCCGTACCCGGTACGCATCCCGACGAGATCCTCGCCGGCCAGTTCGACGAGCGTGGCCTCCTCACGTCCGGCCAGCCGGTGCTCGGCAGGAATCCGCAACAGCACCGGCTCGCGGATCAGCACGTCGACGCACAGCCCGCTCAGGGTCAGCGGCATCCGAGTTATCGCCAGATCCAGTGCCCCGGAGCGCACGAGCTGCTCGAACTCCCGGGAGATGTCGTGCTCGACGATCCGCACCCCGACCAGCGGGTGCGCGCGCCGGAACTCGGCCAGCACGTCGGGCAGCATCCGGGCACCGATGCTGGGCAACACGCCCACCCGCACCTCACCCTCGCGCAGACCGCTGACCTCGGCCACCCGTTCCCGACCGCGTTCGAGTTCGTCGAGCGCGACCTCCGTGTGCTCGAGCAGCGCGGCCCCGGCCGCGGTCAGCACGATCTGTCGGCCGGTCCGCTCGAACAGCCGAGCGCCGACGTCCTGCTCCAGCTTGCGGATCTGCACCGACAGCGACGGCTGGGAAAGGTAGAGGCGGGCGGCCGCGGAGGTGAAGCTCCCCTCGTGCGCGATCGTCACGAAGTAGCGTAGTTGATGAAGCTCCACAGATCACCCCGGACCATCCGTTTCATACTGTTTTCACAGTACTGGCGCGCACACGGATCGGACACCTGCCGTACACGACGTGTCTGGCGAACGTGCCAGCACTCATCCGGCCTCGGCCCGGACTCTGAAGTCGCCCGGTTCGAGTACCGCCGAGATCGCGACACCGGCGACGAGCGCCCAGAACGGGCTGGAGACCCCCAGCGGCGCAACCCCGCTCATGGCCACCACCAGCGCGGTGAGCGCGCCGGTCCGGAAGCGGCCGTCGCCGAACGCGCCACGGAACGACGACACCAGCACGCCGATCATCGCGAGCCCCGCGACGACCGCCACCAGCTCGGTCGGCAGCGCTGTGACCGCGGTGACGGCGAACCCGGCGAGCACGCCGAACACGATGAACAGCACCGCGTTCACGACGCTCGCGGCGTAGCGGGCGTCGGGGTCCGGTCCGGCCTGCGGGCCCGCGCAGATCGCTGTCATGGGCCCGGCGACGTTGGCGTTGTGGCCGCCGGTCAGCGGAGCCAGCAGTCCGCCGACGCCGCTGGCGACCGTCATCGCGTTGATCGGTGGCCGGTAGCCCTGGCTGAGCAGCACGCCGTAGGCCTGGGCGTTCTCCGCGGCGATCACGAGAACCGCCAGTGGGATCCCGACGGCCAGGATCGCGCCGAGGTCGAATGTCGGGGCCACGAGTACCGGCGCCGTCCAGCCGTCCACGGCGGTGTCCTGTGCGGCGAATCCGCTCGTGACCGCGGCGGCGACCAGCCCGGCGAGCAGTGCGCCCAGCGCTCCAGGCACCGCCGGGACGAACCGGGACAGCAGCAGGAACCCGACGACCGCGGCCGCGACGATCCAGGGCGCGGACTCGGCCGCAGTCACAGCTCCCGTGCCGAACTTGATCAGTGCCCCTGCGATCATCGCCATCACGATCGGTTGCGGTAGCCACCGGGCCACCGTGCCGATCAGTCCGGACAGCCCGAGCACGAGCACGAGGAGCCCTGCGACGAGGAACGCCCCGACGAGGGCGGAGAACGGGAACGTCGCCAGCGCCCCGACCACCAGGACCGCACCCGGGATGGAGTATGCGCCGACGACCGGCATTCGGTAGCGCAGCGCGAGGAACAGCGAGATCAGCCCCCCGAACACGTAGATCCCGAAGATCCACGACGAGATCGCCCCACTGGACAGTCCGTTCGCGGCGGCGCCGTCGATCACGATCAGTGCGGGCCCGGTGCAGCCGAACACGGCCGCAACCACCCCGGCGCCGATCGTCGCGGGGTTGAGCCGCCGGGGCAGGTCGCGCAGCCCGGACCGGATCCCCGGGCCCGGCTCGATTCGGCGGGGCGGCTGTGGTTCGGTGGCGGCGGTGGGTGCGGCGGCGGGGCCCTGGGCGGGCTCGTCGGTGGGTGCGGTCATCGTGTCGCCTCCTTGCGATCACTTACCGGACTGGAGGGCCGGGTGGTTACCGGCGCCGCAGGACGCGGGCGCGGGCGAGCCCACGGCGGGTGAGCGCGCGGACGGTGTCCCGGACGGTCCCCAGCACCAGGCGGAGCTGCGCACCCCGGCGGGGCTCGGTGACCGACCCGGTCTCTGCGGCCTCGTCGACGCTCGCCGCGAACTGCTCGAACATTCGGCGCGACACGTCCCCGGCCAATGCCCGGCCGAACTGCGCGACCCGGCCGGTGAGATGGACGTCGGCGTGCGCGGTCAGGACCGTGCCGCCGTCCGGTCCGGCCTCGGCGGCCAGCAGGACGTCGGCCTGCGTGGCGCTACCGCCGGCGTCGGCGCCCTGTGCGTGGAACCGCAGCCGGTGCGCGGCCGGGTCCCGCTCGACGACCTGGGCCAGACCATCGAAGGACAGCTTCACCGGGCCGAGCGCGACGACGGCCCTACCGCGGTACCGGTCGTCGTCGAGCACCTCGGTGAGCCGCGCTCCCGGCAGGCAGCGGGCGAGCAGGTCGAAGTCGTCAAGCACCGCCCAGACCCGCTCGACCGGCGAGCGGAGCGGGCTGGTGACGTCGACGACCGCAGACGGGGGCCCGGACGGCAGCCGCACCTCCTGCGGGAGCGCCGCCTCCGGGACGTCCGTCTCGGCTGCCGCGGCTCCGGTCCCGCCTGACGAGACCCGCCCGACCAGGGTGCGCGCGCCGCACGCCCGTGGCCCCGGGACACCGTCCGGATAGGTCTGGCGCACGTCGTCGACGGCGGCGAGGATGCCGCGGTACCCGGTGCACCGGCAGAGCACGCCGGACATCTGCTCGGGGAGCTCGTCGCTCTCGACGTCCGGAGTGTTCGCGAGCAGGTCGTAGCTGCTCATGAGCATTCCGGGGGTGCAGAACCCGCACTGCAGGCCGTGATGCGCTGAGAACGCCTGCTGGAGCGGGTGCTGGTCGTCGGGTGTGCCCAGGCCCTCGACGGTCACGATCTCCGAGCCGTCGCATTGCACCGCGAACAACAGGCAGGCGCGGGCGGCTTCGCCGTCGACGAGCACGGTGCACATGCCGCAGACGCCGTGTTCACAGCCGAGGTGGGTGCCGGTGAGACCGAGCTGCTCGCGCAGCACGTCACCGAGGTGCGCGCGGGGCGGCACGGTGACCGTGGTCTCGGTGCCGTTCACCGTCATCGTGATTCCGGCGGTCTCGTCGGCGGCGACCCGGGCCCGCGGCTGGGCGGGGCCCGTTCTTCTCGGCTCCACCGTGGTCATGAACTTTCCTTCCCGTTCCGGGCGCGGTGCAGCGCACGGGACAGCTCGCGAGCGGCGAGCACGCCGAACAGCCGGCGTCGGTAGCCGGTGGAGCCGTGCGCGTCTCCTCCGGTGTCGACGACGTCGTCGGCGAGCGCCGCGATGGCCGGGCGCAGGTCGTCCTCGTGCTCGGTGAGCAGTGACGTGACGTCTCGGGTCACGGCCCGGTCGGAGATCCCGAAGCCGGTCAGCCGGGCGTCGGTCACGGCGCCGTCGCCGCCGACCCGGACCCGGGTGACGGCGCCGGCGAGCGCGAAGTCGCCGTGCCGCCGGGCGATCTCGGCGAACCCGAACCCCTCCCTCGTGCGGGCGGGGGGAAACGTCACCGAGACGACAACGTCCTCCGGGCCGGCCGCGGTGGTCATCGCACCGGTCACGAACTCCCCGGCCGGCACCCTCCGCCGTCCGGCCGGGCCGGCCAGCTCGACGGTCGCGTCGAGGCAGCACGCGAGGGCAGGGAGCTCGGCGGCCGGGTCGGCGTGCGCAAGGCTGCCGCAGACCGTGCCGCGGCTGCGCAGCTCCCGGTGCCCGACGAACGGCATGGCCATCCCGATCAGCGGGACGGCGTGGGCCGCCCGGTCGTGCTCGACCGCGCGCTGCCGCACCGCTGCGCCGACCCGGTAGCCCTCTGTGTCCGATGTGGACGAGGTCAGCTCGGGTACGGCCGTGATGTCGACCAGGGTGCTCGGGCGGCCCAGCCGCATCGCCAGGACCGGTACCAGCGACTGGCCACCGGCCAGTACCTTGCCGTCCCCGCCGGCGAGCTCGCCGAGCACGTCGTCGAGCCGGGCGGGGCGGACGTAGGCGAACGGTGCGGCCTTCATCAGCGACCCGTGAAGTTCGGTGTGCGCTTCTCCCCGAACGCCTTGACGCCCTCGGCGAAGTCCTCGGTCGCCCGCAGCATCGAGTACGCCTTCCGCTCCAGCTCGATGCCGGTGTAGAGCGGTCCGTCGACCCCGCGGTCGAGCACCTCCTTGGCCGTGCGCAGCGCGGCCGGGGAGAAGCCGGCCATCTTCCGCGCGATCGCGTCGACGTCCGAGTACAGCGCGTCGCGGTCCTCATACAGGCCGGCCAGGAGTCCCCAGTCCAGCGCCTGCTCGGCCTTGATCCGCGTCGCGGTCATGATGTGGAACTTCGCCCGGGACAGCCCGATCAGCCGGGCCAGGCGCTGGGTGCCACCGGAGCCGGGGATCATGCCGAGGTTCATCTCGGGCAGCGCGAGCTGGGTACGCGGGGTGCCGAGCCGGATGTCACAGGACAGCACCATCTCCAGCCCGACGCCGAAGCAGTAGCCGTCGATCGCGGCGATCACCGGCTTGGTGCTGCGGGCCGGCGCGGTGACGTCGTGGCCGAGGTCGGTGAGGTCGATCGGGTCGACCTCCATGAACCCGGCGATGTCGCCGCCGGAGGTGAAGTGCTCGCCGTCCGAGCGGACCACCACGACCCGGATCTGCGGGTCCCGGTCGATCTCGGCGAATCGCTCGGCGACCAGCCGGCGCATCTCCATCGTGACGACCGTGTACTTCCCGTGGGACAGGGTCAGGTACGCGATCTGCCCGTCGTGTCCGCGCTCGAGGACGACGTCGCCGCCGGTGAGTGCCATGTCAGGAGTTCCCCTTCTCGGTGAGCAGTTGGTGCAGTGCCTCGCCGTGCAGCGGCAGGCGGGTGATGTCGATCCCGTGCGGAGCCAGCGCGTCGGCGACGGCGTTGGCGTAGGCCACCGGGAAGCTCATGGACGACCCCTCGCCGCAGCCCTTGGCGCCGAGCGGGGTCAGCGGCGACGGGGTCACCACGTGGTCGGTACGCAGGTCGAACCCGGCCTCGGCGCTGGTCGGGCACAGGTAGTCGAGGAAGGTCGCCGCGGTCGGCTGGCCGGACTCGGCGTGGGTGAACTCCTCGTAGGCGGCACCGCCGAGACCGTGCACGAGCGCGCCGTACACCTGCCCCTCGAGCAGCGTCTGGTCGAGCACGGTGCCGGCGTCGTGGACCGAGGACACCCGGTCGATCGCGATCTCGAGGGTCTCCGGATCGATCCGTACCGCGATGATCTCGGCCACGAAGCCATAGCAGAGCGAGGAGTTGATCCGGTCGTCCGCGGTGGCGGCCTTGGTCTCTCGCGGGGAGAACTCGGCCTCGGAGTAGAGGCGGGCGGGGACACCGTCGGGCAAGGCGGCCGGGTCCCAGTGCACGAGGCCCGCCGCGTGCCGGAAGGCGACCGACCGGCCGTCCGGGTGGATGACCTTGCCGTCGGCGAGGGTGAGCTCGCCGGGAGCGGCCCCCTCCAGCATCGTTCCCGCGGCAGCCTTCACGGTAGACGCGATGGTGTCCGCCGCGGCGACGACCGCACTCGTGACCAGCGGTGCGAACCGCGACGAGTAGGAGCCCGAGCTGACCGTCCACGGCGTCGTCGCGGTGTCCATGTCGACGACCGCCCGGACCTGCGACAGCGGGAGCCCGAGCCGCTGCGCGGCGACCTTGCGGGCCACCGTGGCGTGCCCCTGGCCCTGCGGTACCGAGCCGAGCAGCACGGTCACTGCCCCCTGCAGGTCGACCGACATCCGGACGTGCTCGGTCGAGCCGGACTTGTCCCTCCCCGGCTTGCGGTCCTCGGCGGGGGTGGCCAGGCCGACGTAGCCGATATTGGTACCGGACGGGTCGACGACCAGCGCGGTGCCGATGCCGTAGAAGGCGCCTTCGGCGCGGGCCGCCTCGCGCCGACGTTCCAGTTCGGCCAGGTCGGCGTTCTTCACAACCAGGTCCAGAGCCGCGGCGTAGTCGCCGGAGTCGTAGACGCCACCGGTCGCGGTCTCGTGCGGGAACGAGGTCACCAGGTTCCGGCGTCGCACTTCGATGACGTCCAGGCCGGTCGCCGCGGCGACCGCGTCCATCAGCCGCTCCAACCCGAAGTAGAGCTGCTGACCGCCGAAGCCGCGGTTCAGCCCGGTCGGCATCGTGTTCGTGACCGCTGCGCGGGCGCGGATCTCGACCGCGCCGATCCGGTACGGGCCGGTGATGTTGCCGTAGCAGCGGTAGAGCGTGGAAGGCTCCGGCGGGCGCAGATAGGCGCCGACGTTGTCGATCAGGTCGGTACGCAGCGCCGTGACCGTGCCGTCGGCGTCGACGGCGGCGGAGAAGGTCATCGCCCGGTCGGCGCCGGTGGAGCTTGCCATCAGGTGTTCGACGCGGTCCTCGGTCCAGCGGACCGGGGTGCCGGCGTGCTTGGAGGCGAGCGCCATCAGCACCACGTAGGGGTAGATCCCGGCCTTGATCCCGAAGCTGCCGCCGATGTCGGCGGGCACGTGCAAGCGCACCCGCGACGTCGGTATCCCGAGCGCGCCGGCCATCACCGGCACCATCGAGAACGGTCCGTGGAAGTTCGCCCAGGACTCGACCGACGGCCCGTCGTTGCCCTCGGTCCAGTGCGCGATGACCGAGTAGCACTCCATCGGCACCGACGAGTAGCGCGGGAAGTCGTAGCTGCCAGTCACCACGTGCGCTGCGTCGCGGAAGCGTTCCTCCACCGGGCCGAAGGCGAAGGTGCGGTCGGTGGCGACGTTGGACCCGGCGTCGTCGTGCAGCAGCGGAGCGTCCGGTTCCAGCGCGGCGCGGGCGGCGGTGACGGCGCCCAGCTCGTCGTAGTCCACGGCGACGAGCTCGGCGGCGTCCTCGGCGATGTAGCGGTCGGACGCGACGACGACGGCGATCGGCTCGCCGACGAACCGCACCTTGTCCACCCCGGTCGGCAGGTACGGCATCGCCGCCCCAGTGGACAGTGGGAACGGCCGCAACGCGGCGCGCACCTCCTCCGGGCCGATCACCGCCGCCACCCCCGGATACGCCCGGGCCCGGGACAGATCGACCGACCGCAGCCGGGCGTGCGGGCGGGTGGACCGCACGACGGCGGCGACCAGCGTGCCGGGGAGTGGGTCGAGGTCATCGAGGAACGCGCCCCGGCCGGTGATCAGCGCGGCGTCCTCGTCCCGGCTCGGGACCCAGTTCTCGGCGCCCTCAGGCACGCGCTTCTCCCTTCGGGATGTACTCGCCGGCGACGAGCGTGCGGCGCAGCGTCTTGCCGACCCCGGATCGTGGGACCGAGTCGACAGCGATCACCCGTTTCGGTCGCTTCAGCGAGGGCAGGTGCTTCCGGGTGAAGGCCAGCGCGTGTTCGGCCGTGGCCAGCGGGTCGGCTCCGCGGACGGGGACCACGAACGCGCACACCGCGTGGCCCCAGCGTTCGTCTGGCAGCCCGACCACGCAGACGTCGTCGATCTCGGGGCAACGGGCCAGGACGGACTCGATCTCGTCCGGGTAGATGTTCTCGCCACCGGAGTTGATCATGTCGTCGGTGCGGCCGGAGACCCAGAGATCGCCGTCCTCGTCGGTGATGGCCAGGTCACCGGTGTGGTACCAGCCATCCCTGATGGTTTTATTGTTCGCGTCCGGCCGCTGCCAGTATCCGCCGAACGCCTCGGGCGAGGCCATCGAGACGATCATCTGCCCCTGCTCTCCGCGCTTGACCTCCTCGTCGACGGAGGCGCCGGCGTCCGGGGCGATCAGCCGCACCCGGGAGAAGAGCCCCGCGCGGCCCGCGCTGCCGGGCTTCGCGGCGACGTCGGGTCCGATGGTGAAGGTGTAGATCTCGGTCGAGCCGAAGTGGTTGACGAACGAGGCCGGCCCGACCTCGGCGACCAGCTTCTCGGCAAGCGACGACGTCATGGCGGCGCCGGCGTAGGCCAGGTTGTCGAGCGCTCGGGCCTCGCCGAGCCGGCCGGTGCGCAGCAGCGACCAGTAGATCGTCGGGACCAGGTAGAGCGATCCGACACCCTCGTCGAGGATCAGCTGCATCGACTCGTCGGCGTCGAATACGCCCTGGCCCACCCACGTGCCGCCGACGACGATCGAGGCGAGCAGGGTGCGCAGGCCCATGGTGTGAAACAGCGGCATCACACCGAGGGTCGCGACGCCCTGCCGCTGCCGGGTCTGCATCACGTGCGCGACGGCGGCGTGGTGTTCGGCACGATGTGTGCGTGGGACACCCTTCGGCTTACCGGTGGTGCCGGAGGTGTAGAGCATGACGCTGAGGTCCACCTCGTCCGGGACCACACAGACCGGGTCGTCAAGACGGGCCGCCAACTCGTCGACGGCCGCCACGTCGCGCAGCAGCTCGCTTCGGCCTGCGGCGGCGACACGCTCCGCGTGCGCCGGGTCGGCGATCACCAGGCAGGTGTCGGCGTCGTTTAGACAGTAAGCGAGCTCGTCGACCCCGAAGCGGGTCGAGAGCGGCACCGAGACCGCACCGAGCTTCTGCACGGCGAGATGCAGGCTCGCGAGCTGCTCGCCGCCGTGCATCACCAGACCCACGCGCTCCCCCGGCCTCACGCCCAAGCTGCGCAGAGCTCCGGCCAGTCGGTCGGTCCGCGCGTCCCACTCCCGGTAGGAGAGCCACCTGCCGGTGCCCCTGACCGCAGGCCGGTCGGGGTTGCGCTCGACCGCCCATCGCAGTGTCGTCACCAGGTCCATCCGACTCCCTCAGTTGGTCTGTTCCAGACCATACGTTTCATATGGTGCGAACGGAAGCCCAAGAGCGCGCCGACCCGGAGCGCCGAACCCGTACAACGTCCATGGGGCAGCACACGCCGGGGTCCCACCCCGGTCGTGCTCTCGTCCCGAGCGCTCCGTGCTGCGGTGTACAGGCCGCCCCACCGCGAAGTTCGCCGAGCCCCATACCTGGCGCGTGCAGTCGTCACCGGGGCGCCGCGGCCCGGCTGCTCTCGACGGTCTGCGGCCTCACCACAAGTGACGTCCACATCGGAGAGCACGATCGCCCTGCCGGAGGTCGTCCCCGGCCGGCCGCAGCCACGGCCTGCACGAGCGGTATTCCCGCACGGTCACGCTCCGTAGGAGCGGCACGACATCGCCCGGGGTCGCCTCGGTGCGGACCGCCGTGCAGCCCTACGTACCCAAGACCGGCGGGCCGACCGAGGCACTCCCGATCTCCGCCCTGGTCATCGCACCCGGATCAGCACGCACCCGCACACTCCGATACCGGGCCTGAACACGGCGGCGTCGAAGAGCCCTGCGATGTGTGAGATGGCCGTGCAGCCGCATCCGCGGCCCAGCGACTGCCCGGGTTTAGAGTTTGCGAAGCAACGACCGTCACGAGGGGAGAGCAGATGCGGCTGTCCACGACGTCGTATCTGGTCATGGGCATGATCGCGTTGCGCGGGCCCTCGACGCCGTACGACCTCAAGCGGGCGGTGAGCCGATCCGTCGGCTACTTCTGGCACTTCCCGCACGCACAGCTGTACTCCGAGCCGGAACGACTCGCCCATGCCGGGCTGCTCGCACTCAACACTGAAGATCGCGGTCGGCGACGCAAGACGTACTCCCTTACGAGTGAGGGCCGGTCCGCGCTGCGCGAGTGGCTCGCCGCGCCCACACCCGAGCACTTCGAGATGCGCGACGTCGCCGAGCTGAAGCTGTTCTTCAACGAAGCCGGCTCCCCGGACGACGTCGGGAAGCTCGCCCGGGAGCAGATCCGTCAGCACGAGAGCCGCATCGCCGACTACGAGGACATGGTCGCCCGGCACGGCCGCGAAGACTGGGCAGAGCCGCGCATGATCACTCTCGAGCTGGGTCTGGAGATGGAGCACGCCGCACTGAGGTTCTGGACCGCGCTCGCCGGTGACGACCTCGACCGGCTCCGTCGCGAACGGGCCGAGCGCGATCCGCGCGGCTGACCCACCCACTGCAGGCGGGCGGCGGGCAGTCTGGTGGAGTCCGGGGTGAGCGCGCCCCTGGAGAGGCCGACAGGGCCGAAAGTCTGCGGTGCGGTGGGCGCGTCGCGTGGATCAGAGCCCTGTCCTCGAAGGCGTGCCCGTGGTCGCGCCCGCTGCAGATTTCGGGACTTCGACGGCGCCACCCGCTGGATTGAGCTTGACCCCTGACACCGGACACGTCACCTGAGGTGGACCCGGTCCGCCAGGGAGGATGTTGTTCGTGCCTGCACCTCACCCGCCGGAGTTCCGGCGCCGCGCGGTCGACCTCGCTCGCGCCGGCGACAAGCCGGTGTCTGCGATCGCGAAAGAACTGTCGATTTCAGAGTCGTGCCTGCGGAACTGGATGGCGCAGGCCGACGCGGACGACGCCGGCGGCTCCGATTCGCGCCTGAGCAGCGTGGAGAAGCGTGAGCTGGCCGAGCTCCGTAAGGAGAAGCGTCGCCTTGAGGTAGAGAACGAGATCCTCAAGCGCGCGGCCGCGTACTTCGCCCGGGAGAACGTTCTCCCAAAGTAGTCTTCCCGCTGGTCCGTGAACTCGCCGACGACGGATTCGACGTCGCGGTGACCTGCCGGGTTCTTGGCGTACGCCGCCAGGGCTACTACGAATGGCGATCCGGGCGACAATCTGCCCGGGCGATGGAGAACGAGTTGCTGCTCAAACACATCGAGAGGATCCACGAAGACTCTCGCGGGACCTACGGATGGCCACGGGTGCACGCCGAGCTCACCCTCGGGCTCGGGCAGGTGGTCAACCACAAGCGTGTCGCCAGGTTGATGCGTCAGGCCGGGATCCAGGGCCTCTACCGGCGACGCCGCCGAGGCTGCACGGTCCGTGACCCGCACGCCGAGCCCTACGCCGACCTGGTCGACCGGGACTTCACCGTCGACGGCCCGGACGAACTGTGGATGACCGATATCACCGAACATCCCACGCAAGAAGGGAAGCTGTACTGCGCTGCGGTCCTCGACGCCTATTCACGACGGGTGGTCGGCTGGTCGATCGATGACAACATGCGCACCGAACTCGTCACCGACGCCCTCGGTATGGCGACCATCCGCCGCAGCCCCGAGCCGCATTCGGCGATCCTGCACTCCGACCACGGCTCACAATTCACTTCATGGGCGTTCGGGCGGCGACTGGTCGACGCTGGACTCGTCGGCTCGATGGGGTCGATCGGCGACTGCTACGACAACTCCGTGGTCGAGTCGTTCTGGGGCACGATGCAACTGGAACTGCTCGATTCCCGGACTTGGAAAAACCGTGCCGAGCTTGCCAACGCGATATTCGAGTGGATAGAGTGCTGGTACAACCCGATCAGGCGCCACTCCAGTATCGGGATGCTCAGCCCGGTCGGCTACGAAGCCGCCCACGCCCCGCCAGACCAGGATCACTGACCCCGCACCGTCGGTGTCCGGCGTAGGGGGTCAAGCTCAGGATCGAGCGTGCCGGCTCGACGAAGGCGGCGGCGTCACGGGCCATCCAAGGTGAGATCCGTACTCGAACTCGCAGTGTCGCTGTCGCGCCGCTGCGACCGGAGCACACGTTCGAGCGTCGTGTGACTAGATCACTCTACGGCGTCGTGCTTCGACAGCAAGGCTACGAACTGGGGATTTGTGCGGCGGGCCGGGCTCGAACCGGCAACCTGACGGGTTATGAGTCCGCTGCTCTGACCAGTTGAGCTACCGCCGCGGGACCTCGAGATTACTGGACACCGATGCTCCGGCTGCCGCACACGCTCCTCGTGTCGCTCCCCCGACGCTCGGGTGGAGTGTGAAGCGCCGGTCGCCGGGTAGACGAGGGCCATGCAGGAAGAGGAGATCGTCCAGGCAGTGTCCGAGAGCACCGGTACCGACCGAGAGACCGCCGGTCGGGCGGTCCGCTCGACGCTCGAGGTGCTCGGTCAGCGGCTCGCGGGCGGGCAGTCGTCCAACCTCGCCGCCCAGCTCCCCGCGGAGCTGAAGCCGTTCCTCCCGTCCGACGCGCCGGGCGAGCGGTTCGACCTCGCCGAGTTCTACCGCCGGGTCGCCGAGCGGGAGAACGTCACCGAGGCGCAGGGCCGTCAGCACGCACGGGCGACGATGCACGCGGTGACGGTTGCCGTCACCGACGCCGAGATCGAGCACGTCGCCGCCCAGCTGCCGCCCGAGTACGCGGACCTGCTCGGCACCGAGCCGGTACAGAAGCACTGAACAGGCCGGCTCGACGCGTGGCGGCCGAGCCGGTCGAGCCCGCCCCGCCCGGTCACCCGTCCGGTGGCGACCCCGGCTCACCTACCCTCCGACGGTGCAGTTCGGCTACCTCACCCACGTCACCGGTGACGACCCGGCGCGCGCGTTCCGGGACACCGTCGAGCTCGCGGTGCGGGCCGAGCAGCTCGGCTTCGACTCCTTCTGGGTCGCCCAGCACCGCGACGGGCATCTCGACGGCCTGTTGCCCTCTCCGCTGGTGCTGCTGGCCGCGGTCGCCGAACGCACCCGGCTGATCCGGCTGGGCACGGCGGTCGTCGCGCTGCCGCTGGAGGACCCCCGACGGCTCGCCGAGGACGCCGCGGTGCTGGACGCGCTCTGCGGCGGACGGCTCGAACTCGGGATCGGCGCCGGGGCGGACGCCGACGCATCGCGACGGTTCGGACGCCGCTACGACGACCGGCACTCCGACACGCTCGCCCGGCTCGACATCCTGCTGGAGCTGCTGCCCGGTGACCTGGCCGAACGGGTGTGGTGGGCCACCGGCACGTCGTCGTCGATCGACGCGGCCGCGGCCCGTGGAGTCGGCATCGTCTCCGGGCAGCCGCCGGGCACCGGCGGCGTCGTGCCCGACCTGGCGCGCTACTGGACCTACGCCCGCGGAGTTCCCCGGGTAGCGCTGTCCCGTCCGCTGGCGGCCGGGCGGACACCGGAGCAGCTGGCCGACGACCTGTCCGCCGATCGGGCCCTGTCCTGGGCGGGTGAGGTGATCGTGCAGGCGCAGCCGTCGACGGCTCCCGCGGAGGTGCACCGGGAGGTGCTGGAACGGGTCGCCCGCCGGATCCGGCCGTCCCTGGCTCCGGTGACGCCGACGACCGAGACCCTCCGTTCGCCCCGCCCGGCACCGCGGCCGGTCGCCCAGATCGGCCCGGCGGAGGCCGCCCGCACGATACGGTAGCGCTCCGGCGGGCGTCCGCGATGCCCGCGCCATCAGCCGCGTAGCTCGCCGCCACTCTCGTCGGCACGCCCGGGCTCCGGCCGGTCGCCGGACGGCCCGCCGTGGATCAGCGCGGAGATCCGCTGCCGGCTGACCCCGAACAGCTGACCGATCCGGCTGATGCCCATCTCCTCCCGGTGCAGGGCACGGGCCTCCTCGCGGCGGAACCGGCTGCCGACGGCGCCCAGGTCGTCCAGGGCCTGAGTGATCGTCTCGACGATCAGCGGGCGGTCCTCGTCGAGCACGATCTCCGACCACGAGCGACCGGCGGCCCGGAGCTCGGCGAGCTCCGCGAGCCGGTCGGCGGCCGTCTCCAGGTCACCGACCGTCGCCGCCAACTGTTCGCGGAGCTCGCGCAGCGCCCGCACCGCCGGCTCCTCGCTCTGGCTCACGCGTGCTCCACTCGGTTCGTGTCCGGCCGGAACCGGTCATGCGACCACAACGATGCTGAAAGGAACCTGAAGGTCCCGGTGACCTGCCCACCATCGCCCGGAAAGTTCACGCGTCCGGGAACCCGGCACCCCGTCGCGAACGCCTTCCGGCGGCTGGTAGCTTGCGGTCCGCAATAGCTATTGCGGACCTCAGGAGCAGGGGCGAAATGATCACGGTCTATCTCAACCGGCAGGTCACCGACGACGAACGTCGGGAATCGCTGTTCGCCGGGGACTTCTACCTCTACAGCGGGAAGCCGGGCCCGCTCGCCCTGGTCGACCACGCGAAGGACTTGATCTCGGGGGCGTTCACGGGGCTCGACCCCGAGCGGGCCCAGTTCGAGCTGAGCGTGGAGGAGTTCGTCGGCCGGGTCGGCCCGCTGAAGGCGGAGTTCACCAACGGGGAGCGGACCAAGGAGCTGTGCCGGCAGTTCGCCCTCGACCTGGACATGGATCCGGAGCGGACCTACTTCGACATCCCGCGGCTGCGGGTCATCCCCGCCGACGACTTCCTGACCGCCGGTGTGAGCTACAACTACAAGGCCCACCGCGACATGTGGTACGGCCACCCCCAGCAGCTCGTGAACTACTGGACGCCGGTCTTCCCCGTCGTCGGCGACAACGTCATGAGCATGTACACCGACTACTTCGACAGGCCGGTGAAGAACGGCTCGAACGCCTACGACTACGACGAGTGGGTCTCCAACCACCGGTTCGCGGCGAACGAGAAGATCACGAAGGACGACCGCCCGCACCCGCTGCCGCTCGAAGACTTCCAGAGCCACGGCGAGATTCGCGTCGCCGGCGGGGCGGGTGACGTGTTCATCTTCTCCTCGAACCACCTGCACGCCTCCGCGCCCAACACCTCGGGCGTCACGCGGTTCTCCTACGACCTGCGCACGATCAACATCGACGACGTGCGGGCCGGCCGGGGGCCGCGCAACGTCGACAGCGGGGCCACCGGCACGACGTTGGGCGACTTCCTGCGCGTCTCCGACCTCACCCCGCTGCGCGTCGAGGACCTGGAGACCACGACCGCAGGCCGCTGACCGCGCTCCGCCTCCCGGCGGCGGGGAACCGGACGCGGTCCCGCGGACGTTGACCGGACATGAGCGGCTACGAGTACAAGGTTGTCGAGCTCCGCGAGGGCCTGGTCGGCGGCAAGATGTCCGGCGACAAGCTGGAGAAGATCCTCAACGACCACGCGGACAAGGGCTGGCAGCTGAAGGCCATCACCTCGGTCGAGGTCAAGGGCCGGATCGGCCCCGGCGGCGTCGACGGCATCCTGGTCACCTTCGAGCGACCGCGCTGACCCCACCGGCGGTGTCCACCAGGCCCGGACGGACCGGGTGTACGACGTGTGAGCTGCGCCGTACGTGGTATCCCGTTGCATGACCGACCGATCCGAGCTCCCGATCCCGGACTTCGACCACCTGCCCGAGAACGGGCTGGCGAACCGGATCCGCACCCTCGACGCCGCGGGCCTCGAGCAGTTGCTCGACTACGAGCGCGGGCACGCGAACCGGCTCCCGATCGTGCAGCTGATGGAGCAGCGGCTGTCCGACCTGCGCTCGGGCGACGCCGCCCCGACCGGTGGTGACCCGGCCGGCGCCCAGCCCGAGAAGCCGGGTGTCCCGGACCGCGGCTCGCCGGTGGAGGACGCCGACCAGCAGCAGTACAACCAGCCGCTGCGGCACGGCGTCGCCGGGCAGACCCCGAACCGGCCGACCCGCTGATCCGGCCGGCTGCGCGAGAGGAGACACCGTGACCCACCGCGACGATCTGCGCGTCGACAAGGCCCTGCAGGGCGCGAGCTTCCCCAGAACCCGCCAGGAGGTGCTCGACTACGCCCGCGAGCGCGACGCCGGGGAGGAGACCCTGGAGGCGATGCGCAGCCTGCCCGAGGGCACCTACGGCAACGCCGCCGAGGTCGTCGCCGCCGTCCCGCAGGAACCCGAGGGCGCCCGCCCCGGCGGCACCGAGCGCTGAAGCCCGGCCGTGCCCGGTCCTTGATCCCAGGCCGTTGATCCCGGCTACATCGGTCCCGGCCCGCTGCAGCTGCTCGGCGACGCCGTCGAGCGGACCCGACTGCGACTGACCCGTCGAGTCAACCGACCGGCTGCGCGCCGCGCACGCCGACGCGCCCCGGCTATCCGGCAGGACCGCACGCCGGATGGCATCCTGGACCATCCGCATCTACCGATCGGAAGGAGCAGCGATGCACGACACGGCAACGGTGGGCGACCGGATCGTCGTCGAGGCCGCGATCGTGGACCACGGTCGTCGGCAGGGCGAGGTGCTGGAGGTCATCAGCGGCGACACCGACCAGCCGCGCTACCGCGTGCGCTGGGACGACCGCAGCGAGTCGATCTTCGTTCCCGGGCCGGACGCGCGGGTCGAGCGCGGCTGAGCACACGTCGAGATCTCCGGTTGTGGAGCGTGGCGGTCGCATCGCGAACGTCCCCTTCCACAACCGGCGATCACGGCCGCGGGCAGGCGCCGCGTCAGGCGAAGCGCTCGGCCAACGCGGCCAGCCCCGCGCCGAACACACCGTTCGCGAACAGGTCGACCAGGTCGCCCTCGGCGTCGGCATCGGCGTCGAACTCGGTCCACCACTCACCGAAGGTGTGTCCCAGCGCGGTCACCGGGGCCAGCCGCAGCGTCGAGACGTAGCGCCGGACCGCGAACGGCGCCTCGAGGATCTCGTAGGTGACCGCGTGACCGCGCTCGTCGAGGGCCAGCAGCTCCTCGACGACCACGCCGCCGTCGCCGAGGGTGAGCCGGCGCTGCGCGCCGACCTCGGCACCCGAGGCGCCGCGCACCAGCTCGCCGGTCTCGATCGCCGGGTGCCAGCGGTGGATGCCACCGAAGTCGCGGACGTGCGGCCAGACCTCGGCCAGTGGCGCCGGGATCACGGCGCTGGAGTACGGGCGGGGCATCGGTGCTCCTGTTCGGACGGGGACTACTCGGGGCTCGGGGTGCGAGGCCGCCTCGGGGTGCGGGTCCGTCGCGGGGTGCTCATCGCCGTACCGCGCTCTTGAAGGCCCGGGTCTGCTCGGTCAGCGCGGTCTCGGTGGGGAGCCGCTCCATCGACGACGCCCCGTAGAAGCCGTGGCAGTGCCGCGCCCGGGCGAGCACGTGCGCGGCGTCGTCGGGCATCGCGATCGGGCCGCCGTGGCAGAGCACGAGCACGTCGTCGCGGACCTCGAGCGCGGCCTCCGCCCACTCGTCGACCAGCGTCACGCAGTCATCCAGGGTCTTCGCGGTCTCCGCTCCGATCGAGCCACCGGTGGTCAGCCCCATGTGGCAGACGACGATGTCCGCCCCGGCCCTGGCCATCGCCCGGGCGTCGTCGGCGGAGAACACGTACGGCGTGGTCAGCATGTCCTTCGCCCGCGCCGCGGCGACCAGGTCGACCTCCAGCGCGAACCCCATCCCGGTCTCCTCCAGGTTGGCCCGGAACACGCCGTCGATCAGCCCGACGGTCGGGAAGTTCTGGATCCCGGCGAAGCCGAGCGAGACCAGCTCGTCCAGGAACCGGTCGGTGAGCAGGAACGGGTCGGTGCCGTTCACCCCGGCCAGCACCGGCGTCCGGCGGATCACCGGCAGCACCTCGGCCGCCATCTCGACGACGACGTCGTTGGCGTTGCCGTAGGCCAGCAGCCCGGCCAGCGACCCGCGGCCGGCCATCCGGTAGCGGCCGGAGTTGTAGATGACGATCAGGTCGATCCCGCCGGCCTCCTCGCACTTGGCCGACAGCCCCGTCCCGGCCCCGCCGCCGACGATCGGCTCGCCGCGCGCCGCCATGTCACTGAAGTGCTCCATCAGCTCGCCGCGACGCTTCATGCCTGCACCTCCCGCCACGCGGCGAGCACCGCGTCGGCGAACTCGGGGTCGTTGACGTGCCGGGGCACCCGGCGCACCCGATCCGGCCGGGACACCCCGGACTCGATCGCGGTGAACAGCGCGGCGTCGGCGTCCGGGTCGTGGAACGCCTGCCCGGGCGCGTCCAGTGCGGACACCCCGTCCTCGGGCAGCAGGAACAGCCACGGCCCCCTCAGCGCGTCCAGCTTGCGCGCCAGCCACTCCCCGATCATCCGGTTCTCCGCGGCCGTGGTCCGCATCAGCGTCACGTTCGCGTTGTGCTCGTAGCACAGCCGCCCGGCGAACCGCTCCGGGACGGTCGCCGGCGTCCCGAAGTTGACCATGTCGAGGGCACCGCAGGACCCGATGTAGGGCACCCCGACGCGCGCGACGGCGTCCAGCCGGTCCTCGCCGGCCGCCATCACCCCACCCACCAGCAGGTCGGCGACCTCGGTGGTGCTCAGGTCCAGCACCGAGTCGACCAGGCCGTCGTCGACGAGCTTCTCCATCGCCGCGCCGCCGGTCCCGGTGGCGTGGAAGACCAGCGCGTCCACCTCGTCGCCGAGCCGCTCCCGGACCTGCGTCACGCACGGGGTGGTCACCCCGAACATCGTCAGGCCCACAGCCGGGAGGTCGTCGCCGACCGCCGGCGCCGGCGCGGCGATCGCGCCGGCCAGCATGTGCGCGGCGTTGCCCAGCACCCGGCGCGAGATCCGGTTCAGCCCGGCGACGTCGGTGACCGAGTGCAGCATCGCGATGTCGCCGGCGCCGACGTAGGGCGCGGTGTCCCCGGAGGCCACCGTGGACACCATCACCTTCGGCACCCCGATCGGCAGCGCCCGCATCGCCGGGGTGACCAGCGCGGTGCCACCGGAGCCACCCAGCCCGAGCACCCCGCCGACGTCACCGCCGGCGTGCCGGCCCAGCAGGTAGGCGCGCAACGCCTCGGCCATGGCCGCGACCGCGCTGCCCCGGTCGCCGGTGAACACCGCATCCGGGCCGCCCGGGTGGTGCGCGGCGATCTCGGCGGCGCCGACGTCCGGGCCCGGTTCCGCCGTACCGGAGGTCGAGACGTCGACCCGCCGCACCGCGACACCGGTCGCGGCCACCAGGTCGGCCACATGGGCCAGCTCGGTGCCCTTGGTATCGTGCGTGCCGATCACGTACGCGGTCCCCACGACCGGAGTTCTACCGGTTGTGGCGCCTCCGGGCGAGGGCCGCGCCACCGATGCTCGTCCGGAACTGCCCTGATCGGCGCAGTGACCTCGCGGGCGGTGAGGTCGTTGGAGAGACATGCTCGGTCAACCCGACGACCCTCGCGGTGTCGTCCTCCCGCTCGACGGACGGCCCGGCGGTGCCGACGTCGGGACACCGGAGCGCAACGGCGACGCCCGCAATGCCCGCAACAGCCGCGACGGCGGCCCGCCCGCACCGGCTCCGGCCGGCCCGGCGCTGCTGCTGAGCTGGCGCCCGGAGCGCCCGGACGCCGAGCACCGGCACTGGGGTGCCGCGGTCACCGCGTCGAGCGAGCTGGCCCGCCGCCTCGCCCGCCCGGGCGCCGCCCGCGGGCCGGAGGGCGGGCTGACGTTCCGGCTCGCGCTCCCCGAGGCCTTCGGCGCCGAGCCGCTGCTGCGGCTCGGCGGCGCGGAGACCGTCCCGGGGCCCGCCGGACCGTCGGCGCTGCTGCCGGTCGACACCCCCGGTGCCGGTCCGGCGCCGGGGGCCGGGCTGGGCCTGCTCGCCCTGACGACGGCCGTCGAGATCGCCACCACCGGTACCCAGCGCCGGGTGCTCGACGAGCTGACCGGTGCGGTCACCGACCTGGCCCCGAGCTGCCGGGCCCGGCTGGACTCGCGGCTGGGGGCCGCCGAGGAGGCGCTGCGCGACGCGCAGACCGAGCTGCTCGAGAACGGCGTGCTGGGCTCGGGCGGCGGGCTGGACACCGCCGTCGCGAACCTGTCGGTGCTGCGGCACCAGACGCACGCCTGGATCGCCGGCTGGGAGCGCGTGGTGGCGGCCGCCGACCGGAGCGGGACGCAGGGGATCGGCCTGCGCGAGCAGCTCGGCGAGGTCGGGAAGCTGGGCTGGACCGGGTTCCCCGGCGCGGTGCACGGCGCCTACCAGGCGCTCGTGCTGGACGCCCGGCGCCTGGTGCTGACCGCCGCCGACCAGCTGCTGCGCTCGGCGAACCGGCCGCTGACCGCGCTCCGCCCGCTGATCGAGTCGGACCTGGCGGGCCGCGCCGCGGACGTCGGGCGGCTGCACCGGCTGCTGACCGGCCTGTCGACGCTGCCGCTGACGGTCCGCAAGCGCTCCGGCGGGATGATGCCGAACCTGATCGCCGACCAGGCGTCGGCGAACGCGCGCACCCAGGCCTTGTTCACCCGGATGGCGAACGCGCTGCACCCGCCCGCCTGGTCCGGCGCCGTCGTCGTCGAGGTGCGGTCGCGCGACACCGGCGAGCTCCAGGTGCTGCGCCCGGCCTGACGGCCCCGGACACACGACCGCCCCGGCCCGTTGCCGGGTACCGGGGCGGTCGGGTGCCGTCGGAGCTAGCGGGCGGCGGCCTTCGCGCGCTTGCGGGCGTCCTTGGCGGCGCCCTTCGCGTTCTTCGCCGCCTCGGCGCCTGCCACCGACGCGCGGTCGGCGAGGTCCGACCCGAGCTTCGCGGCCTGGGTCTGGGCCTGGTCGGCGAGCACGCTGAGCCGGTCGGCGTACTCCGGAGCGCGCTTCTCCGCCCGGGCGACGGCCTTCTGCGCCTGCTGCTCCCAGCGGGCCCGGCGCTTCTCCGCCTCCTTGATCCACCGGTCGCCCTTGCGACCGGCGGCCTTGCGGTAGTGCCTGCCCTGCTTGTCGACGGTCTTCTGCAGCTTGGCGCCGCGCTTCTCGACCTGCTTGGCCCGCTTCTCGGCCCGCTTCCCGGCGGCCTCGGCGGTCTTCGACAGCTCGTCGGACCAGGTGGAGGCCCGCTCCGACACGGTCTCGCTCAGGTGCGCGGCCCGCTCGGACGCCTGCCCGGAGAACTCGGCGGCCCGCTCACGGACGGTCGGGCCGTGCTCGGCGACGGCCTCGGAGACCTTGTCCCGGGCCCCGGAGGCGGCGGCCGCGAGCGACGTGCCGGCCCCGGTCAGGCCGGCCGCCCACTGCGCACCGGTCTCGGCGAGGTCCGGCGTCTCGGTGGAGGAGAACGTCGCCTGGGCCCGCTCGGCGGCCCGGCGGGTCCGGTAGGCGTGGGACGGCTTGCCGTGGGTGTCGGAAGCCGCGATGAGCAGGCCACCCAGCAGGCCGACGTTCTTCAGGAAGTGGATCTGCTGCTCGTTGCGCTGCTGCGGGTCGGTCTCCTCCCAGAAGCGGTGCCCGGCCAGCGTCGTCGGGATCACGGAGGCGGCCAGCGCGGTGGACGACAGCCGGGGGAACTTCCCCACCGCCAGCAGCGTCCCGGCGGCGATCTTCACGCCGGCGTCCACCTTGACGAGGGTCTCGTTGTCCGGGCGCCGCTGCAGCGGCGCGTTCTCGACCACCTTGTCGACCACCGGGGCGGCCTGGTCGAACACCGGCCGGGCCACCTGCGCGTGACCCTCGGGCTGGCGGAGAGCGTTCACGCCGCCGTAGATGAACACGGCCGCGAGCATCGGGCGGGCAACTCGTCGCAAGACTGGCATGGGGCACCTTTCCCCGGTCACCACGTCCGCAAACCCGGGTCGGTGTGGCACGACGACCGTAGGGTCGCAATCATGCCCGGGTGACGAACGGACGGCGGGCGATCGGGATCGACATCGGGGGAACGAAGGTCGCGGGAGCGATCGTGGGCGAGGATGGCACGGTCCACGCCGAACTGCGGCGCAACACCCCGGACACGTCGGACGCGAACACGATGAACGACCTGTTGCGGGACATGGTCGAGCACCTGTGCGCGGACGAGGCGGGCGAGGGCGTGTGCGCCATCGGGGTGGGCGCGGCCGGCACGGTGGTGTGGCCGGTCGGGCGGATCCGGTGGGCCCCGAACAACAGCTACCGGGACTGGGACGTGCGCGGGTTCCTGGAGGGGGCCAGCGGGCTGCCCACCGTCGTCGACAACGACGGCAACGTCGCCGGGCTGGCCGAGGCCAGGCTCGGCGAGACCCGTTACGACGACATGCTGTTGCTGACCGTGGGCACCGGCGTCGGCGCCGGGATCGTCCTCGGTGGACGGATCTACCGCGGCCCGCACGGCCTCGGCGCCGAGGTGGGCCACATGAACGTCAACCCGGACGGGCCGCAGTGCGGCTGCGGCAACTACGGCTGCCTGGAGGCCCTCGCGTCCGGAACCGCGCTGACCAGGATGGGGCGCAGTGCCGCCGCCGGTGACCCGTCCGGGTTGATCGCCACGCTGGCCGCGGAGTCCGGCGGGGAGGTGGGCGGCGAGCACGTGACGAGGGCCGCGATGGCCGGCGACGTCACCGCGCAGACGCTGTTCCAGCGGCTCGGCCGGGCACTCGGCATCGGGATCGCCAGCCTGAACGCGATCTTCGAGGTGGAGGCGGTGGTGATCGGTGGCGGCCTGGTCGACACCGGTGAGCTGCTGCTCGCGCCCGCCCGGCGCGCCGCCCACGAGTTCGCCTACGCGCCCACCGCGCGGCCGATCCCGCCGGTCCTGCCGGCCGCTTTCAGGAGTGACGCCGGCAAGATCGGCGCCGGGCTGCTGGCCCTCGAGGAGAGCTGACCGGGCCGGTCCGGTCCCGCGGGACGGGGCTACGCTCGGCCGGGTGACACTCCTGCTCGGCCCGGTGCTGCGCCACGTCGACGAGACGACCGCGACGGTCTGGGTACAGACCGTCGGCCGGTCCCGGGTGGAGATCCTGGGCTGCCGGGCCGACACCTTCGAGGTCGCGGGCCTGCACTACGCGCTCGTGCAGGTGACCGGGCTGGAACCCGACACCCGCACCCCGTACGAGGTGCACGTCGACGGTGTCCGGTGCTGGCCGCAGCCGAACTCGCCGTTCCCGCCCAGCGCGATCGCGACCCGGGGACCGGCCACCGAACAGCACCAGAAGATCGTGTTCGGGTCCTGCCGGTACGCCAAGCTGGCCGACCCGAAGCTGGCCCGGCAGTACGGCCTGGACGCCCTCGACGCCTACGCCGCCCGGATGGCGGCCCTGCCGCCGGAGCAGTGGCCGACCGTCCTGCTGCTGCTCGGCGACCAGGTCTACGCCGACGAGCTGACCCCGCAGAGCCGCCGCCGGATCGGCGTGCGCACCGAACGGCACCCGGAGTGGCCGGACGACGAGATCGTGAGCTTCGAGGAGTACTCCGGTCTCTACCGCGACTCGTGGTCGGACCCCGAGATCCGCTGGGTGCTCTCGACGGTCCCGACAGCGATGATCTTCGACGACCACGACGTCCGCGACGACTGGAACACCTCCGGCGCCTGGCGGGCGACGATGGCGCGCGTCCCGTGGTGGCGGGACCGGATGCGGGCCGGGCTGGCCTCGTACTGGGTGTACCAGCATCTCGGCAACCTCACCCCCGCCGACCTCGCGGCCGACCCCGACTGGCAGGCGGTGCAGGCCGCCGAGGGCGACGTGTGGCCGCTGCTGCGCGAGCGGGCCGACCGGTGGGACGCCGAGACCGGGCAGGGGCCGGAGCGGCACAAGGACGAGCGGTTCTCCTACTGCTGGCAGCTCGGCCGCACCCGGCTGATCGTGATCGACTCACGGAACGGCCGGATCGTCGAGTCGACGCCGCGCAAGATGGTCTCCGACGGCGAGTTCGACTGGATCACCGAGCAGGCACTCGCCCCGGGAGCGATGGACCACCTGGTACTGGGCACCTCGATCCCGTGGCTGCTCCCGCAGGTGATCTCGGACCTGCAGGCCGCTGTGGAGAAGGGCGGGAACGGCACCGGGCGGGTGGCCCGGGCCGCCGAGTGGGCCCGCCAGGAGGCCGACCTGGAGCACTGGCCCGCGTTCGGGCACTCGTTCGCGCGGATGGCCGAGCTGATGCGGCAGGTGTGCCGGCCACGCGGCGGCGACCCGGCACCGGCCACGGTGTCGGTGCTGTCCGGGGACGTGCACCACAGCTACGCGGCCACCGCCGACGTGCACGACCACCTCCCGGGTGACCGGCCGACCGCCGGCCCGGACGGGACCCGGATCCACCAGCTGACCTGCTCACCGGTGCACAACGTGGTCCCGGGATTCATGAAGGTGCTGTTCCGGATCTCCTGGTCCCGGCTGATCGCCCGGGCCAGCAACCGGTGGGCCCGCGACACCGGCTCGGACCGGGCGGGCGTCACCTGGGAGCGGACCACGGGGCCGTTGTTCGGCAACCTGATCGCGACCCTGGAGCTGGACGACCGGCGCGCCGTCGTCCGGTTCGAGCGGCCGCGCAGCGCGTCCGCCCTGGACACCAGGGCCGAGGTCGTCCTCACCCCCACAGCACCCACCCCCCGTCCCCGCGTTGTGGAGCCTTGACGCGGGCGGGTCGGTCGGCTCAGAAGTCGGTGCGCGACAACCAGGTCCGCCAGAGGTCCGGGTCGCCGAGGACCTGCAGGCGGTCGTCGTCGGCGGGGATCCGGCGCAGGATCCCCTGCAGCAGGTCCGCGGCCCTCCCGCGGACGGCGGCATCGCCCTTGCCGTGCCCGTGCTCCCAGACGATCCGGCCGCCGTCGGACCGGATCATCCACTCGCCGGTCACGCCGAGCGCCTCGTCGGTGGCGTGCAGGTGCAGCGTCGCGGCGTCCGCCAGTGCCGGCTCGTCACCGGCCGGGCGGGAGGCCAGCAGGCCGAGCCACTCGGAGACGCCGTCGGCGGCGAGCTCCGGGGAGATCTCGAACGGCACACCGAGCGCGATCGCGGCGTCCGCCCGGTGCACCGTCGACTCGTGCAGCCGGCGACGGATCCACCAGGCCGCCGGCTGCGGTCCGGTGAACGTCCAGACCGGGGCCCCGCGACCGGCCGCGACGACGGCGTCGAGCAGCTCGGTGGCGCCGTCCCGCAGCCACTGCGCGGCGACGTCGAGCCCGCCCTCGGGCGGCTTGCCGCCTGCCACCTCCCGGGGGTTCAATGCCTCGGTCGCGCCGGTGGCGACCATCTGCGCGGCCCAGCGGTGACCCCGGCCGACGTGCCGGAGTAGTTGCACGACACTCCATCCCGGGCAGGTGGGCACCCCGGTCTCCGGGTCCACGCCCTCGAGCAGCGCGGCCAGGCGGTCGTTCTCGGCGACGAGCACGTCGGCGTACGGGTCGATGGCGGTGCGATCCGGTGTCGTGGACATGAATTCCGGCTCCCGGTCTCGAAACTGTCGGTCACCGTCCCGGCGCGTCGTGCATGCTGATCTTGCCGGTCGGGTAGGTATAGATCATGCCGCCTCACCGCGACTGGACGCGACGGGGCGCGGGGCGTGCGCTGCTGTACTGGCCTCTGGTGGCTTTCCTGCTCGCGGCGGCCTTCCCCGCGCTCGCGGTGCCGCTCGTCCTCGGATCCGGATTGACCCTGCTGCTGCTCGGTGTCGTGGGCAGGATCCTCGGGAAGAGATGGCGGGCCCGCAAGCTGGCCCGGGCCCGGAGTGCGGTCGACGGGGTCGCGCACGGCGAGCTCGCACACGGCGCCGCCGCCCACCGGCCCACCGCCGCCTGGCCGACCGGCCGGCACGCCCGGCCGCGGCGCGTGGCCGGGCCCGACGAGGAGGCGGTGCATCCGGTCCGGCCCCAGCCGCACGCGGCGTGACCCCTTCCCGGTGATCGCAGTGTGACGGCGTCCCCGTTTGCTTGTACGTCCAATACTAGGATGTCAAAGTAAATCGAGCCGGGACCCCACCGTCCGCCCGGCAGGAGGAGCCGGTCATGGCCAGCAACGGAACGAGCAGCGGCGCCGATTCCGAGCTGCACGTCCCCACCCACCCGGTCCGCTTCGTCACCGCGGCCAGCCTGTTCGACGGGCACGACGCGGCAATCAACATCATGCGGCGGATCCTGCAGCGCCAGGGCGCCGAGGTGATCCACCTCGGGCACAACCGCTCGGTGGACGAGGTCGTGACCGCCGCGATCCAGGAGGATGTCCAGGGCGTCGCCATCTCCTCCTACCAGGGTGGGCACGTCGAGTACTTCTCCTACCTGGTCGAACTCCTGCGCGAGCGCGGCGCCGGGCACATCAAGGTCTACGGCGGGGGCGGCGGCGTGATCGTTGCCGAGGAGATCGAGCTGCTGCACTCGCGCGGCGTCGCGCGGATCTTCTCCCCGGAGGACGGCCAGCAGCTCGGCCTCCCCGGAATGATCAACCTCATGATCCGGGACTGCGACACGGACCTCCCGGCCGAGCCGCCGTCGTCGGCGTCGACGGTGTCCATGGTCGGCTCCGCAAGCTCCGCCTTCGCAAACGGGGTGTTCTCCGGCGAGACCGCGACGCTGGCCCGCGCGCTGACGCTCGCCGAGGCCGGCCGGCTTCCGGACGAGGTGCGATCGGGGATCGAGGGCTCCGAGCGCTCGGTGCCGGTGCTGGGCATCACCGGCACCGGTGGCTCGGGCAAGTCGTCGCTGACCGACGAGCTGGTCCGCCGCTTCCGGCTCGACCAGGAGGACAAGCTGCGGATCGCGGTGCTGGCCGTCGATCCGACCCGGCGCAAGGGCGGCGGCGCGCTGCTCGGCGACCGGATCCGGATGAACGCGTTGTCGGGTGGCGCGCCCGCCGGCGCCAGAGGCACCGACAGCGTCTTCTTCCGCTCGCTCGCGACCCGCGGCAACGACGGCGGCTCGCTCCCGGAGCGGCTCGGCGACACGATCTCGGTGCTGCGCTCGGCCGGGTTCGACCTGGTGATCGTCGAGACGCCCGGAATCGGCCAGGGCGACGCCGGCATCGTCCCGTTCGTCGACCACTCGCTGTACGTGATGACGCCCGAGTTCGGCGCCGCGTCCCAGCTCGAGAAGATCGACATGCTGGACTTCGCCGACGTCGTCGCGATCAACAAGTTCGAGCGCCGCGGCGCCGAGGACGCCCGCCGCGACGTCGGACGCCAGCTGGTCCGCAACCGCGAGGAGTTCGGCGCGAGCTGGGAGGACATGCCCGTCTACGGCACCTCGGCCGCGACCTTCAACGACGACGGCGTCACCGCGCTTTACCAGCACCTGCGCGACCTGCTCGGCGAGGACGGCCTGACCGTCGGCGAGGGCCGGCTGCCCGGGGTCACCACCAAGACCTCGTCGGACTACGCCGCGGTGATCCCGCCCGAGCGGGTGCGCTACCTGGCCGAGATCTCCGAGACGATCCGCGGGTACCACGCCGACACCGAGACGCACGCCCGCGCGGCGCGCACCCGCCAGCACCTGCGCACCGCGCGCGAGCTGGTCGGCGAGTCGGTCACCGACGCGCTGGACAAGGCCGACAGGGAGCTCCCGGCCGCCTCGGCCGAGCTGCTGGACGCCTGGCCGCAGCGGGTCGAGGAGTACTCCGGCGACGAGTACGTCTACCACGTGCGGGACAAGGAGTTCCGCACGACGCTGACGAGGGAGACGCTGTCCGGCAACAAGATCCGCCGGGTCGCGCTCCCCCGCTACGACGACGACGCGGAGCTGCTGCGCTTCCTGCGCCGGGAGAACCTGCCCGGCTACTTCCCCTTCACCGCCGGCGTCTTCCCGTTCAAGCGGGAGGGCGAGGACCCGGCCCGGATGTTCGCCGGCGAGGGCGACCCGTTCCGCACCAACCGCCGGTTCAAGTACCTCTCGCAGGACTCCGAGGCCAAGCGACTGTCCACCGCGTTCGACTCGGTGACCCTCTACGGGCACGACCCGGACACCCGGCCCGACATCTACGGCAAGGTCGGCACCTCCGGCGTCTCGATCGCCACGCTGGACGACCTCAAGGCGCTCTACGACGGCTTCGACCTCTGCTCACCGACGACGTCGGTGTCGATGACGATCAACGGCCCGGCCCCGACGATCCTGGCCTACTTCCTCAACACCGCGATCGACCAGCAGGTGGACGCGTTCCGCGACGAGCACGACCGGGAGCCGGACGCCGCCGAGCGCGGGGACCTGACCGCCTACGCGCTGGCGAACGTCCGGGGCACGGTGCAGGCCGACATCCTCAAGGAGGACCAGGGCCAGAACACCTGCATCTTCTCCACCGAGTTCTCGCTGCGGATGATGGCCGACATCCAGGAGTGGTTCATCGCGCACAAGGTGCGCAACTTCTACTCGGTCTCGATCTCCGGCTACCACATCGCCGAGGCCGGGGCGAACCCCATCTCGCAGCTGGCGTTCACCCTCGCGAACGGCTTCACCTTCGTCGAGAGCTACCTGGCGCGCGGGATGGACATCGACGAGTTCGCGCCGAACCTGTCGTTCTTCTTCTCCAACGGCATGGACGCCGAGTACACCGTGCTCGGCCGGGTCGCCCGGCGTATCTGGGCGGTGGCGATGCGCGAGCGCTACGGCGCGAACGAGCGGTCGCAGAAGCTCAAGTACCACGTGCAGACCTCCGGCCGGTCGTTGCACGCGCAGGAGATGAACTTCAACGACATCCGCACCACGCTGCAGGCGCTGTGCGCGCTCTACGACAACGCGAACTCGCTGCACACCAACGCCTACGACGAGGCGATCACGACCCCGAGCCAGGAGTCGGTGCGCCGCGCGATGGCCATCCAGATGATCATCAGCAAGGAGTGGGGCCTGTCGCTGAACGAGAACCCGCTGCAGGGCTCGTTCGTGATCGACGAGCTGACCGACCTGGTCGAGGAGGCCGTGCTCCGCGAGTTCTCCTCGATCGCCGAGCGCGGCGGGGTGCTCGGCGCGATGGAGACCGGCTACCAGCGTGGCAAGATCCAGGACGAGTCGATGCTCTACGAGCACCGCAAGCACTCGGGCGAGCTGCCGATCGTCGGCGTGAACACCTTCCTCAAGCCGGAGAACGGCGACTCCGAGCCGCAGGAGATCGAGCTGGCCCGGGCCACCGAGGACGAGAAACGCTCCCAGCTGGACCGGCTGGAGGACTTCCAGTCCCGGCACCGCACCGAGGCCGAGCAGGCGCTGCGCCGGCTGCAGGACGTGGCCACCGGCGACGGCAACGTGTTCGACGAGCTGATGAAGGCCGCGCGGGTGTGCTCGCTGGGGCAGCTGACGACCGCGTTCTTCGAGGTCGGTGGGCAGTACCGGCGCAACATGTAGGCCGGGCGCCGGGTTCTCCGATCGCTACCGGCTCCAGCCCTGGCGCAGGTCGCGGACGATGCGTGGGTGGTCCAGCGTGCTCGGCGCGAGCTGCTGCGGCCGCCGATCCCGGGGGAAGACCGCGGCGGCCCGCAGGACGGCGTCGTCGAGGTAGCGCATCCGGGGCGCTCGCGCCGAGAGCTCCGGCACCGGCGGCGCCGGGCCGACCTGCGCGAGGGCGAACCCCCAGTCCCCGAAGCTGGGCACGTGCACGTGGTACGGCGTGACGGCCATCCCGGCGGAGGTGATCGTGGACACCGTGCGCCAGTACGCGGCGGGCGTCGAGTACGGGCTGCCGGCCTGCACCACCACCAGCCCGCCCGGGTTCGCCGCGGCACGCACCAGGCCGTAGAACTCGGTGGAGTAGAGCCGCCCGAGCGCGGGGGTGTCCGGGTCAGGCAGGTCCACGATGACCGCGTCGAAGCCGGCCGTCGCCGGGCCGGTCCGGGCCGCCCGCTCCCGGAGCCAGCGGAACGCGTCGTCGGCGACCACGTGCATCCTCCGGTCGCGCAGCGCGTCGCCGTTCAGCTCGGACAGCCGGGTACGGCCCAGCTCGAGCACCGCCGGGTCCAGCTCCACCTGCACCACCTCGCGCACCGAGGGATGGCGCAGCACCTCGCGCGCGGCCAGCCCGTCGCCGCCGCCCACGACGAGGACCCGCCCGGGGTCGCGGGCCAGAGCCGGATGGACCAGCGCCTCGTGGTAGCGGTACTCGTCCGGGCTGGAGAACTGCAGGTCACCGTCCAGGTACAGGCGCACGTCGTCGCCGCGCTGGGTGAGCACGATCTCCTGGTAGTCGGAGCGCTGCGCGACGACGACCGGATCGGCGTAGAGCCGCTGCCGCGCGCTCGCCTCGATGTCGCCCGCGTTCAGGATCAGCCCGCCGAGCAGGGCGGCGGCGACCAGCAACGCCGCGGTCGCGCCTCGCCGTGCCCGCCGGCTCATCGCCGGGCGCAGCAGGACCGCGGCCAGCACCGCGGCGGCGACCAGGTTCACCACACCGGTCAGCGCCGCGCCGCGGATCTGCCCGGCCAGCGGCAGCAGCAGGAACGGCCAGGCGAGCCCGCCCAGCAACGCCCCGGCGTAGTCCGCGGCGTTCAGGTCGGCCAGCACCCGGCCGGTGGCCGCCGCGTCCGTTCCGGGACGGTCGGACTGCAGCAACGTCATCAGCAGCGGCACCTCGGCGCCGACCAGGGCGCCGAGCACCGCCGTCGCGACGACCAGGACCACGGTGTCCGTGCCGTAGTAGGAGAACGTCACGTAGAGGGTGACCGCGGACAGGCCGCCGAGCAGCCCGAGCAGGATCTCCACCGCCACGAACACGGTGGCCGCCCGGGCCAGCAACGGCTTGACCAGCAGCGCGCCCGCACCGAGCGCCGCGACGTAGCCCGCGACGATCAGCGAGGTCTGGGTGATCCCGCCCCCGGTCAGCCCGGCCGACAGGGTCAGCAGCACCAGCTCGTAGGTCAGCCCGCAGGCGGCGCACGCCGCGACGGCGGCGAGCAGCAGGGCGCGCCCCCGGCGGCCGAGCGCGGGCGGCGCCGGCGGCGGCTCGGTGACCGGAGCTGCCATCGCTCGTCAGACTCCCTCCGGGAAGGGCCCGGCCCGGGTCGGGTGATCAGGACAGCGCGGCAGCGTTCACCGCGCCGATCGCCACCAGGCTGAACCCGACCGCCCACGCCGCGCCGTTCAGCCGCGGCTCGTTGACCAGGTTCCGCAGGTGCCCGGGCACGAACAGGTCGAGCAGCCGGAGCGCGAGTGCCTGCAGCACCACGCCCAGCAGACCGTAGACCACCGAGTCGACCAGGCCCTGGGCGAGCGCGTCGGCGCTGGTCAGGATCGCCGTCACCACGATGATCGCCAGTGCGAGGTGGTTGGCGCCCAGCAGCACCGCCGCGTTCGGGTTCCGGTCGGTGTAGACCTGGGTGCGCAGGTCACCCGGGGTGAGCAGGTCGAGGGCCAGGAAGCCCAGTCCCAGCACGGCGAAACCGATCACGAAGTAGAGCAGGGTGGCGATCACCCCCTGACCGAGCAGCTCGCCCGAGACCGGTCCGAACTCCACTGCCAGATCCGTCGTGTTCGTAGTCACCTGTCACTCCTGGGGGTCGCCGGTCGGGCGAGGTCGGTCATTTCACGTCTCCCGGGCCACCGCCCAGGGTGCCGCCGGCCGGCGAGCCCGGACGGAATCCGGGCACCCCGAGGAACAGGAAGCCGCCGCGGCTGAACCGGCCGTCGAGATCCTCGACGCGGACGGTGCTCCCGGCGGCCGCCGGGCTGACGATCACGATGTCGTCGTCGTAACGCAGGTACTCCGAGCCGCCGTCGGTCGCCCGGGAAGCCGGGGACACCGCGCCCGCGATGGCCGCGGTGGTGCTGCCCACCGGGTCGTCCGAGGCGTAGACGGCCGTGTCCCCGGTGCGGTC
Organism: Pseudonocardia nantongensis; assembly: GCF_046546495.1. Lineage (NCBI taxonomy): Bacteria > Bacillati > Actinomycetota > Actinomycetes > Pseudonocardiales > Pseudonocardiaceae > Pseudonocardia > Pseudonocardia nantongensis. The sequence continues at coordinate 34,579 of NZ_JBKGXT010000014.1, read as the reverse complement.
CTGCAGGCGGTAGCTGTCGTCGATCACGTCCCGGACGTCGGCGCCGAGACCGCAGCCGCCGAGCAGCCCGCAGGCCAGCAGCCCGCACGCGAACAACGCCCCGGCCCGGAGCCGCCCACTCATTCGGGCGGCGCCGAGTGGAGCACGGTGAGCTCGCCGCGGGAGATCGCCCGGCCGGTGGAGACCTCCCACGACTGGGTCGCGGCCCAGCGCTCGAAGGCGAGCAGGCCGGTGCCGTCGGCGGTGGCGTAGTCGGCGTAGTCGACCGACCCCGTCGCCGAGGTCCCGGTGGTGCCCTCGGCGGTGAAGGACGCGCGGCCCCGCTCCACCTGCCGGTGCACCCGGTCGTCGAGGACGACGTCACCGTCCGGGACGAGCCCGGAGGCGTCCTCGCGGCGCGTCCACAGGGTCATCTCCAGCTCGCCCTCGTCGTCCTCGACGCTGAGCCAGCGACGGCCGGTCGAGGCGTCCAGCAGGTGCTCGCGCCACCGCGCGCCGCCCTCCTCCAGCACGATCGTGCCGCGCACGACGTGGTCGGCCCCGGCGTAGGTCACGACGTCACCCACCCCGATCCGGTGCGGGTCGTAGAGACCCGGCTCGTGGGCGAGCGGATCGGCCCGTCCGTGCGCGGGCGTACCCGCCGACGACCGCGACCGCTGCACCAGGACGACGACGGCGACCACGGCGACGACCGCCAGTAGCACCAGCAGGATCTCGATCACGAAGCGACTCCGCGGTGGGGTGAAAGGTCCGCCGTGACCCTATCGTCGGCAGCGTCCGGTCGATCGCGAAACGCGCGGATCGTTACGGACCGGCTCGATCGGGCCACCCGCGGGCCCCGGCATCGATTTGAGTTGCTTTACCCAAAGCAACTACTGTGACGGCATCCCCTCCGGAAGGTGACGCCGTTCGTGTCCGAGTCCGTCCGCGACGTCCGTCCCGGCGCGCCCACCCCGGGTCCGCCCGACGGCGGCGCACCGCTCCCCCGCCGGCACCTGGTCTTCGGCGTGGTCGCCCTTGCCCTGCTGATGTTCTCCCAGGACCAGACCTCGGTCGCGACCGCGCTGACCACCGTCAGCGAGGACCTCGGGGCCGGCCTCGCCTGGACCGGCTGGATCGTGACCGGCTACGCCGTCGGGCAGATCCTGGCGCTGCCGCTCGGTGGCCGGCTGGCCGACCAGTTCGGCGGGCGCCGCGTCTTCCTGTGCGCGGTCACGGCCTACGCCCTGCTGTCCTGCCTCTGTGCGGTGAGCGGCGCGATCGGCCCGCTGATCGCCTGCCGGTTCCTGCAGGGCGTTGCGGGCGGGGTGATGCTCCCGGCCGCCAACGGCATCGTCGCCCACCACTACGGCCGGGACCGCGACCGCGCGCTCGCGCTGTTCACCAGCGTGTTCCCGATCGGCGCGATCCTCGGTCCGCTGGTCGGCGGGCTCGTGCTCACGGTGTGGTCGTGGCATGCGATCTTCCTGGTCAACGCGCCGCTCGGTCTGGTGCTGGTGGTCGCCGGCGTGTTCCTGGTGAGCGACCCGCCGCGCCGGCGCCCGGAGCGGGTGGACGTGCGCGGGATCGTGCTGCTGCTGAGCACGCTGGTGACCGCGATGGTCGCCGTCTCCGCACTCGGAGCGATCGGGACCGCGCCGGCCGGGCTCGCGATCGTCCTGACCGCCGCGGTCCTGGCCGTGACCGGCGGGTACGGCTTCGCCCGGCACGCCCGGAGCCGGACCGACGCCGTGGTGCCGTGGCGGCTGCTCACCGGCCGCGGGCTCGGCATCATGAACGTGACGAACGTGCTCTTCGGCACGGCGGTGGTCGGGTTCTCGGCCCTGCTGCCGCTCTACGCGCAGACCCGGTACGGGCTGGCCCCGCTGGCCGCCGGGGCGCTGCTCACCGGCCGGGCGGTGGGGACGATCGCCACGTCCGCGGTGTCGGTCGCGCTGCTGCGCCGGACCGGGCACCGGCCGCTGCTGCTCGTGGGCATGGGCGTGATCGTGCTCGGGCTGGCGCTGACCGCGGCACCACCGGTGGGCCCTGCCGAGACCTGGCTGCTGCTCGCGGCCACCGTCCTCGGCCTCGGCACGGGGCTCGCCGGGCCGGCGGCGAACAACGCCGGGATGCACCTCGTCCCGGGCGACGTCACCGCGATCACCGGCCTGCGGATCATGTTCCGGCAGGTCGGCGGGATCGCCGCGATCTCGGCGACGACGGCGGCCGTGGCCGCCTCGGACGCCCCCGGATTCACGGGGGCGATCGCGATGGTCGTGCTCGCCGGCCTCCTCGCGGGCGTCATGCTGCTCGCGGCCCGCATCCCCAACCACCGGGGCCGGTGGTGACCGACCCCGCCCGGTGAGCGCTCGATGCCCGCCCGCCCCGACACGGACGGACACCGGTCATCTCAGCGACGGGTCCTGCTGCGCCGCCGCCCACGGTTCCAGCCGCCGAGGATGCCGACGGCTTCGACGAACGATTCGGCAGCCTTGGAGAACTTGCGACCGGCCTTCTTCATCGGGGTTCCTTCCAGGGATTCCGGTGCTGGGGGCCGTTCCACGCTCTCAGATCACGATCCGGGCCGACCGCGGGGTCACTGGGCCGAACAGATGACCTTTCGACACCAAACCCTTCCGGATCGAACGAACCTTCACCCGATAGGACTACCATTGTGCGGCGTGTCCGAGTGGTCCCCTCCTTTCGGAGCAACGTCGCGGGCGTCCAGCCGCACCCACGCGTCCATCAGGGGGTGATCGCCCGTGTCCGCCCGGCGGATCGCCACCGTACGGGGCATGCTGCCCTGACCATGGACCGGCCGAGAGAGGGGTGATCACCGGTGTCACCGGACGTACTGCTGTGGGTCGTCGTCGCGGTCGTGGTGCTGGTCGCGATCGGGGTGGGGCTGGTCGTCGCCTCCCGGGTGCGGGGCAAGCGCCGGACCGCCGCGCTGCGACGGCACTTCGGACCGGAGTACGAGCACGTCCTGCACCAGTCCGGAAGCCGTGCGCAGGGCGAGTCGGAGCTGCGCCGCCGGCTGCAGCGGCGCAGCGAGCTGGACGTGCGGTCGCTCGACGCGGACGAGCGGGAGCGGTTCGCCGCCGGGTTCGGGAGGGCCGAGAACGCCTTCGTGCAGACCCCGCGCACCGGGCTGCGGGACGCCGACCTGCTGGTCCAGCAGGTGCTGCGCGAGCGCGGGTTCCCGGTCGAGCACTTCTCCGAGCGCGAGGCGATGGTGTCGGTCGAGCACCCGGACCTGGTCGGTCACTACCGGGCCGCCCACACCGTGGCGGTCGCCGACACCACCGACGACGCCGACACCGAGCAGCTGCGCCAGGCGATGGTCGACTACCGCTACCTGTTCGACGAGCTGATCGGCGCCGGCACCCCGCAGAGCACACAACGCGACCTGCCGACCCCGTGAGCGGTCCGGCCGCCCGGTCCGAACCGGACGTGCTCGCCGGCCGGTACGTGCTGGAACGGCTGCTCGGCGAGGGCGGCATGTCCCGGGTGTTCCTGGCCCGGGACCGCGAGCTGGACCGCACGGTGGCGGTCAAGCTGCTGCTGCGCGGCGCCGGCGAGGGTGCCGACCCGGACGACCTCGCCCGGCTGCGGGACGAGGCCCGGGCCGCCGCTGGGATCGACCACCCGGGCGTGGTCACGGTGCACGACGTCGGCGAGAGCACCGCCGGGCTGTACGTGGTGATGTCCTACGTGCCGGGCGAGACGCTGGCCGGGCGGATCGACCGGGCCGGGCCGCTGCCGCCCGAGGAGGTCGTGCGGATCGGTTGCGCGGTCTGCGACGCGCTCGGTGCGGCGCACCGGGCCGGGGTCGTGCACCGCGACGTCAGCCCCGGCAACATCGTCCTGGGCCCGGACGGCGACGTCACCGTCACCGACTTCGGGATCGCCCGGATCGGGCCCGGCGCGGGCCGCACGCAGACCGGGCACGTGATCGGCACGCCGTCCTACCTGGCGCCCGAGCAGGGCCGCAGCACCGGCGAGCTGGACGGCCGGGCCGATCTCTACGCGCTCGGCTGCTGCCTGTTCGCCGCCCTGACCGGGCGGCCACCGTTCACCGACCCGGACGCGTTCGCCGTCGTGCTGGCCCACCTGCGTGACACCCCACCGCGGCCGTCGTCACTGCGGGCCGGGATCCCGACGGCCCTGGAGGAGGTGCTCCTGCGCACCCTGGCCAAGGACCCGGACCTGCGTCCCCCCGACGCCGCGGCGCTGGCCACGCAGCTGACCGCCGGCCTCGGCACCACGCCCGCCCCGGCCGGTCCCCCGCGGACCCGCGAGCTCCCGGCCGAGCAGACCGGGCAGCACACCGGTGAGCGCACCGACTCCCACGCGGCCGGCGACGCCCCGTCGCTGCGCCCGCTGCGCGACGAGCCGGGCCGGTCCGCGCCGCCGGGCAGGGACGCGGGCGCCGCGCGGAGCACCGGATCGCACGCGCTGGACAGCACGCTCGCCGACGTCGAGCACGACGACGCGCGCAGCGCCGACCGCCGGCGCGCGATCGGGGTGGCGCTGATCGTGCTCGCCGCGCTGCTGGCCGTCGGTGCCGCGGCCGCGCTGCTCCTGCTCGGCTGAGCAGCGCCGACGTCCCGCGCCGCGGGTTCCCGCCCGCGGGTCGGTGGTCAGGCCGGGGCGGGCGTGCGGCGCAGCACCAGGGCCAGGCCGAGGGCGCCGAGCAGCAGTGCACTGACGTAGCCGGTCAGTCCGGCCCAGCCGCCGTGGTCGAACGCGATGCCGCCGACGGCGCCGCCGACACTCGAGCCTGCGTAGTAGCCGACCAGGTAGAGCGACGACGCCTGCGCCGGGACCGCTCCGTCCAGCAGCGCCGAGCGCCGGCCGACCCAGCTGCTGGCGACCGAGTGCGCGCCGAAGAACCCGACGGTGACCATCAGCAACCCGAGCAGGACGGTGACCAGCAGGTCGGGCAGCGTCACCCAGATCCCGGCCAGCGCCAGCAGGGCCGCCACCCACAGCACCGGGCGACGACCGAGCCGGTCGCCGAGCCGGCCGGCGCCGGTGGATGCCCAGCTGCCGGCGAGGTAGCCGAGGAAGACCAGGCCGACCAGCGTGCCGGGCAGCGAGAACGGCGGCGCGAGCAGCCGGTAGCCCAGGTAGTTGTAGACCGTCACGAACGCGCCCATCAGCAGGAACGCCATCCCGAACAGGCAGAGCAGGCCCGGGTCGCCCAGGTGCCGTCGCAGCGGACCGCCGAGGTCGCGCAGCCGGGTGCGGGACGGGGTGACCGCGGTGGGCGCCGGAAGCAGCAGCCGGAACGCGACCGTCGCGGCGACCGAGACGGCGCCGACCGCGGCCAGGCCTGCCCGCCAGCCGGCGGCCTCGGCCACCCAGGAGGCGATCAGCCGGCCGGACAGGCCGCCGAGGGTGTTGCCGGCGATGAGCAGCCCGACGGCGCCGCCGAGGTGGCGCGCGCTGACCTCGTGGGTCAGGTGGGCCATCGACAGCGCCGGCAGCGCGGCGAGCGTGACGCCCTGCAGCGCCCGGATCGCCACGAGCACCCCGAAGCTCGGAGCCAGCGGGGCGAGCAGCGCCAGCACCGCCGACGCGGCCAGCGCCCAGGTCATCACCCGGGTCCGGCCCCAGGTCTCGGTGACCGCCGACAGCGGGAGCACCGCGAGCGCCAGCGTGCCGGTCGTCGCGGACAGCGCGAGGCTCGCCACCGACGAGCCGACGCCGAACTCGGCCGACAGCGTCGGCAGCAGCCCCTGCACGCTGTAGACCAGCACGAACGTCGCCATTCCGGACAGCCAGAGCGCCGCCCCGAGCCTGCGGAACTCAGGCGTGCCGCGCTCGTGCGGGGGCGCGAGGCGGCCGGCGGCGGGACGCTCGGTCGTTGTCATCACTCAGTACCGTAGGCGGCACCGTTCCCATGCGTCCAATGCATGTCCCGACGATATAGAGTCCATGTGTGCATGAGTCGCTGGCACCCGGGTTGCACCGGTTCGTCGCCGTCGCGCGGACCGGGCACCTGACCCGTGCCGCCGAGCGCATCGGCGTCCCGCAGCCGACGCTGTCCCGCGCGATCTCCCGGCTGGAGACCGAGCTGGGCGTCGCGCTGTTCCGCCGGGCCGGGCGCGGCCTGCAGCTCACCGCGGCCGGGCGGCTGCTGCTGCCGCGCGCCGAGGCGGCTCTGGCCGAGCTCGACGCCGCACGTGCGGAGCTGGCCGGCGACGCCGACCCGACGACCGGCCGGGTGACGCTGGGGTTCCTCGGCACCCTGGGCACCGACGCCGTCCCGAGCCTGCTGCGCGGGTTCCGCGCCGGACATCCGCGGGTACGGATCGAGCTCGCCCAGGCACCGCACGCCGAGCTGCTCGACCGGGTCCGGGCCGGCACCGTCGACCTGGCCCTGACCTCGCCGTTGCCCGACGAGCCCGGGCTGGCCACGACGCCGCTGGCCGAGGAGGAGCTGTGCCTGGCCGTGCCCGCGGAGCACCCGCTGGCGGCCGGTGGCCCGATCCCGCTCGCCGACGCCGCGGGCGAGCCGTTCCTGCTCTTCGCCCGCGGCTACGGGCTGCACGCGACCGTCGAGGAGTGGTGCCGGCAGGCCGGGTTCCGGCCGCGGCGGGCGTTCGAGGGCGGCGAGACCGCGACCCTGCGCGGGCTGGTCGGCGCCGGGCTGGGCGTCGCGTTGCTGCCGCGGGGACCGGCCACCGCCGGCGTCGTGCAGCTCCCGGTGCGCTCGCCGCACACCGTGCGCACGCTGGGCATGGTGCACCCGGCCGGCGACCGGCCGACCGCTCCGGTGCGGGCGCTGCGCGCGCACGTCGCCGCGCACGCGCCGCAGTTGCTGGCGCACGGGTCCTGACGCCCGCCCGGGCGGGATACGGTCGTCGTCGTGCACGCTGTGATCGACGACGAGGGCCGCGAGGTCCCGGTGCCCGCGAAAGTCCGCCGGGTGGTGTCGCTGGTGCCGTCGCTGACCGAGGCGGTCGCCGCCTCCGTGCCGGAGCTGCTGGTCGCGGCCACCGACTGGTGCACGCACCCGGCCGACCTGGACGTCGAGCGGATCCGCGGCACCAAGAACCCGGACGTCGACCGGATCGTCGAGCTGGCCCCGGACCTGGTGCTGGCCAACCAGGAGGAGAACAAGCCCGGCGAGCTCGCCGCGCTGCGCGCCGCGGGCCTGGCCGTGTACGTCACCGACATCCGCGACGTCGACGGCGGGCTGGTCTCGCTGGGCCGGATGCTCGCCGCCTGCCGGCTGCCCGAGCCGGGCTGGCTGCGCGAGGCCCGGGAGCTGTGGGCCGCGGTCGAGCCGGCCTCCCCGCGCCGGCGCGCGGTCGTCCCGATCTGGCGCCGCCCGTGGATGGCGGTCGGCTCGGACACCTTCACCGGCGCCGTGCTGGACCGGCTCGGGATCGACAACGTGCTCGCCGACTCCCCGGAGCGCTATCCCCGCATCGACCCGGCCGCATTGCCTGAACACGACCTCGTGGTGCTGCCCGACGAGCCCTACACCTTCACCGCCGACGACGGCCCCGAGGCGTTCGACGCGCCGTCGGCGCTGGTCAGCGGGCGGCTACTGACCTGGTACGGGCCCAGCCTGACGGAGGCCGCCCGCGCGCTGCCCGCCGCGCTGAGCCCATGATCAGCGGGATCGTGACCGAGACGCCGCCGGCCGGTGTTCTCGTCACGATCGTGGTGATCACCATGTCGTCGGCCCACCTGTAACGCTGGGACACATGGCTTCCGTCGACGACGACCTGCTCACTGCCCTGATCGGGGAGCTCGGCCTGGAGCAGAAGGTCCGGCTGCTCACCGGTGCCGATTTCTGGTCCACCCCGGCCGAGCCCGCGATCGGGCTGCGCCGGATGGTGCTCTCGGACGGGCCGTCCGGGGTGCGCGGCCAGAGCTGGGACGAGCGCGACCCGTCGCTGTCGCTGCCGTCGTCCTCGGCGCTGGGCGCGACGTGGGACCCGGCCGCGGCCCGGCGCTACGGCTCCGCGCTCGGAGCGGAGGCCCGTCGCCAGCACGCCGACGTCGTCCTCGGGCCGACGATCAACCTGCACCGCACCCCGTACGGCGGCCGGCACTTCGAGGCTCTCTCCGAGGACCCGCTGCTGACCGGCGAGCTGGCGACCGCCTACGTCGAGGGTGTGCAGGCGCACGGCGTCGCCGCCACCCCGAAGCACTACGTCGCCAACGACGCCGAGTCCGAGCGGTTCACCGTGGACAACCGGGTCGACGAGCGCACCCTGCGCGAGCTGTACCTGGCCGCGTTCGAGCCGGTCGTCACGCGCGGGAAGGCGTGGGCCGTGATGTCGGCCTACAACGCCGTCAACGGGCCGACGATGAGTGAGAACCCGCTGCTGGCCGAGCCGCTGACCGGCGAGTGGGGATTCGACGGGCTGGTCATGTCCGACTGGGGTGCGGTGCGCACCACTGAGGCGTCCGCGACCGCCGAGCAGCACCTGGTCATGCCCGGCCCGGTGTCGGCCTGGGGCGACCGGCTGGTCGCGGCGGTCCGCGACGGGCGGGTGCCGGAGACCGTCGTCGACGGCAAGGTGCGGCGGCTGCTGCGCCTGGCCGTCCGGGTCGGCGCGCTCGGCCCCGGCTCCCCCGCCGACGCCGGGACTCCCGCGGACGCCGAGGACGGCCCGGTCCTGGCCCGCGAGCTGGCCGTGGCCGGGAGCGTCCTGGTCCGCAACACCGCGGCGGACCGCACCGGCAACACCGCGGCCGGCAGCACCGGCGAGCTGCCGTGGAACCCGGACGCGCTCGGCCCGGTCGCGGTGCTCGGCCACAACGCGGCGCTCGCCCGGTTCCAGGGCGGCGGCAGCGCGACCGTGCGCCCGGCCGCCGTCGTCTCACCGCTGGAGGGGCTGCGCGCCGCGCTCGGCGCGGATCGCGTGCGCTACCGGATGGGCGCCCAGGTCGCCGCGGGGGTGCAGCCGTTCGCCCCGGCCACGATGACCAACCCGGTCACCGGCGGGCCCGGGCTGCGCGCGGTCTTCCGGGACGCCGACGGCGTCGAGCTGCGGGCCGAGGACCGGACCGCCGCGTCGCTGGTGTGGATGGGCCCGGAGGTCCCCGACGGCACCGACCGCATCGAGGTGGCGCTCCGCTGGGACACCCCGGCCGGGGCGCACCGGGTCGGCGCCGCCGCAGCGGGACACGTGCGGCTCGAGATCGACGGGGTCACGGTCCTCGACACCGCCGGGCACCCTACCGGCGACGAGGGCCCCGGCGCGGCGATCTTCGAGGCCCCGTCGGTGACCGCGGAGATCACCGTGGACGGCCCGGCCGACCTGCTGTTGCGGTTCCGGCCCTCGGTCGGCGAGGCCGGCATGCCGGTGGTCGCACTCACCGTCGGTGAGGAGATCGTCGTCGCCGACCCGGACGCCGAGGTCGCGGCGGCCGCCGCCCTGGCCGCGGAGTCCGACGTCGCGGTCGTGGTGGTCGGCACCAGCGACCGGTTCGAGAGCGAGGGCTTCGACCGCACCACGCTGGCCCTGCCCGGGCACCAGGACGCGCTGGTCCGCGCGGTCGCCGCGGCCAACCCGCGGACGGTCGTCGTGGTCAACTCCGGGGCGCCGGTGCTGCTGCCCTGGCGCGACGACGTCGCCGCGGTGCTGATCGGCTGGTTCGGCGGCGAGCGGTTCGGCGAGGCCGTCGCCGACGTGCTGCTCGGCGCCGCCGAGCCGGGCGGGCGGCTGCCCACCACCTGGCCCGCGACCGGCGACGAGCGCTCGGTGCTCTCCGGAGTCCCGACCGGGGGCGTGCTGACCTACGACGAGGGCGTCCACGTCGGGTACCGGAACTGGCTGCGCCACGGCGGGACACCGGCATACCCGTTCGGGCACGGGCTCGGCTACACCACCTGGACCCTGGACGGCGCGACCGTCACCGGACGCGAGGTCGAGGTGACACTGGGCAACAGCGGCGACCGGGCCGGGCGGCAGGTCGTCCAGGCCTACCTGTCCCGGGAGGACAGCGCGGTCGAGCGGCCCGCCCGGTGGCTGGCCGGCTGGGCGGTCGTCGACGCCGCCCCGGGACCGACGACCGCCCGGATCACCCTGCCGGACACGGCGTTCCGGCACCGCGAGCGCGACCGCTGGGCCGTCGAGACGGGCGTCTACACCCTGCACCTGGGCTTCTCGGTGACCGACACCCCGCTGCGGGTCGAGGTCATCGTGGACGGCTGAGCGCGAGCGGGACGGGAGCGCTGTTCACCCGAGATCGGAACGCCCTCCTGTACCGCTCGGTGGTGCGTCAGGAGCCGTGCGCGGCCTTCACCAGGTCCGAGCACTTCTCCCCGATCATCATCGTGGTGATGTTCGGGTTGATCGCCGGCAGGAACGGCATCGCGGACCCGTCGGCGACCCGCAGGTTGCGCACGCCGCGCACCCGCAGCGCCGCGTCGAGGACGGCCATCGGGTCGTCGTCGGTGCCCATCTTCGCCGTGCAGGCCGGGTGGTAGACGGTGTTGTGCGTGCGCATGATGTAGTCGGCCAGCTCGTCGTCGGTGACGGCGTCCGGGCCGGGTGCCAGCTCCGCGGCCACCCACTCCCGCAGCGCGGGCTGCTCGGCGATCCGCCGGGCCAGCCGGATGCCCTCGGTCATCACCGCCATGTCGTGGCCCTCGAGGTCGGTGAAGTAGCGCGGGTCGACCCGGGCCCGGTCACGGAAGTCGCGGGTGCGCAGCCGGACCGTGCCCCGGGAGCGGCCGCGGGTGACGTTCGGGGTCAGGCAGAACCCGTTGTCGGTGGTCGGGTAGCCCCAGCGGACCGTGTTCATGTCGAACGGCACCGAGCCGTAGTGCATCATCAGGTCCGGCCGGTCGAGGCCGTCCCGGGTCCGGTGGAAGAGCCCGATCTCCCACCACTGGGTCGACTCGGAGACCATCGGCTTCGCCGCGTCCCAGAAGACCAGGCCCTCCACGTGGTCGTCCAGGTTGGACCCGACCCCCGGCGCGTCGACGCGCACGTCGATCCCGAACTCGCGCAGGTGGCCGGCCGGCCCGATGCCCGAGAGCATCAGCAGCTTCGGGGTGTCGATCGCGCCCGCCGAGAGGATCACCTCGCGGTCGGCGTGCACCGTCTCGTACCCCGGGCCGATGCCGCGCATGTACTCGATCCCGGTCGCCCGGCTGGGTCCTCCCCGCCCCGCCGGCTCCGCCGGCTGCCGACCCCCGTCGTCGAAGAGCACCTTCGAGGCCCAGCAGTCGGTACGGACCTCGAGGTTCGGCCGGGAGTCCAGGATCGGGTGCAGGTAGGACGCCGACGACGACGCCCGGGTCCCGTCCGGGAACGAGTTGATCTGGAAGTACCCGGCGCCCTCGGTGACGGTGTGGCCCTCGTTGAACCGCACCGTCGGCAGCCCGACGCCCGCCGCGGCCTCCAGTACCGCGTTGCCGCACGGATCCTTCGGCGGGATCTGCATCAGGTTGACCGGACCGGAGCGGCCGTGGCCGCCCCACTCGCCGTCGTTGGTCTCCAGCCGGGTGATCAGCGGCCAGCACTCCGCCGACGACCAGCCGGTCAGCCCCATCGACGCCCACTCGTCGAGGTCCTCGCGCGGGGTCCAGAACGCGATGCACGAGTTGTGCGACGAGCAGCCGCCGAGCACCTTGGCCCGGGCGTGGCGCATGTGCGAGTTGCCGCGCTCCTGCGGCTCGATCGGGTAGTCCCAGTCGTAGCCCGAGTCGAGCAGGTTCATCCAGTCGGCGAGTTCGAGGACGTTCCGGTCGCCGACGTCCGACGGGCCGGCCTCCAGCAGCAGCACCCGGGTCGACGGGTCCTCGGACAGCCGCGCGGCCAGCGCGCACCCCGCCGAGCCGCCCCCCACGACGACGTAGTCGAACCGATCGGTCACGCCTGAGCCCCCTCGTCCTCGGCCCCGGAGAACCAGCGCTGCGGCTCCGGTGCGGTGTTCTGCCAGATGTGCTTGATCTCCTGGTACTCCGCCAGACCGGTCGGGCCGAGCTCGCGTCCGTTGCCGGAGCGGCCGATACCGCCCCACTCCGCGCCCGGGAAGTAGGGGTGGAAGTCGTTGATCCAGACGGTGCCGTGCCGCAGCGCGTTCGCGACCCGGTGCGCCCGCCCCATGTCCTGGGTGAACACGGCTCCGGCCAGGCCGTACTCGGTGTCGTTGCCGAGCCGGACCGCCTCGTCCTCGCTTCTGAACCGCTCGACGGTGAGCAGCGGGCCGAAGGTCTCCTCCCGGATCAGCCGGGAGTCCGGGGCCAGGTCGGTGATCACCGTCGGCAGGTAGAAGTAGCCGCCCTTCAGCTCCGGGGCCTCCGGGCGTCCACCACCGCACCGGATCGTGGCGCCCTCGGCGCGGGCCGCCGCGACGAAGTCCTCGATCTTGGCCAGGTGCGCCGCGGAGACCAGCGGGCCGACCTCGACGCCGTCGGCCAGGCCGTCGCCCAGCTTGATCAGCTGCGCCCGGCGGACGATCTCGTCCACGACGGCGTCGGCGACCGAGTCCTCGATGATCAGCCGCGCGCCGGCCGAGCAGACCTGGCCGGAGTGCAGGAACACCGCGAGCATCGCGTAGTCCACGGCGAGCTCGAAGTCGGTGTCGGCGAAGACGATGTTCGGGTTCTTGCCGCCCAGCTCGACCGCGGTGCGCTTGACCGTCTCCGCGGACGCGCGAATGATCGCCCGGCCGGTACTGAGCCCGCCGGTGAACGACACCATGTCGACGTCGGCGTGCTCGGTCAGCGGGGCCCCGACCGAGGGGCCGTCGCCGAGCAGGATGTTGACCACCCCGGCCGGCGCCCCGGCCTCGGTGCACAGCTCGACGAGCTTGATCGAGGTGAGCGGGGTGACCTCGCTGGGCTTGATCACCATGGTGTTGCCGGCCGCGATCGCCGGGGCGACCTTCCAGGACAGCTGCAGCAGCGGGTAGTTCCACGGCGTGATCAGCACGCAGACCCCGACCGGCTCGTGCACGATCCGGGAGACCACGCTCGTGCTGCCGGTGTCCACGATCCGCCCGGCGTCCTTGTCGGCCAGGCCGGCGTAGTAGCGGAACACCGCGGTGACGTCGTCGACGTCCTGCCGGCCCTCCGCGATCGTCTTGCCGGTGTCCAGGGTCTCGGTCCGTGCGATCTCCTCCCGGTCGCGCACCAGCAGGTCCGCGATCGTGGAGAGGATCGCGCCGCGCTCGGCGGAGGAGGTGGCCCGCCACGGACCGTCGTCGAAGGCCCGGCGGGCGGCGGCGACCGCGCGTTCGACGTCCTCCGGGCCCGCCTGATCGACCTCGGTCACGGTCGAGGCGTCGTAGGGGTTGATCACCGGTGCGGTTCCCGCGGAGCCGGTGGTCCAGGTTCCGTCGATGTAGAGGCTCGGCACGTCGAGCAGGGTTCACCCCGGCAAACCCGCAGCGCAAGCCGTGGTTGCGGCCGATGATGATCCTCACCGTTCGGGTGTATGTGACGCTTACCCGCTCCCGGGGACTCCCTGCGGCGAACGCTCCGGTCCGGCGTTAGGGTTGCGCCATGGGCAACCCGGTGCGCACCCGTGAGTCCGGGGTGCAGTCCGTCGACCGCGCGGTCACCGTCCTGGAGCTGCTCGCGGGCCGGGGCGAGGCGGGCGTCAGCGAGCTGGCCATCGCCCTGGACGTGCACAAGTCGACCGCGTTCCGGTTGCTCGGCGCGCTCGAGGAGCACGGGCTGGTCGAGCAGATCGGCGACCGTGGCAAGTACCGGCTGGGCTTCGGGCTGATCCCGCTGGCCGGCCGGGTGGCCGAGCGGCTGGAGGTCACCACCCAGGGCCGGGCGGTGTGCGACGAGCTGGCCGGCCGGCTCGGCGAGACCGTCAACATCGCGATCCCGGACCGCGGCTGGGCGGTGAACGTCGATCAGGCCCGCGGGCCCGCGATGGTCACCACCTACAACTGGCTCGGCCGGATCACCCCGATGCACAACACCTCCAGCGGCAAGGTCCTGCTGGCCGCGGCGATCCTCGACGACCCGTCGGCGCTGCCGGACCGGACCCCGGACGGCGAGGACGGCCCGATCGACCGGGAGGCGCTGGCCGCCGAGCTGGCCGAGGTCGGGTCACGCGGCTACGCCTGGTCGATCGAGGAGTTCGAGACCGGCCTGAACGCCGTCGCCGCGCCGGTGCGCGACCACTCCGGCAACGTCGTCGCCGCGCTGTCGGTCTCCGGTCCGGCCTACCGGCTGCCCGAGGACCGGGTCGAGGAGATCACCCCGGACGTCGTCGCAGCCGGCCGGGAGCTCAGCCGCCGGATGGGGTTCTGGGACGACTAGCAACCGGCGGTCGAGGGCCGAAGCAGCGGCGTCACAGCCGTTCCAGCACCTGCGGCATGGTGCGCTCGACCTCGTCGCCGAGCCGTTCGAACTCCCTACGCAGGAACGGCGCCGCGAGCTTGAGCAGGCCCTTGAACCGCAGCTCCGCGCGGTAGGTGACGATGCTGCCGTCCTCAGCGGGCTCGACCCGGATGTCGGTCGTTGCGGTGACGGTGGGGCTCTCGCCGACAAACACCAGCCCCGCGTCCGACCGGTCGACCAGCGTGTAGGTCAGCTCGGTCTCCCGGCCGTTGAACACCGACACGTGGTGCCAGGTGCTCCCGAGCTCGACCGGGCCGCCGTCGTCGGACCGGGTGCAGGAGCGCGTCCCCGGGTCCCAGACCTCGCTGTGCCCGAAGTCGGCCAGGTACCCGAGGACGGTCTCGACAGGGGTGGACACCGTCATCACCCGCTGGACGCCGACCACGTGTCTCCCCTCAACCCGACCCGAACGGCGGCGATGGTCTCACGTCCGCCTCCCATGATCGAGACCAGCGTGCCGGTCCCGGGCGGCGCCGGTCACGAACGCGACCGGCGGCGGCGTTCCGCCGCGGTGGACATGCCGCCCGGCGCAGAATCGTCCGCTCGACGGGTGCGGGGAGGAATCGATGGCGGGTTCCGGAACGACCGGCGCCGGCGGCGTGGTCCGGGCGGACCCGGACCGGCTGGACACGGTGGCCGCCGGGCTGGCGGAGGTGGCCGCGGCGCTCGCGGACGCCGCGGCGCAGGGACCCCGGCCGGAGGGCGCGGCCGGGCACGGGTTCGTCACCCCGGCGATCGCCGCGGAGCTGGCCGTGCGCTGGGCCGCCGCCCTGGACGTCGACACCGCGGCCGCCCGGCACGGCAGTGCCGCGCTGCGCGCCGCCGCGGCCGGCTGGCGGGCCGCCGACGAGGCGGCGGCCGCGGGGTTCGCCCCGCACCGGGCAGGCTGAGTGCCCACCGTCGCCGAGCTGGCCGCGGCCGACCCGGCGGCGCTGCTGCACCGGGCACGGGACTGGGAGGCGCTGTCCGGGGCGCTCGCCGGGTGCGCCGCCACCCTGGACCGGAGCAACGCGGGCCCGCCGCCGGGCTGGCAGGGCGCCGACGCGGACGCCGCGCGGGACGCCCACGACCGCCTCCGGGCCCGGGTGACCGCCGCCGCGGCGTCGGCCGCCCGGATCTCGGAGGTGCTCGGGCGGCACGCCGGCGCCACGCTGGACGCCCAGCGCCGCCTGCTGGAGGCCGTGGTCACGGTGCACCCCGGAGCCACCCGGGTCGACCTGACCACCGGTGCGATCAGCGCGGTGCCCGGGCTGCCTGCGGTCCCCGATCCGATCACCGGGCTCGGCGCGCTCATCGCCGACCTGCTCCGGTTCCGGGACGCGGCCTGCGCGGCGCTGGCGGACGCCACCCGGGCCGACGCCGAGGCGGCCGCGGCGCTGCGCGGTCTCGCACCGGACGGGCCGGGGCCGCCGGCCCCGCCGGAACCGCCGGCCGCCCCCGCCGACGTCCGCCGCTGGTGGTCGGAGCTGTCCCCGCCGCAACGGGACGTGCTCGTCGGCACCGATCCCGCGCGGATCGGGACGCTGGTCGGCGTCCCCGCCGCAGACCGGGACCGCGCCAACCGGCTCCGGCTCGACGCCGAACAGGCCTGGCTGGGCGCGGTGCGACGGTCGCTGCACACCGACCCGGCCGGGGCGGCCCGCACCGAGGCCGCACTCGCCGGCCTGGCCGCCGTCCGGCGCCGGCTCGACGCCGGCGGTGCGTACCTGCTCGACCTCGACGCCGGGTCCGCCGGGTCCGCCGGGGCCTCCGGCGGCCGGGTCGTGCTGGCCGTCGGCGATCCCGACCGCGCGGCCCACGTCGTCACGCACGTCCCGGGCACCGGCGCGGGCTGGGCGTCGGCGGCCGAGGACCTGCGTCGCACCGAGGCGACCCGGGACGCGGCCCGGGCGACGGGTGCCGGTGAGGTCGCGGCGATCCTGTGGACCGGCTACGACGCGCCGCCGACGCTGGCGGCCGCCGCCTTCGACCGGGCCGCCCGGGACGCAGCGGGCGACCTGCGGGCGTTCCAGGACGGGGTGCGGGCCGGGCACGAGGGACCGGTCCACCTGACCGTCGTCGGGCACTCCTACGGGACGACCGTGACCGGCCACGCCGCGCGCGGCGGGCAGCTGGCCGCCGACGACGTCGTCCTGGTCGGCAGCCCGGGCGCCGGGGTCCGGGCCGCCGCCGACCTCGGCCTGCCGCCCGGGCGGGTGTGGGCGACCACCGCCGCGCACGACCCGATCGACCGGATACCCGGACCGGAGCTGTTCGGGACCTCCCGCGGGTTCGCCGCCCAGGGGCTGGCGCACGGCATCGATCCGGCCTCGCCGGCGTTCGGCGCCCGGGTGTTCGCCTCGGCGCCCGGGTCCGCGCTGCCGGGCCCGGACGATCCGGCGACGCCGTCCGACGAGTCGGCGCTCGCGGCGGCCCACAGCCAGTACTGGGAGCCCCACTCGCCGAGCCTTGCCACGCTGGGCCGGATCGTGGCCGGAACCACCGGCCGTCCGTGACCCTCGGTGATCACTTCTGAGCCCACCGGTTGCCGCCGCACCGCCGTAAGGAGGAGTGGTCTCCGGCCTCCGGGGCAGCGGAGGTCCAGGTCACAGGTAGTCGTCCGATCGACGGCAACTACCGTCCCACCGGCCCGGGCACGGGCAGTAGCATGCGGGCGTGACCGACACCGAGAGCAGACCGGCGCGGCGCACGGGACGCCCCCCGCTGACCGACCGCGCCACGTTGCTGGCGGCCGCGCGCGATCTCGGCTTCTCCGAGTTGACGGTCGGCGCCGTGACGACCCGGGTCGGCGTCAAGTACTCCACGTTCTACCGCCACTTCCCCAGCCTCGAGGCACTCGTCGCGGCGCTGGCGGACGACGTCCTCACCGAGGACGCGTTCCCGAGCCTCGGCGAGGGTCGCTGGCAGGAGGAGGTGCTGGCCGTGGCGACGGCGACGTTCGACGTCCTGGCCGAGCACCCGGGCATGGCCCCGGCCCTGGTGCGCCTGCCGGAGGCACCCGGGACGCTGATGACCGTGTTCCGCACGCTGACCGACCGGCTCCTCGAAGCCGGGTTCGGTGCGGAGGACGCCGTGCTCGGCGCCGGGACCGTGATGCACATGGCGTTCCAGCCGTGGCTGACCGCCACGGCCGCCGGCGCGGGCGACGTCCGCCGGCGTGACCAGGTACTGGAGTCCCCGCAGCCGTTCGACCCGCAGGTCCGCGCGGTGTTCCGGGACGGGATCGACGCCCCGCCCCGCAGCTGGACGCTGCGCCGGGTGGAGCTGCTGATCGCAGGTCTGGAGACCCGGCTGCCGACCTGAGCGGACCGTGCACACGAGAACGCCCGGGGTGCGATCGGCACCCCGGGCGTTCCGCCTCTGCCGGCCTCAGCCGGTCAGGAAGGCACGACCTGGTCGGCCTGCGGACCCTTCTGACCCTGGGTGACCTCGAAGGTCACGGCCTGGCCCTCGTCGAGGGTGCGGTACCCGGAGGACTGGATCGCGCTGAAGTGGACGAACAGGTCCTGCCCGCCTCCGTCCGGCGTGATGAACCCGTACCCCTTCTCCGCGTTGAACCACTTGACGGTTCCCTGTGGCATCCGGATGTCTCCTCGCGTCTTGCCGGTACCTACGAAGCCGACCCTAGCCGTCCGGAGCGTCCAGCGGGACAGCGCTCCGGTATCGACCATCGGCGCGTCGCCCTCGAGTGTCCGGTTCGTACCGAAATCCGGGGTGGGTGCCGCGTCAGATCCGGACCGGGTCTCCAGGCGCGCGGCGATGGTGGCGCCGCCGTCGCTGGAGGCGAAGAACCCGGCGAAGGTGACTCCGATCTGGACCGCGGACAGGAACCGGTTGGAGTCGCCGCGCAGCCGCGCCACCCGTTCCCCGCGCCGTCCGCGTTCGGCCATGGCCGACACCTGCCCGGCCCGCAGGGTGACCAGCGCGATCTCGGCGGCGGCGATTCTGGCATCGGGGGCGTTTCGGGCGCCGGGCTCTCGAACAGATCAATCTCGTTGGCTGTCGCGGCGGTCTTCGGGATTCCCTGACGCCGGGCCCTCGGGGGCGAGGTAGGAGTGCCCGGTGGGTGTCGTGGTGCGGACGCCATCGGGTGTGCGGTGGACGGTCCATCCGGGTTGTTCGCGGACGTGGTTGTGGAACTGGCAGGTGGCGCGGCCGTTGTCGAGTTGGGTGGGTCCGTCGTCGGCGGCGCGGTCGATGTGGTCGAGGTGTCGTGCCGGTGCGTCGCAGTAGGGCTCGGTGCAGCGGTTGCGGGCGCGTGCTGTGAGCAGTTCGGCGAGGAGCCCGGTGAAGCAGCGTTGCCGGGACTCGCCGCCGATGATGATCCCGGCCCGGGTCAGGAGTCGCCGCAGCGATGTGCGGCCGTTGGTGGTGGCCAGCAGGTCGAGCGGGACGGGGCCGTGGCCGGGGATCTCGGCCGGGAGCGGGCTGTGCGGGTCGAAGCGAACACGTCCCGGTCTCCGGAGCGACGGAAGCTGGGATCGGTGAGATCACGGCCCGCTTGCCGAAGCGGGCCCGACAGCGGCACTCCGCGTCGCCTCCGGCCGGACGAAGCGCACGGTCGTCGTCACGACGGACTGGCCGAAAGCCCTCCGATCGTCGTCCCGACGCCGATCTCAGGAGCTCGTGGGCGTGGCGGGGCGCTGCCACGCCAGGAGGCGTGTGGTGGTGCTCTGGCGCACGTCGCCGTGCTGGTTGAGTGTCAGGTGCTCGACGACGACCCAGGCCTGCTCCGGGCGCGACCGCGATCGCCTGATCTCCTTGATGGTGAGCTCCACGCGCAGCATGTCGCCCGCCCTGGTCGCGGTCGGCCAGGCGATGTCGCCACCGCCGCCGACGATGCCCGTGGCGATCGGCGGACCGCTGGTGACCACCAGTCGCATGGTGATCGCGGCGGTGTGCCAGCCGCTGGCGACGAGTCCGTCGAAGAACGTCCCGCGCGCTGCTTCGGCGTCGGTGTGGAAGGGCTGCGGGTCGAAGTCGCGGGCGAACGCGACGATCGCCTCGGCGGTCAGCTCGTGGGTGTCGGTGGTGTAGGTGGCGCCCTCGACGAGATCGTCGAGCCACACACCGTCGCGGGTCGGTTTCGGAGCGGTCATCACGAGCCTCCATTCGTGGTCCTGGGACCTTCGAGGGTGTACGCGGGCGGACCGGTGGACAGGGCGGCACCCCGCCGTTCGACGACGGTGAGCGCGGCGGCGAGGACGGCGGCGACCGCCGCGGACGCGGCCAGCAGCACCCAGCCGGCGCGCAGCGCGTCGAGTTCCTCGGGGCGGCCGGTGGTGTGGGTCCCGATCACCGAGACGAGCAGCGCGACCCCGAGCACGGAGCCGGCCTGCCTGGCCGTGTTGATCAACGATGAGCCGGATCCCCACTGGTGCGCGGGCAGGGCCGAGCCGACCAGGGCGGACAGGGTGGGGAGGATGAGTCCCACTCCGAGGCCGGTCATCAGCTGGCCGGGGAGCATGCCGGCCCAGTAGTCCTGTCCGATCCCCAGCCGCAACAACCACCAGGTCGGCCCCGAGGCGAACGCCACCGCGCCGACCAGGGCGGGCGGTCCCCGGCTCCCTCAGCACACGGAGGCCGACCAGCAACGCGAGGGCGCCGACCGGGACGTTGACCAGGAACACCCAGTGCCAGGACAGCTCGACCAGCAGACCGCCCACGGGCGGTCCCAGCGCGGCGGCGACGGCACCGATGGAGGCCCAGGCCCCGACGGCGTGCGAGCGCCGCTCCGCCGGGTAGGCCGCGAGCAGCAGCGTGAGCGAGGTCGGCATCACCAGGGCGGCGCCGAGTGCCTGGACCGCCCTGGCGGCGACGAGGG
The DNA here is from genome assembly GCF_046546495.1 of Pseudonocardia nantongensis. Classification (NCBI taxonomy): domain Bacteria; kingdom Bacillati; phylum Actinomycetota; class Actinomycetes; order Pseudonocardiales; family Pseudonocardiaceae; genus Pseudonocardia; species Pseudonocardia nantongensis. The sequence continues at coordinate 14,429 of NZ_JBKGXT010000014.1, read as the reverse complement.
TCCAGACCGACGGAGCCAGCGCACAGAACGCGGAGGCCACCGTGAACACGCCCAGCCCGAGCAGAAACAGCCTGCGGTGGCCGAAGCGGTCGGCCAGACGTCCGGCGAGGGCCAGGAACGCGGCGAAGACGACCGTGTAGCCGTTGAGGACCCAGGACACCTGGCCGAGGTCCGAGCCCGGGAAGTACGTGCGGATCGCGGGGAAGGCGATGTTGACGATGAAGAGGTCGAGGCTGGACAGGAACGCGGCGGCCGAGGTGACCACCAGGACCATCGTCGGCGACGACGGCCGTGCGGGGGCGGACATGCGGTGTCCTTCCTGGACTACCGAACCGGGTGGCGGGTCAGGGGTACCGGATACCCGCGAGCTGGCTGCCCTGCGCGACCAGCCGTCCGGAGCTGTCATGGATCCAGCAGGTCTCATCGACCCGGCCGCCGTCGATGACGGCCGAGCTGCACCGCACGTGCACCGGCCCCGTGGCCGGGAGTGCGCGCACGTAGACGTTCATCGAGATCGTGGGTACCCAGCCGGTCGGGGCGATGGAGAGTGCTGCCGGAGGCAGCGCGTCGACCGCGAAGAGCAGCGCACAGTCGTCGAACGGGTCGCCCCCGGGCAGCGTGATCCGGCCGGCGATTGCGCCCCGGCCGGACGGGGCTCCGGTCGCGAACCCGACGGTGTCGTGGTCGAGAGCGATCGTGACCTCGTCCATGATCGGTGCCGAGGTGCCGTCCGGGGTGACCGATGGGACCCGTACCGCGTCCCGGCTGGGCGCGGGCGGGACCGGTGCGTCCGGTGCATTCCATCCGGATGGGGTGCCCGGCTCGTCGAGCCGCCCGGTCACCAGCAAGGACTCCACGCAGGCATCGCCGTCCTGGGACAGCTGCACGCGCACGTGGGTGGCGGACCGTCCGGACCGCAGGACCTCGGTCCGCAGCTCGACCGGCCCCGGGACGGGAGGCCGCAGGTACTGCACCGACGCGGCCAGCGTGTGCGGCCGGTCCGACGCCGCGACCGCGGCCCGCCCCATGATCGCCAGCAGGTAGCCCCCGTTGGGTCGCCCCGCGATCGTCCACCGAGGATCCAGGCCCGCCTGCCAGCAGCCGTCCCCGGCCGGTCGCACCGCGGTCACCTCGGCGAACGACGCCTGGACCGGTGGGGCCGCCGTCACGACGACACCCCGACGGCGGGCGGGAACGGTCCGTCCGGACCGGGCCCGGACGGACAGGGGGACACACCGTGGCGGAGCCGTGCGGCGAGGGACATCACGCTGAGGCCTCACAGTCGTTCTCGAGGGTTGGGCCGGGTGCCGCGGCACCAGGAGCTATAACGGACCGATCGGTCCGAGATAACCGGACGCCGGTGCCGCCCGTCAAGCGAAACTGTCGGATGACACGTGAGCTGCTGATTGACCCTGGTCGATGGCTCGGGTATCAACGAGCTCCAGTGGCGGACCGAGTGGTCCGCCACTCGACAGGTCGGGAGGAATCGTGGCTCGGACTGCGGCCCCGGACGGCCGCGACCGGATCCTGGACGTCGCGGCACGACTGTTCTACGACCAGGGGATCCGCGCCGTCGGGATGAAACAGATCATCGACGAGGCCGGCTCCGGGAAGAGCCTGCTGTACGCCCACTTCGCAACCAAGGACGACCTGGTCGAGGCCTACCTCGAACGGTCGGCGGCCCGGTTGGCGCGCTCGTCCGCGCGGGCGTTGCAGGCCGCCAGCGACGATCCGGGTGAGCGCATCGTGGCCCTGGTGACCGAGGCCGGCCACCGGATCCTGCGGCCCGGCGGCCGAGGATGTCCCTTCCGCAACTACCTCGTCGAGTTCCCCGACCGCGACAACGAGCCGGACACCGGCGACGAGACCGGGGCCGGGACCGGGGCCGGGACCGGGACCGGGACCGGGCCGGCGGCCCTCGCGCACCGGACACTGAAGGAGTCCCGCTCGGTTCTCGATCGATCGGCGAAGGAGCTCGCCGGCCCGGTCGCCGGTGCGGTTCTGGCCGAACAGATTGGCCTGATCGTGGACGGACTCTTCGCCCAGGCGTCCTACCGGGCGCGGGACGACGACGAGCCGCCGGTGAGCGCGGTGCTCGCCGCCGTGGAGCTCGCCCGCACGCTGGTCGCGCAACACCGGGCGTCCGGAGGTGCCACGGAGACCGCACCGGGCCGGTAGCCAGCAGGCGACCGGAATGGCGACGAGGCCGGCGGCGACGACGACCCACTGCGCGACCCCGACCACGATGCTGAGCGCGATGAGCGCCAGCTTGACGCTCGCCGTCGCCCTCGGCGGCTACACCGTTCCCCGCCCCACCCGCCGCGACGACACCGTGCCCCGACACGCCGACGTCTCGTCCCCACAGCCGGCCACCGCGGCCGGGCACCTCGACCAAGCGCTACGAACCGCGCAGTAGTTCGACCAGCCCGTCCGAGGCCGGGAGCAGCGATTCCCCTCGTCCTGGTCGCCCTGGTCGTCGTGGTGCCGGAGCAGGGTGGTGCGCCCATCGCGCTGGGCGCCGTAGACGCACCCTTGCGGCCGGTACCACGGCATGGACGCTTCCGGTCGAGGCACGGCGCCCCGATGCACCCTCCATTCCATCGCCGAAACTGGCTATCATCGTCTAATGGCGATGAATAGCTGTCCCGATCCCAGTCCAGCGGTGGCACTGTTTCGCTCGCTGGCCGACCCGGCTCGCCTGGCCATCGTGTCCCGGCTGGCCGAGGGGGAGGTCCGAGTGGTGGACTTGACCCGCCAGCTCGGGTTGGCGCAGTCCACGGTGTCCAAGCACCTCGCGTGCCTGCGGGACTGTCGCCTCGTCGACGACCGGGCCGAGGGGCGCCAGTCCTACTACCGGCTCACCCGGCCCGAGCTGCTCGAACTGCTGCGCAGCGCCGAGTTCCTCCTGGCCGAGACGGGTGAAGCCGTCGCCCTGTGCCCGGTCTACGGCGACCCCGTGGCCACCGAGCTGAGTGCCTCGTGACTACGTTGCTGAGCGCGGATCGTCGTGCCGTCCTCACCCGACGGATCCGGCTGCTGGTCGCGATCACCATCGCCTACAACGTGATCGAAGCCGTGATCGCGATTGCGGCCGGGCACGCGGCGTCGTCGATCGCGCTCATCGGTTTCGGGCTGGACTCCGTGATCGAGGTCAGCTCAGCCGCTGCGGTCGCCTGGCAGTTCGCCGGCCGCGATCCGGCGCGACGCGAACACATCGCCCTGCGCATCATCGCGGTCTCGTTCTTCGCGCTGGCGACGTACGTCACCGTCGAGGCCCTGCGCGCGCTGCTCGGAGCAGGCGAGGCGGACCGCTCGACCGTGGGAATCGTCCTGGTCGCGATCAGCGTCGTGATCATGCCGTTCCTGTCCTGGATACAGAGGAGCACCGGACACGAACTCGGCTCGGCCAGCGCCGTAGCCGATTCCAAACAGACCCTTCTGTGCACCTACCTGTCAGCAGCCGTCCTGGCCGGGCTGGTGCTCAACGCGTGGCTCGGATGGTGGTGGGCCGACCCGGCCGCCGCACTCGTTCTCGCCGTTCTCGCCGTCCGCGAGGGCCGGGAGGCATGGAACGGTCGCGGCTGTTGCGCACCGTCGACAAGCCTGACAGCCCCAGGGTCGAGAACGCCGGCCCTCGACGACTGCTGCAGCGAAGACTGAGGACAGCGGTGACTGATCGATGGCTACCGCTCGGAGCTCCCGACGCGCTGCGATGCTTGCGACAGAGCTGGCCGTCGTTCTGCGCGTGTGGACGAGCATCGAGGAAGCCCACTTGCAGCGTCAGTTCGGAGCAGCATACGAACGCCTGTGCAGCCGGGTGCCGCGTTGGATCGGTGTCCCGTCGTCAGAAGGGTGATGACAACCAGGTCCAGCAGGCCCTCGGGGTATCGACTGCGATCGTCCAGAGTGGCTCGACGATGCGCGGCCGGGTGAGCTGGCTGGTTCGATGCTCCGGCGCCGAGGCCGACGGCCTGGCTGGTGCTGGTCGCGCTGAGCTCGGTGTTCCAGGTCGTCATGTTCGGCGTGCTCGGCTGGTTCTATCTCGTCGCGATCCCCGGCCGGCTCGGCCTGCCCGTCACCGACGTGTCGTTCTCCACCTGGGACAACGCCGTCGGCTGGGCGTTCGGGATGGGCTACGAGCGCACCACCACGCTCGCGTTCACCGCCGCGGGCAACAACTTCGAACTCGCCATCGCCGTGGCCATCGGCACGTTCGGCGTGACATCGGGGCAGGCCCTGGCCGGGGTCGTCGGGCCGCTGATCGATCACGCGAGCCCCGATGAGCACCCACTCGCCTGCTACGCCCACGAGCGGCTCGCCGCAGCGGCCAGCGTGTACACCTCCCCGTCGAGGAGATCGCACCTCTCGGTGCGTGACCCGACCCGGCCGGCATGGGATGTGCCGTAGCTCAGGCTCGGACCCGTCGTTGAGAGGGGGCGGACGAACAGCAAGCCGGCTCCTCGGCACAATCGATGCATGGAGGTAACTCGGGTGGGCTACGGACAGCGAAGGGTCGGCGCACTCGTCGCGGGGATGGTCGCGGTGGTCGGAGTGGGTCTGGCCGGTACCGCCGTCGCAGCCACTGGCCCCGAAAGCAGCACCGTCGCGAAGGACGCCCACGCGGAGCCAGTCGTTCCAGGTACCCCGTGCACGGTGTCCACGCGGGCGTGTGTCGATCTGGAGTCCCAGCGGGCGTGGCTCATCACCGACGGCGCCGTCTCCTACGGGCCCGTTCCGATCGCCTCCGGGGGCGCCGAGCGGGAGACCCCGTTGGGGCACTCGTTCCGTGTCTACCGCAAGTCCGCCGACCACAAGAGTGGCGAGTTCACGGGTCCGGACGGTCAGCCGGCACCCATGCCGTGGTCGGTGTTCTTCGCCGACGGCGGTGTGGCCTTCCACGGCGGTGACCGGACCCGGTCCTCCGCCGGTTGCGTGAAGCTCGACCCCGCGCCGGCGGAGAAGTTCTTCACCGACCTGGCCGAGGGGGACAAGGTCCAGGTTCTCAACGCCTCGGCCGAGCAACGGGCACGGGCGGGCGGCTGACCGGCCTCATGGGTTGAGGACCGCAGCGGTCCGGTTGAGAGGGACGCCGAGCAACTTTCACTCTGAGTCGACGCTGCTGAGTCAGGACTGCGTCCCCTGGGGTTGCTGAACCGACCCGCTGACTCGGAGTCGACGACGCATCCGGTCACGAAGTGTTCGGTGGTGCCGTCCTGTTACCGGGGCGTTACGGTCTCATCTGCCACGGCCACCGGCTCCGTACAGGCTCGTGGCGACCGACCATCCAGAGGCAGCGAATCAGTACGAGTGGCGCCGTCGAGAGCCCGGGACGGGAGAGCAGTGATCGCTTCCGCAACGGTGGGCCGGTGCGACGCGAGCAGGTGCTCATCGAGTAGGAAGCGCAGGCTGCGGGCCCGGCGGGGTGGCACCATCAGTTGCAGCTGATGGCCCGTGGTCTCCACGTGGTCGCGGAGTTCGAGCAGCAGGGTGACGCCGGCTGCGCCGCAGAAGCGCACTGCGGACAGGTCGAGACCAGGTGGACTGCGGGTACGGCCAGCAGCGATACGCGAAGTTGCCCGGCGGTGTCCATGTCGAGCTCGCCGCCGAGCTCCAGCACCCACAGGTGGTCGCCCCGTTCCTGGGTGTGGACCCATGCCGGTGGCGCGGTCACTCGTGCTCCATCGGGCTGTGGGACGCGTCCTGGGCGCGGTGTTGTTGTTCGTCGACGAGCCAGTCGGCGACCTCGGTGAGCTTGATGTTGGCGGCCTGGGATGCGGCGACGAGTCGGGCGAAGGCCTGCTCGGCGGTGAGGTGGTGGCGTGCCATGAGGATGCCCTTGGCCTGCCCGATCCGGTCCCGGCTCTGCACCGCCCGTCCGAGATGTGCGCGTTCGGCGTGGGCGTGCAGCGCGAGCGCGGCGTGCGTGGTGAACACCGTCAGCTCCTCGGTGTCGCCGTCCGGCGCCGCACCCGGTGTACGGGCGTAGAGGTTCAGGGTGCCGAGATCGCGGCCGGCGGCCCGCAACGGCAGGCACAGCATCCCGCCCACGCCCAGTTCGGCGGCCCGCGCGGTGAACTCGGGCCAGCGGGTCTCGGTGGTCATGTCCCGGATCCGGAGCGGAAGCCCGTCCCGCAGCGTGTGCCGGCAGGGGCCGTCGTCGAGTGCCGTGTGGAGCCGGCCCAGCGTGGCCGCGGTGTCGTCGGTCGGCCCGTGCCCGGTCAGCCGGCCGCGGCCGTGCATTCCGGCGATACCGGCAGACTCCGCGCCGGTCACGGTGCCCAGCGCCGCGGCGGTGATCTGGCCGGCGGCGCTGTCCTCGTCCGCGGCGGCGTGCCAGTCGGCCACCATCTCGGCGAGCCCGGGCCCGAAGTGCCCGCTGCCGGATGAGCTCGTCGCCCGGGCGGGCTCCGCGCCGTCGACGCAACGGAGCCGGGGGTGGTGGATCGGCCGTACGTCCATCGAGTACCTGCCTAGGGTGTCCCACGCGTCACGGTGTGACTGCCGGGGTCAGGGACAGCCCTCGCCTCCACACGGAAGGCGCCACGCTCCCGGTCGGCGCACGACCGGAAGACCAGGTTGTCTCTTTCTAACATCCCCACGCCCGACGTGCCAGGGCCTACAGTGGTCCGCGATGTCCACCGAGCAGACGGCCGGGGTCCGGACCAGTGCACGTGCGGATCCACGCGCGCACATCCTGACCACCGCGTACGCGCTGTTCGCCCGGCGCGGGGTCCGGGCCGTGGGCATCAACGAGATCATCGCCGAGTCCGGGGTCGCGAAAGCGACCTTCTACCGCCACTACCCGTCCAAGCACGACCTGGTACTGGCCTTCCTGGCCGAACGGGAACAGAGATGGACCCTCGATCTGGTCGAGGCCGGGTCCCGCAGGCCGGGAGCCGACCCGGCGACGGAGTTGCTGGCGATCTTCGACGTGTTCGACGAGTGGTTCGCCCGTGACGACTTCGAAGGCTGCTCGTTCATCAACGTCCTGCTCGAGACCGGCGCCGGGCATCCCGCGGGCCAGGCCGCCATCGGCTACCTGGCCACCATCCGCTCCCTGGTGCACGACCGCGCCGCACGGGCCGGGCTGGCGGACCCGGAGGAGTTCGCCCGTTCGTTCCACATGCTGATGAAGGGCTCGATCGTCGCCGCGGCCGAAGGCGACACCGGCGCAGCCCGGACCGCGCGGGACACTGCCCGACATCTGATTGCCGCACACCGCCGGTAGCAGCACGCCGCCGACACGGCCACGGACCGATGCGACGGTTAGGGTGGCCGACGAGCGACGCCGCAGGCGTCCCCAGGGGTGGCCGTGACCCCGTCACCACCGCACGCAGGCACGACCCGAGGAAGGTGGTGGCGATGCGACCCGCTCCACCCCGGGCCGGCGATCGGTGATGTCCGACCCGGCCGATCCTGCCGACACACTCAGCCGCCTGCAGACCGCGGTGGCCGTCGCGCTGCGCGACCACACCGACATCCTCGACCCGCTGGGCAAGGTCTGTCGGGCCTGCACCGAGCTGCTGCCGGTCGCGGGCGCCTCGATCTCGGTCATGTCGGGTACCGAACACCGCGAGACTCTCTACACCAGTGACCCGGTGATCGACCGGATCGAGGCCCTGCAGTTCACCCTGGCCGAGGGCCCGTGCTTCGAAGCGTTCACCACCGGCCGCCCCGTGCTGGTCGCCGACCTCGCCGCGGACTCGGCTACCGCATGGCCGGTCTTCGCCGCGCAGATGGCCGACGAGCCGGTCGGAGCGATCTTCGCGTTCCCGCTGCAGCTCGGCGCCGCCCGCATCGGCGCCATCGACATGTACCGCCACACCCCGGGCCCACTCGCACCGGACGCGCTCGCCACCGCCCTGCAGCTCACCGACATCGCCGCCACCGCCCTGGCGGGCCTGCCGCTCACCGCCGACGGTGAGGAACTCGACTACGCCTGGTTCAGCGCGCTACCCCGCAACCGGGAACAGGTCAACCAGGCCATCGGCATGCTCATCTCCGCCCACACCATCCCCGCCGACCAGGCACTGGCCCGGCTACGCGGCTACGCCTTCGCCACCGGACGCCTCGTCGACGACGTCGCCGCCGACCTCGTCGCCCGCCGACTGCCCCCCGAAGAGATCGCCGTCTGAACGAGCGCCGACGGACTCGCCTGGAACGGCGCCGACACCCTCGCTACCGTGGAACCGGAGCGGATCGACTCACACAGAGAGGGAGACGATGAACGACATGTCCCCTGCTCCCGCTCAGCGGGAGGCCGGACTGCTGACCGCGTTCGTCGACATGGCCGACACCCTGGTCGACGACTACGACGTCGTCGACCTGCTGCACCGGCTCGTCGAGCACTGCGTGGAACTGCTCGACGCCGGCGCCGCCGGCCTGATGCTGGCCGACCAGCGCGGCAGCCTGCAGGTACTCGCCAGCTCGACCGACCACGCCCGCCTCATCGAGCTGTTCCAGCTACAGGCCAACGAAGGCCCCTGCCTCGACGCCTACCGCACCGGCGAACCCATCATCACCGAGGACCTCACGGCGTCCACCACGGAGCACCGCTGGCCGTCTTTCGCCCCCGAAGCCGCCCGCCAGGGGTTCGCCTCGGTCCACGCCGTGCCGCTACGGCTGCGCCGCGAGATCATCGGCGCGCTCAACCTGTTCGGCCACCGACCCGGGCCCCTCTCCGAGCAGGACCTGCTCGTCGCCCGGGCCCTGGCCGACACCGCCACCATCGGCATCCTGCAGGAACGCGCCATCACCCGCGCCGAGACCCTCACCGAGCAGCTACAGACCGCGCTCAACAACCGCAACACCATCGAACAAGCCAAGGGCCTCCTCGCCCATGCCGGCGACCTCGACATCGACGACACGTTCGGGATCCTGCGCGCCTACGGGCGCCACCACGCCACCGGCCTCTCCGAGATTGCCCTGCAACTGGTCGCCGGCCAACTCGACCCCCGAACGGTGCTCGACCACCCTGCCCGTCAGCAGGCGCGGAAGCCTCCCGCAGCGCGCTGACGATCGAGAGCCCGGTCAGCCTCCCGCCACCGCCGTAGGTAAGCGTCCGACACTATGGCGATTCACCGGGGGGCGGGGTGTTGCAGGGCCTAAAGATCAGCGGCGGGCCAGCATCCGCCCGCTGGTGGTCGAGGCCTCGATGCCGTAGTAGGCGAAGATGGCCGGCTCGTCCGTAGCGAGCAGTTCTCCGTCTGTGGCGATGGTGGGGGCGTCCTTGACCTGCTTCTTGGGGTAGAGCACCCGGACGCCGTCGGGCTTGACCCTGGCGCCATCGAGGGGGACGAACGCGAGCTTGTGCCGGCCGATGATGCCGATCTTGACGGTGGCGAAGGTGGGCTCGTCGGTGGCGGTGTCGAAGTAGACGGCCTCGAGGTCACCGATGTTGTTGTCATCGGGGTCGATGACGTGCTTGCCCAGCCAGTCGCGAAGGTTCTCCGCCGGAAAGTTCACCATGTCGGGCACGCTCCCATTTCTGTGGTCGGTTCGCGTAGTAACGCTCTGGTCGATCCCGGTTCAGCTGGTACGGCTGGCGGCCGAGGCTGCGTCGAGTCGAACGAGGATCTCGGTGGGCAGGGTGTCGAGTTCGAGGGCTTGACGCAGTCGCGGCAGGGCCTCGGCGTCGATGCGCGCCCGGAGCTCGTCGAGCGACGCGTGCTCGGCGAGACCGAGCGTCAGGTGGAGCTGCGGGGCTCCACGGTCTCCGGTGAGCACCGCGCGGGCGCTGTGTACGCCGGTGTAGGTCTCGATCTCGGCGGCGACTGCGGTCGCCGCGGCAATACTGTCCATTCGGGTCTGCCCCGGTTCCTGGGCGTCGGCGAACTGCCAGGCCTGTGAGCGTGCGCGGTGCCCGGTCTGGGCCAGCAGCCAGCGCAGGCACAACAGTCCGATGACCACCCCTGCCACGATCACCACCCATGTCAGCCATTCCGGCGTGCTGAGCGTCGGTGGCAACAGGACGGCCTGCGGGTCCTGCCCGGGCAGCCCGAGTGCTTCGGTGAGTAGACCGAGCCCGCGCAACAGGAGGTATGCGCCGCCGAGCAGCAGAAGCAGACCCGCCACGGTGAGCAGGGCGCGATTGAGCCGTGCGGGCCGGTTCGGTGTGGCCGCCCGGGCGGCGAGGCGGTTGGTGACCATCAGTTGCTCCGGGAGGTGACCCGGACGGTGGTCCGGGGCGTGCGGGCCAGGGCGATGGCCCCGAGGTGTTCCTCGATCGCGGCGCTCACCTGTTCGCGCAGGTCACCGGGATCGCGCAGCGGTGTGGTGACCGTGGCCCGCACGCGGCGCGGGGTCACCGTGGCGGTGGCGGTGTGCACCCCGTCCACGGTGTGCGCGACGGTGGCGATGCTGCGCCGCAGGCTCTGCCGGGTCGCGCCGGCACTGGTGTACTCGGTCGTGGCCAGCGGCAGCACGGTGGCCGCCCCGCGGGTCCACGCGCATGCGAGCAGCACCAGGCCCAGTACCGCGGCGACCACGCCGGCGGCGAGCACGGCGGAGCTGCCCCACTGCAGGGCCGCGCCGGCGGCCGCCAGCGCGCCGAACGAGATCAGGGGTGGCTGTCCGAGCAGCAGCTGCACGCAGGCCATGACGAGAACGACCATCGCCGCGAGCAGCAGCAGGGCGACGATCCTGGCCGGGAGGACCCGGCGGTGACGGCGGATCATGCCAACCTCCGCACCGGGGTGTGGGGGGTGTGCAGGGCGGCGACGGCGATGTCGACCCGGCGGGCATCCAGTCCGGCCAGCGTGGACAGCCGCTCGCGCAGGTGCTCGCGCACCGTGCGGGTGACCTGCCCGACCGGGGCCGGGTAGTAGACCGACAGCCGCACCTGCAAGGTCACGACAGCGCCGTCGAGCTGGGCGCTGACCTTCGGGCTCCGGTCGGCGTGGTCGGAGCCGACCGCGACACCCAGCATCCGGTTGGCCGCGCCGCCGACGTGCTCGACCTCGCCGATGGCCTGCGCGGCGAGCTTCTCCACCGCCGCCTGGTCGAACCGGGTCGTTCCCGGCCCGCCGGCGTCCACGCGCAGCCGGTGCCGGCCGGTGTCCGGTCCGGTCCCGCCGTCGACTGTCTTGGCACCACGGTCCGCCACGGCCGGGATCGGGCCGGTCGGCGTGTCCGGGCCCGGCGCGTCCGTGGCGGGGGTGTCGGTGGTGCTACTCATCGGTCGACCCGGTCTCTGCCGGCGCCGATCCGGGACAGGTCCAGCTGTCCGTCCAGGTGGAGCCCGGCCAGCAGGCCCAGCCCCCCGAACACCAGCACCACCAGGAACGCGCCGAATCCGCCGAACGCGGCAGCGCCACCAAGGGCCAGGCCGAAGATCAGGCCGATCCAGGTGGCACTGGGCCGGGCGGCCTGGTTCATCGGGTCCAGGCCCAGGTGGGGATTCATCAGGACGACTCCTTCGTCGTGAGTCGGGTGGCCGGCGAATCCGTCGCGGTCGAATCGGGTTGCTCGACCGGTTCGGGTCGCCCGGGTGGCGGGAACTGCGGCGAGCCGGAGCGCGCCCCGGGCTCGATCTCGTCCGCGTGCGGTGCGCGCTGCGGGCGCGCAGGTGGGTCGTGCACGATCGCGTCGTCAGGGGCCGGGTCGCCGGGCACCGCCAGGTCCTCGACCCGTATGTGCAGGGCCCGGTCTGAGATGTGCTCCGCCAACGCGGCGCGCACCTGGGTGGCGATCTCGGTGACAGTGGCCGGGTAGCGGCCCACCACGTGGATGTCGACCTCTTCCTCGGTGACGCGCACCCCTCGCACGCGTCGCCCGGGCAGGTAGGTGGCGACCTCACCGAACGGTCCGCCGTGCAGCGCGGCCACCGCCGGACACGCCTGCACCAGTGGCACCAGCAGCTCGGCGGCCGGGCCCGTGCCGGGCCCGGCCTCCGGCGGCGTACCCATCACTGAACGCGCGAGTGCGACGACGACCCGCGGGCGTCGCCGGACTCCCGGTCGGCGTCACCGTCGGAGTCCTCGGAGGGAAGGTGGACGTCGTTGACGGCGATGTTGACCTCGACGACCTCCAGGCCGGTCATCCGCTCCAGCGCGGAGATCACGTTGCGCCGGATCGCCGCGGCGAGATCCGCGATCGCCACTCCGTAATCCACGACCACGGCGATGTCGATCGCCGCCTGGCGCTCGCCGACCTCGACGGTGACACCCTGGCTGGCACTCGTGCTCGCGCCCGGGATCCGCTCGCGCAACGCACCCATGGCCCGCGCGGCACCCGCGCCGAGCCGGTAGACGCCGTGGACGTCCCGGGCCGCGATCCCGGCGATCTTCGACACCACCGCTTCGGCGATGTGGGTCGAGCCGTGCGAACTCGCCAGCGCCCCACCGCCGGAGCGCTCGACGGCCGCGGACCCGTCGGCCGAACGCGATCCGGCCGGGGCCGTCGACGCTGTCGAGCCGGTCGAAGTCGACGAGGTGCTCGCGGGGTTGCTCATCTGTTCCTCCATCAGTCGGAACCTGCTGGGCCGTATGCCTGCGGTTGCAGGTCGGTACACGTAGGACACCGCCCACCACGAGTCGTCACACGGTGACGATAGTGATCTGCGTCACTCATCACGGTCGCACGTGATCACGGCCCGTGCCGGCCTGCCGGACCTCTGGCCGAATGGCCCGGACATGTCGTCGATGTGCCAACAGCCAGACACCTACCGGTGCTCTGCACACCTACCCCGTAGCCCGAGCGGTATGCCTGCAGGTCGACGAAGAGCATTCGCAGCGATCCGAACTTATGCTTCCCCGGGATCGAATCCAGCCGGTCGCCCGCGCGAGGACGCGGCGAATGCTCGAGGCGAGGCAGGGAGGGACGCGGACCGGTGCAGCTGCGGCGTTGCCAGACCGGGGTTACCGCGCCGCGACACGCAGGCGTCGACGATCGGGGCACACCGTGAGCGGTGACCGCGAGGGGCTCGACGAGTCGGCCGACCGCTGGCTGGTGGACAAGGTCCGCGGCGGAGACATCGACGCCTACGAGGTGCTGATCCGCCGCCACCGCGACCGGATCTACCGGATCGCACTGCGAATGCTGGGCAACCCGCACGACGCCGAGGACATCGCCCAGGACGTGACCATCCAGCTCTGGACCGCAGTGTCCGGCTTCCTCGGCTCCGCCTCGTTCACCACCTGGCTCTACCGGGTCGTGGTCAATCGCTGCCACAACCACATCCGCCGTCAGGCCCGCACCCGTACCCGCGCGGTTCTCGATGAGGACCCGGCCCCGGCGCCGGGCGCCGACGACGCCGCGGTCGCACGCGACCAGGCCGCCGCCACCGTGCGTGCGATCGCGGCCCTGCCACCGCCGCTGCGTGCCGCCTTGGTACTCGTACAGATGGAAGGATTGAGCTACCGGGACGCCGCCGAGATCACCGACGTCCCCGAGGCCACCGTGCGCGGTCGTCTGCACCGTGCCCGCAAGCAACTGGTCGACCACATGCGGAGTTGGTCATGAACACACCCGAGCCGGGCACCAGCCGGTTGGCGTGCGGCCGCTCGGCCGACCAGGTCCTGGATCAGGTCGCCGACGACCGCGGCGCGGACCAGGACGAGCACCAGAAGCACTGCCCACATTGCCAGGCGGCCCTGGCCGAGTACGGGCGCCTGTGGGCGCCGCTGCGCACGCTGGCCGAGGAACATGTCAGCGCCCCGGACAGCATCATCGACACCGCGCTGACCCGGATCCGGGGCAGCGTCGAACACGCTGACTACGGCGTTCTCGACTCCCCCGAAGGCCACACCCGCATCGCCGCCCGAGTCGTCGTGGTCACCGCCCGGGAATGCGCCCAGCAGACGCCCGGCGTACGAGTGGCGTTGAGCAAGCACATCACCGACCGCGGTTCGGCATCCGGGAGCGGCGCGGGGTCCGAATGGGCAGGCGCCGAGGTCACCGCAGGTGTAGCCGGACGTAGCACCGCGATCGAGATCACGCTCGCCGCCGACTATGGCCAGAACCTGCCAGAACTCGCCGAACGCGTCCGCCGGCAAGTTTCCGATCGCGTCCGTGAGCTCACAGACCTCGAACCGGTACAGATCACCGTGGTCATCGACGACGTCTTCGACTGAACCAGGCTCGACGGCAGCGCCCTCGTCATCGGAGTTGTCGACAGTTGCAGGGCCCGCACTGCGGACATCGCCGCCGACCGCTGGTAGCGGACGCCACGCGCACCGCGACCGGTCCACCGCAACGAATGTGACGCAGGACACTCACCTTCGCCATGAGGATGTATCGCTCTCTGGTGTCTCACCAGAAGAACACCACAGCTCGCACTTCAGTTCGAGCTGCGAAGGACCGAAGTGGCGTCCACCAGAGTGGTGTGTGACCGGCCCGGTGACGGGCGGAGCCTCGTGTAGGGCGGCCACCGCGTGATCTTCTTGAACACCTCTCACAGAACTCAAGAAGGACGACCACGCGATGACCGC
>NZ_JBKGXT010000013.1:0-174615 GCF_046546495.1 Pseudonocardia nantongensis | reverse complement strand
CCCTGTTCTGCCCACACGGGGCAGGCTGACCGGATCCGACCGGCCCGCCCACCCCGCTGGGCTTGATCAGTGTCCGCGATGTGGTGAGACATCAACTGTCTCGGATGTCCTGAGCACAGACACGCGGCTCTGACCGCGATAACCACTCACGGGCCGCGCCAGCGGCGTTCGTAGCGCTCCCTGGCCGCCGCCCGCTCGTCCACGTGTGCCTCGGCGCGAACGGCGGCGGCGTGCCCGACCGGGTACCCCGCCTTGGCGATCCGGTGCTCGGCCGACTCGTACATGTAGGACACCGAGTAGAAGTAGCCGAGGATCGCCCCGGCCAGCACGGACAGCCCGCGGACGTAGACCGGGCCGGGGATGAGCAGGAACAGCGCGACGCCGATCGGCAACAACTGCACCGTCGTCCGGACCAGGTGGCGCAGCTGCCAGGTGGGCGCGGTGACGTCGTGGCGCACCCAGGTCCGGTGCCGGGCCGGGAGCGCGGCGCCGTAGGCATACAGCAGCCAGCGCAGCAGGTTCGGCCGGATCGGCGTCTCCACAGTTGGCTCCCCAAGTGTTGGTGTACCAAGAGTGTACGATCGTGCACGTGGAGGACGCATCCCGGGGTGAGCAGGATCTACTGCGGCTGGACCGTCAGGTGTGCTTCGGGCTCGCCGTCGCGGCCCGGAACGTGATCGCGCTGTACCGGCCGCTGCTGGAACCGATGGGGCTCACCCATCCCCAGTACCTGGTGCTGCTGGCGTTGTGGGAGCGCTCCCCGCGCTCGGTGGGCGAGCTGGCCGAGGCGCTGGCGCTCGACCCGGGGACGCTGTCGCCGCTGCTCAAGCGGCTGGAGTCGGCCGGCCTGGTGGACCGGCGGCGGGTGCCCGGCAACGAGCGCAGCCTCGCGGTCACGCTCACCGCCGAGGGCCGGGCGCTGCGCGCCCGCGCCGAGCAGATCCCGCCGGCGATCGTCGAACGCCTCGGGATGGGGCTGGACGAGTTGGAGGACCTCCGCGCGGTGCTGGACCGGGTGATCGCGGCATCGAAGGGCGGCTGAGGCCGCCCCGGGCCCGTCAGATGCCCGACGACTCGGGCGGCGGTCCCTGCGGCACCGCGGCAGGCGCACCGGCAGCGGCGTCGTGGCCCGGCGGGCACTGCAGTCCCACGGTGTAGGCCGTCATCGACAACGAGCCGTACGCGTACCCGTCGACGAGCACCTCCGGGCGCTCGCCACGATCGGCCGAGGCGAGCCCCGCCAGGTAGAGGGCCGGGATGAAGTGGTCCGCGGTCGGGACGGCGAGCCGGTAGTCCCGGTGCGCGTCGAGCGTCGCGAACTCGGCCGGGCGCTCGAGCATCAGCTCCTTCGCGGACTCGTCGAACCGCTGCGCCCAGTCGAAGCCGAGGTCGGGCTGGGAGAAGTCGACCCCGCGCAGGTTGTGCACGACGTTGCCGCTGGCCACGACCAGCACCCCGGTCTCGCGCAGCCGGGCGAGCCGAGCGCCGAGGTCCAGGTGGTAGTCCAGCGGCTTCTCGGCGTTGATCGAGAGCTGGACGACCGGGATCGAGGCGTCCGGGAACGCGTGCACCAGCACCGACCAGGTGCCGTGGTCGATGCCCCAGCTGTCGGCGTCCGCCCCGATCCAGGTGGGCTTGGCGATCTCGGAGACCTCGTCGTACAGCTCGGGCAGGCCGGGTGCCGGGTACTGGACCTCGAACAGCTCCCGCGGGAACCCGAAGAAGTCGTGGATGGTGCGGGGTCGCGGCATCGCCGTCACCGCGGTCGCGTTGACGTACCAGTGCGCGGAGATCACCAGGATCGCCCGCGGCCGGGGGACCGCCTCGCCGAACGCCTTCCACGCGCTGGTGTACCGGTTGGTCGCGAGCGCGTTCATCGGGTTGCCGTGCCCGAGGAACGCCGCCGGCATCAGCTGCTCCGCCACGCGTCGAGGGTACGGCACCCCGGTGATCATCAGTTCTGGTGATCGCCGTGCCCGCACCGCTAACGGGCCCCTCCCGCCCCCGATGAACTCAGACGAGTCCTGCAACCCGCCGGACGTCGCAATCCAGGCTCCATCGGAGGAACCCGTGTCCAAGGCCGGTCTGTTCGGCACCGCCCTGTTCGCCGCCGCCCTGACCTGTGGCTGCGCCGGCCCCGCGGGGGGCCCGGAGGCGGACGCGGCGGTGAATGCCGCGGCGGTGTCGGCCGCGCCGGCCGTGGTGGCACCCGCCGGGGCGGCGGGGACGTCCGCCGGCAGCACCGGTGCACCGGCGGAGCGGGGGAACGCCCGGTACGGGATCGGTCCGGAGGTCGTCACGGTGACCTCAGTGACCGACGGCGACACCTTCCGGGTCGGCGACCGCCGGATCCGGGTGATCGGCATCGACTCCTGCGAGGCCGCGACGGTGGGTGGACAGCAGGCCACCGCGGCCGCCCGCCGGGTGCTGTCCGGCGCGACCGTCACGCTGACCCGCGAGCCCGGCGTCGACCTCGACCGCTACGGCCGCGAGGTCCGCTACGTCGGGACGTCGGCCGGTGACCTCGGCCGGCTGATGGTCCCGGGCGACCACACCGGCGTCTACCGGGGCGGGAACAACGCCGCGGCGTCCTACCTGGCCGGGCTGACCGCGCTCGACGCCGGCGCCCGCGGCTGCGGCGCCTCCACGACGTCCGAGCCGACCCCGGCGACCCGGCAGAAGGCGCCGCAGGCGGCCCCGCGGACCGAGGAACCCCGGACCACGGCACCCCGGACCACGGCACCGCGCCAGGCCGTGCAGGCGCCGCCGGCGTCGTCGGGTGGGGCGTACTACAAGAACTGCTCCGCGGCCCGCGCCGCCGGCGCGGCTCCGCTGTACCGCGGCCAGCCGGGGTACGCGGCCAAGCTCGACCGCGACGACGACGGCGTCGCCTGCGAGGGCTGATCGCGGCCCCGGGGGCAGGGCGGCGGGGTTACCGTCACCGGCGTGCTGATGACCGCCGCCCACGCCGCCCTGCTCCTGGTCGATCTGCAGCAGCGCCTGATGCCCGCCATCGCCGACGGGGAGAAGGTGATCGCCCGGTCCGTCCGGCTGGCCGAGGCGGCGACCCTGCTCGGGGTGCCGGTGCTGGCCACCGAGCAGGTTCCGGAGAAGCTCGGGCCGACCGTCGAGCGGCTCGCCGGCTACCCGCACCTGGTCTCGCCGAAGAGCCGCTTCGCCGCCGACGGGAGCGGGCTGGTGCCGCCCGGCCGCTCGGAGATCGTGGTGGCCGGGGCGGAGGCGCACGTGTGCGTGCTGCAGACCGTCCTGACCCTCGCCGCCGACGGGCACCGGGTGCTGGTCGTCGCCGACGCCGTCGGTTCCCGTGACCCGCAGGACCGGGCCGCCGCGCTGGAGCGGGCCCGCGCGGCCGGCGCCGCGATCGTGACCTCGGAGATGGTGCTGTTCGAGTGGCTGGGCGACGCCACCCACCCGCGGTTCCGCGAGGTGCAGAAGCTACTGAAGTAGGCCCGGCCGGTCAGCCGCGCAGGGCCTCGAGGCGGGTGGCCGCCTCGTCCCGGAACCGCTCGACGCCGGCGAGCTTCACGTCCTCGTAGCCGGTCACCAGCGCCGCGGTCCCGGCGACCGCGACGACGTCGTCCGCGGTCCCGGCGTCGAGGTGATCCAGCGCGGTCCGCACCAGGGCCTGGTACTCCCCCACCAGGTCCCGCTCCAGCCTGCGCACTCCGGCGTAGCCGAACACGTCCAGCGCCGTGCCGCGCAGCCGCCGCGCGGCCCGCAGCGCGCGGAACGCCGGACCGGCGACCCGGCCGTCGAGCTTGATCTTGCGGTGCATCCCGAGCGCGCGCAGCACGGGCGGGTGCAACAGCACCGACACCCGGGCGTCGGCGCCGTACTCGGCCTCCCGCTTCGCGACCTCGACCGGGTCCAGGTGCAGCCGGGCCACCTCGTACTCGTCCTTGTAGGCCATCAGCGCGTGCAGGCCCCGGGCGTAGGCGGCCCCGATCCGGGCCCCGGCGTCCTGCCCGGCGCGGACGGTGGCGATCGCCGCGACCCGGCGGACCTCCTCGGCGTAGCGCCGCGCGTAGCCCGCGTCCTGGTAGCCGGTGAGATCGGCGATCCGGGTCGCGAGCAGGTCCTCCAGCTCGGTGTCGCCGACGGCGACCGACCGGGCCAGCGACGCCGCCGCAGCGTCCACCGCGACCGGCGCCGGCTCCGGCGCGACGACGGCGCGCAGCACGGCGTCGTGGTCGATCGCCGCGGCGCGCCCCCAGCGGAACGCGGTCAGGGTCCGCTCCACCGCGGCCCCGTTCAGCCGGATCGCCTGCTCGAGCGCCTCGGCCGACACCGGCAGCACCCCGTGCTGGTAGGCGGCGCCGAGCAGCAGCACGTTGGCCGGGAGATGGTCGTCGAACAGCGCCTCGGCGATCCGCTGGGCGTCGACGTGCAGCGGGTCCCGGGTAGCGGCACCGATCCGCACCTGCGCGTCCTCGGTGGAGCCGGGCAGCACGACCCGGCCGGTGACCATCGCCGCGGTCGGGACCAGCGAGGTGTTGAGCACCGCGACGGTGTGCCCGGGGCGGGCCACGGCCAGGTTCGCCGGGCTCGCCGCGCCGACCAGGTCCATCCCGATCAGGACGTCCGCGGTGCCGGTCGAGGCGCGCAGGATGCCCGTGGCCGGCTGCTTGGAGATCCGGACGTCGGAGACGACCGGGCCGCCCTTCTGCGCGAGCCCGACCTGCTCCAGTCCCGCGGCGAACAGGCCGTCGAGGTGCGCGGCCATCTGCAGGATCGCCGACGCGGTGACCACTCCGGTGCCGCCGATGCCGGGCATCCGGATCAGGGTCGTGTCGCCGCCGGTGCGCGGCTCCGGCTCGGTCAGCGACACCGGGAGCGCCGGGATGTCGCGGCGCTCCCGGGTACCGGGCTCGACCATCAGGAACGACGGGCAGTCGCCCTTCAGGCACGAGAGGTCGGAGTTGCAGGACGGCTGGTGGATGGCGGTCTTGCGGCCGAACTCGGTCTCCACCGGCAGCACCGACAGGCAGGTCGACTTGTCGCCGCAGTCGCCGCAGCCCTCGCACACCCGCTCGTTGATCACGACCTTCTCGGCGGGGGTCGGGAGCTTCCCGCGCTTGCGCAGGCGGCGCTCCTCCGCGGCGCACCGGTCGTCGTGGATCAGCACCGTCACGCCGTCCACACCGGACAGCTCGGATTCGACGGCGGGCAGGTCGTCGCGGTGCCGGACGGACGCGATCGGGTCAAGGACGACGCCGCGGTAGTCGCGCACCGAGTCGGTGGTGACCACGATCCGCCGCACGCCCTCCAGCGCCAGCGAGCGGGTGATCTCCGGGACGCCCATCCGGCCCTCGGCGCGCTGCCCGCCGGTCATGGCGACGGCGTCGTTGTAGAGCAGCTTGTAGGTCATCGTGACCCCGGCCGCGACGGCGGCCCGGATCGCCAGCGAGCCGGAGTGGTGGAAGGTGCCGTCACCCAGGTTCTGGACCAGGGTGCGGTCGTCGGTGAAATGGGCGAGGCCGAACCACTGCGCGCCCTCGCCGCCCATCTGGGTCAGGCCGATCTGGCGGCCGCGCCGGTCGCCGTCGAGGGCGATCATCGCGTGGCAGCCGATCCCGACGCCGACCAGCGTGTCGTCGCCGGTCCGGGTGGAGGTGTTGTGCGGGCAGCCGGAGCAGAAGTACGGCGTCCGGCTGCCGAGCTCGTCGGCCTTCGTGATGCCCAGCGGGATCCGGGACGGCCGCGGCGGGGCCAGCACCTCCAGGTGCGCCACCGCGGGCTCGGGCAGCTCCGCGCCGCCGGCGGTGAGCCGGGCGGTGATCGCGCGGGCGACGTCCTCACCGGTCAGCTGGCCGCGGGCGGTGAGCAGGGGGCGGCCCCGGTCGTCGCGCCGGCCGGTGATCAGCGGCTGGTGCGCGCGACCGTAGAGCGCGTCCCGCAGGTGCCCCTCCAGGAACGGCACCTTGTCCTCGACGACGAGCACCTCGGCCAGGCCCTCGGTGAGCCCGGCGAGGGCGTCGCGGTCGATCGGGAACGGCATCGCGAGCCGGATCAGCCGCACGCCGAGGGCGTCCAGCTCGCCCTCACCGAGCCCGAGGTCGTCCAGCGCGCGCAGCACGGTCGCGTAACCGGTGCCGGACGCCAGGATCCCGAGCCGGGGGTGCCGGGAGTCGAAGGTGACCCGGTTGAGCCCGGTCTCGCGCGCGTACTGGCGGGCCAGGTCGAGCCGGCGGGTGAGCTGGTCGTGCTCGGCGTCGACCGCGGCCGGGCCGACCAGGGCGCCCGCCTGCGCACGGTCGGTCGTCGGTGGGTGCGGGATGCCGAGCAGCTCCGGGTCCAGCGCACCGAGGTCCACGGTGGACGACGCGTCGGCGACGTCGGCGATGATCTTCAGGCCGGTCCACAGCCCGGTGGCACGGGACAGCGCGACGGCGTGCAGTCCGAACTCGACGACCTCGGACACCGAGCCGGGTGCGAGCAGCGGCAGGCAGAGACTCTGCGCGATCGGCTCGCACGAGCTGGGCACGGTGGAGGACTTGCAGGACGGGTCGTCGCCGATCACCGCGACCGCGCCGCCGAGCCGCGCGGTGCCGGCCAGGTTGCCGTGCCGGATGGCGTCCGCGGCCCGATCCAGGCCGGGGTTCTTGCCGTACCAGTACCCGACGACGCCGTCGTGCCGGCGCCCGGGAACGGCGTCGAGCAGCTGGGTCCCGGCGACGGCGGTGGCGGCCAGCTCCTCGTTCAGGCCGGGCCGGAACACGACGCGGGCGTCGTCGAGACTGGTCCGTGCCCGGCCGAGCTCGGAGTCGAGACCGCCGAGCGGCGAGCCCTGGTAGCCGGACACGAACGACGCGGTGTCCAGGCCGCGGGCGGCGTCCAGGCGAGCCTGTTGCAGGGTGAGGCGCACCAGTGCCTGGATGCCGGTCATCGGCGCGCGGCCGCGGACGGCGAGGTACTTGTCGTCGAGGGAGACGGCAGTGGTCGAACCGGTCATCGCGGGCTCCTCGCGGGACGACGGCGTCGGGCGGTCGACACCAGGAGACCGTGACCCACCCCACCGACACAACGAACCTCGGACACTTTCCCTCAAAGACGCAACAGATCGTGCTCTAATGACGCTCTGGCATGAGTTCGTTGCGCGAGGAGGCCCTCATTGCCCGCCGCCGTGGACGTCGACGACATCGACCACGCCCTGCTGCGCCTGCTGGGCGTGGACGGTCGGCGGACCTTCGCCGACATGGCCGGAACCGTCGGGCTGTCCACCGCGGCGGTGAAGCGCCGGGTCGACCGGCTGCGCGAGGCCGGCGTGATCACCGGGTTCACCGTGCAGGTGGACCACGCGCGGCTCGGCTGGGGCGTCGAGGCGTTCAGCGAGGTCCGCTACGCGGGCTCGACGAACGTCACCGAGATCGTGGAGACCGCGTCCCGGCAGCCGGAGGTGCAGGCCGTCTACACCGTCGCCGGCGACCTCGACGCCCTGGTGCAGGTGCGGGTCCGCGACCTCGACCACCTGCAGGAGGTGGTCGACCGGCTGCGGCGCACCGGGACCGTGACCGGCACCCGCACGCTCATGGTGCTCGGGCGCTGGACCCGGAGCTGAGGACCCGCTCAGTCCGGTGTGTGCAGGGCGATCCGGCACCAGGTCACGGCGAGCACCAGGACCGCCAGGACGTCGATCACCAGACCGGGACCGACGTCGTCGACGGGCAGACCGGAGCGCCGCGACCAGATCGCCCACAGCCCGGCGATCGTGGCGATGCCGCACAGCGCGCCCGCCGCCCAGGCCAGCGGCCAGAACCGGACCACCAGCGCGAGCCCGGACACGACCACACCGAGGCCGGTGACCAGCGCGAACAACCACGGCAGCGGCCCGGCGACGACGTAGCCGGCCAGCACCCGCCAACCCGCCGCCCCGTCGGTCCAGGGCATCAGCAGGGCCGCGGCGGCGGCGGCCGTCGCACCGCCCGCGACGACCGCGGCCGGGCCCAGGTCGATCCACCGGTCCACCCGCCACGCGATCCGGGACAGCTCGGCACGCAGTTCGGACGAGGCCTCCGGCGTGCGCCGTTCGCTCATCCCCGCCTCCCCGGGCCGGCTGCTCGGTTCCGGACATGGTCGCGCACCCGGCGACCGGTCAGGGGCGCAGGGTCAACAGCTGCTCGAAGAACCCGCCGATCCGCCGCTCCCGGTCGACCAGGTGCACCTCGAGGATCCAATGGCAACGTCGCCCCGACGGGTCCAGCCGGCGCATCGGGTGATCGCTGCCCGGCGCGATGTAGCTCTCGACCCGCTCCCCGTCGACGAACTCGTGCGGGAACTCCCCGACCAGGTGCCCGCTGTGCGGGCCGCCGAGCTCCCAGCCCGCCGCCTCGGCCAGCCCGACGACGTGGGCGTACAGCTCGGCCCCGCTGATCTGCGGGTGCGCCTCGAAGTGCGCGCGACCGGCCTCCCAGATCCGCGGCAGGTCGTCGCACAGCCGCGCCTTGACCGGGTCGTCGCCGAGCACGAACGTCCGGCCGACGTCGGCCTCCCACTCGGCGAAGATCGGCCCCAGGTCGACGAAGACGACGTCGTCGGCACCGATCACCCGGTCCGGCGGGTTCGCGGCGTACGGCGCCAGGGTGTTCTCCCCGGACCGCACGACCCGCTTGTGCCAGTGCCGGTCGGTGCCGAACAGCTCGGCGCCGAGATCACGGATCCGGTCGCTGACCACGCGTTCGGTCTCGCCGGGGACGATCAGGCCGCGCCGGGCGGTCTCGTCGAACAGCGTGACCGCCTTGCGCTCGGCCGCGAGGAGTTCGCGGGCCCGGGAACCCTCGTCGGGCGGGGCGGTACTGGTCACGGACGGCACTCCTCTGCTCTCAGGCAACCTGCTGACCGCACCGGCAGGGCGCGCCCTGCTGGCAGCCACAGCCACACGTGGCCGCGCAGCCACAGCTGCCGGCCCCGGACACGCCGGCGGACGCGGACACGACGACGGGCACGGTCACCGGCGCGCCGTCACCCGGCCCGCAGCAGCCCCCGACGCTGACCAGGCCCGGACGCACCGGGTCCGGACGCACCGGGTCCGGGGGCTCGGCCTCGGCCGCCGGCTCGGCGAGGCCGAGGGTGGCGAGCACGGCACCGGCGAGGTCCGGGACCGGCTCGG
Source organism: Pseudonocardia nantongensis (assembly GCF_046546495.1). Classification (NCBI taxonomy): domain Bacteria; kingdom Bacillati; phylum Actinomycetota; class Actinomycetes; order Pseudonocardiales; family Pseudonocardiaceae; genus Pseudonocardia; species Pseudonocardia nantongensis. The sequence goes on along the minus strand of NZ_JBKGXT010000013.1, from coordinate 165,488 downwards.
CCGCGCGGACCCGGACCAGCCGGCCGATCCGCTCGGCGGACGCGGCGAACGCGTGGCACGGCAGGCACCGGGCGAGGTGGTACTCGACCCCCTCCCGCGGGGCGTCGGCGCGCTCGCCGTCGAGGTGCGCGGACACCGCCTCCCGGCACTGCTGACACTCCATGCCCCCACTGTCGCTCAGGAAGGCCCCGCGGTTCCATCCGGACCGGATCCTCTCCGCGGCGCGGGCATGTCAGGCCGCGGCCGCCCGGCGCCGCCGGCGCAGCAGGCCCCGCCGCTCCCGCTCGTGCTCGCGGGCCCGGATCGACCGGGCCGGCAGCGACAGCCGCCAGATCGAGCGGGTCGCCTGCCAGATCTGCCGCGGGAACGGCCCGGTGGTGTAGGGCAGGTCGTACTTCTCGCACAGCGCCCGCACCTTCACCGCGATCTCCGGGTACCGGTTCGAGGGCAGGTCCGGGAACAGGTGGTGCTCGATCTGGTAGCCGAGGCTGCCGGACATCACGTGCATCAGCCGGTTGCCGCCGAAGTTCGCCGAGCCGAGCAGCTGGCGCAGGTACCACTCCCCGCGGGTCTCGCCGTCGAGCTCGTCCTCGGTGAACACCTCGGCGCCGTCCGGGAAGTGCCCGCAGAAGATGATCGCGTACGACCAGACGTTCCGGATCACGTTGGCCACGGCGTTCGCGGTCAGCGTGGAGACGAACGCCGGGCCGGTCAGCGCCGGGAACAGCAGGTAGTCCTTGCGCATCTGCCTCGCGTGCTTGCGGCCGACCTCGGCGAGCTTGCGCCGGAACTCCGCCGGGTCCTCCACGTGCAGCTTGAGCAGGCCGTCGACGTCCAGGTCGTGCAGCGAGACGCCGTGCTCGAACAGCAGCATCAGCGCCACGTTCCAGACCGGCTGCCCCAGGTAGACCGGATGCCAGGGCTGGTCGGCCCGGACCCGGAGGATCTCGTAGCCGACGTCCTTGTCCCTGCCGATCACGTTCGTGTACGTGTGGTGCAGGTAGTTGTGCGAGTGCTGCCACTGGTCGGCCGGGCACACGTTGTCCCACTCCCACGTCGCCGAGTGGATCTCCGGATCGTTCATCCAGTCCCACTGGCCGTGCATGACGTTGTGCCCGATCTCCATGTTCTCCAGGATCTTGGCGACCGCGAGCATCGCGGTCCCTGCCGCCCAGATCGGCGGGATCCGGCTGCCGAACAGGGTCACCCGGGCGGCCACGTTCAGCCGGCGCTGCCAGGTGATCAGCGAGCGGATGTAGTCGGCGTCGACCTGCCCGCGGCGGTCCTCGACGTCAGCGCGGATCGCGTCCAGCTCGCGTCCGATCGCGTCGACGTCGGCCTCGGTGAGATGGGCGAACTCACGAACGTCGGAAATGGCCATCGGGTGCCTCCAGGGTCGGGTTCGGTTCAGATGTCGAGCTCGCAGTCGCCGGCCGCGGCGGTGATGCAGGTCTGAACCTGCTCGGCGGGGGTGTCCGGGTCGGCGCGGTGCTCGGTGCCGTCACGCAGGTCGCGCACGGCGCCCGAACGCAGGCCGACCATGCAGGTGTGGCAGATGCCCATCCGGCAGCCGTAGGGCAGCGACAGGCCGGCCTCCTCGCCGGCGTCCAGCAGGGTGGTGGCGCCGTCCGCGGCCACTTCGGCCCCGGACCGGGCGAAGGTGACGGTGCCGCCCTCGGCAGCACCGCCCCGCAGCGACGCCGAGAACCGCTCGACGCGCAGCCGGTCGGCGACCCCGGCCCGCTCCCACAGGTCCTCGACCTCGTCGAGCATCGCGGCCGGCCCGCACGCCCAGGTGGTGCGCTCCCGCCAGTCCGGGCAGTACCCGGCGAGGTCGTCCGGGGTCAGCCGCCCGCGCTCGCCGGTGAGGTGGCGGTGCACCGTCAGCGACGGGTGCCGGGCCGCCAACCGGTCCAGCTCGTCGCCGAAGATCACGTCACCGCTGCGCGGGGCGGAGTGCACGACGACGACGTCGGGGACCGTGTCGCGCCGGTCCAGCGTCCGCAGCATCGCCATGATCGGGGTGATCCCGCTGCCCGCGGTCAGGAACAGGACGACCGACGGCGGCGGGTCCGGGAGCACGAACTCGCCGCGCGGCAGGGCCAGCCGGACGAGCGTGCCGGGCTCGACGCCCTCGACCAGGTGCCGGGACAGGAACCCCTCCGGCATCGCCTTGACCGTCACCGAGATGTGCCGGCGGTCCCGCTTCGGCTCCGAGGTCAGCGAGTACGACCGCCAGTGGAACCGGCCGTCGATCTGGACCCCGATCCCGACGTACTGCCCGGGGCTGTACGCGAACGACCAGCCCAGCCCGGGCCGGATCACCAGCGTCACCGCGTCCGCGGTCTCCTGCTGCACCGACACGATCCGGCCGCGGAGCTCACGCGCCGACCACAGCGGGTTGAGCAACAGCAGGTAGTCGTCGGGCAGCAACGGCGTGGTGAACCGGGCAGCCGCCTTCCGCGCGCGGCGGACGGTGCGTGGCAGTGCCTCCGTGGTGTCGGCCTCCGTGGTGTCGCCGGAGTCGCTCATGGGATCGCCTCCCCGTCGTGGCCCCGTCCATCGGACCCGATCCGGGCCGAGCTGGCAACTTGGGGAGGCGATACCATCATGACGTGCGACGATGCCCGGCGCCGGCGTCGATCTCAGATGTAACCGTCACTCGCCCACCGGCGATGTCACGTGCACAGGCGGGGCGCGGCCCGCGCTACTCCGCCTCGGCGGCGGCACCGACCGCCGCCGGCCGTCCGGTCGCGGCCGGACGCCTGCGGACCAGCAACGACACCACCACGGCCAGCACCCCGACGCCGGCGGCGACCAGGAACGCGGCGTGCAGGCCGTCCGCGTCCGGGGCGGCGCCCGCGGAGCCCAGCGCGGCCACGGTGACGAACAGCGCGGTGCCCAGCGCCCCGGCGACCTGCTGCAGGGTGGACAGGATCGCGCTGCCGTGCGGGTACAGCTCATCGGTCAGCGAGCCGAGCGCCTCTGTCATCAGCGGCGTCATCATCAGGGACAGCCCGGCCATCAGCACGAGGTGGATCGCGATCACCGTGACCAGCGACGACGCCGGCCCGAGCGTGGTGAACAGGCCCAGCGCCGCGGCCATCAGCACCGCCCCCGGGATCACCAGCGGCCGGGCGCCGACCCGGTCGAACAGCGCGCCGACCGGGCGGCCGAGCAGGCCCATCATGAGCCCGCCGGGCAGCACCGCGAGCCCGCTGACCAGCGTGCCGGTGTCCAGCACGGTCTGCAGGTAGAGCGGCAGCAGCACGGCGGCGACGCCGATCAGGCACAGCAGCACCAGCGCCGTCAGCACCAGGGCGACGACGAACGTGCGGGACCGGAACGGGCGCAGGTCGAGCAGGGCCCGGTCGTCCCGGGCGAGCCGGAACTGACGGTCGACGAACACCGCGAGCGCGAGCACCCCGACCACGAGCGGCAGCCACGGCGGGACCGGCTGCTCGCCGCCGCCGGACTCGCCGATCGCGGACAGCCCGTAGACCAGGCCGCCGAACCCGACGGCCGACAGCAGCACGGACGGCACGTCCAGCGGGACCACCCGGCCGCCGCCGCCCAGGCGCAGCCACCGGGCACCGACGGCGAGCGCGGCCACGGCCAGCGGCAGCACCAGCCAGAACATCCACCGCCAGCCCAGGCCGGACAGGATCGCGCCGCCGATGGTCGGCCCGACGGCCGGCGCGACGGCGATGACCAGCGTGATCGTGCCCATCGTGCTGCCGCGCCGCTCCTCGGGCACCAGGCGCATGATCGTCGTCATCAGCAGCGGGATCATCATCGCGGTGCCCGCGGCCTGCACGATCCGGCCGGCCAGCAGCACCCCGAACCCGGGGGCGAGCCCGCCGATCAGGGTGCCGGTGGCGAACAGCCCGAGCGAGGTCAGGAACACCTGGCGCGGGGTGAAACGGTCCAGCAGGTAGCCGGTGGTCGGGATGACCACGGCCATGGTGAGCAGGAAGCCGCTGGTCAACCACTGCACGGTGGTCGTCGGGACGCCGAGGTCGACGCTCAGGTCGCGCAGCGCGATGCTCAGGATCGTCTCGTTGAGGATCATGACGAAGGCGGCGCCCACCAGGACCGCGATCAGCGGTCCGGTGCGCGGCGCCGGCACCGGGTCGGTGCGTGGGGAGGTCACTGCGGTTCTCCTGCCGGGGTACGGGCGGTTGCGGGGGTGCGGGCGTCGTCGTCGTCGAGGCCCCGGGTGGCGGTGTGGACGGCCTCGGTCAGCCGGGCCGCCGGGTCGGCCGGGGTACGGCCGTCGAGGAACGCGGCGGCGAGCTCCTCGGAGGTGATGCGGAGCGCGCCGGCCAGCGCCGCGGCCTGGACGTGCACGCGCAGGTCGTTCACGGGCAGGCCGGTGCGCTCGGCGACCAGGTCGGCCAGCGTGGCCTCGGCGCGCTCGTGCAGGACGAGCCAGACCGCGCGCAGCGCCGGCTCGGTCCGGGACAGCCCGATCACCGCGAGGGCGAGCTCACCGTCCGTGTCGGCCTCCGGATCCACCGCCGGCGGCGCGTCGAGCAGGTGCTCGTCGAGCGACCGGTCGGCCGGCCACGCACGGAGGACCTCCACGAAGGAGTCGAGGCTGCGGGCGAGCACCGGCTCGACGCAGCTCTCCTTCGTCCGGAAGTAGCGCCACAGGGTGCGGCCGGACAGCCCGACCGCCTCGGCGATCCGCTCGCCGCTGGTCCCGGCCACCCCGTGTGCGCGGAACAGCCGGACCGCCTCGCGGGACATCTCCAGGCGCAGCCGGGTCCGTCGCAGGTCGGTCATCGGGCGTCGACCACGGGCGGGTGCGACGGCGGTCATGCGCACCCCCTGTCACTCGTTGCTTTTCTGTCAGTCAGCGACACTAGTGATCCGCCGGAGCGGTCGCGACGAGATCCTCGTCTCAGGGTGCCTAATTGGCAGTGTGTGCCACAATTTCTTCGGCACGTGATCATCGATCGTCCCGAGGAGCCACCGTGACCGCCACCGAGACCGGACGTTGCCCCTACGCCCGCAGCTACCCGCTGGGCGAGGCGGCCGAGCTGGACTTCGACCCCGGCTACGCCGAGCTGCGCCGGGACGAGCCGCTCACCCGGGTCCGGATGCCGTACGGGCAGGAGGGCTGGCTGGTCACCCGCTACGACGACGTCCGCACCGTGATGTCGGATCCGCGGTTCAGCCGGGCCGCGGTCGTCGACGCCGACGTGCCCCGGGCACTCCCGGAGCGTCCCGGCCAGCCCGACTCGATCATCAACGTGGACCCGCCCGAGCACGGCCGCCTGCGCCGGCTGGTGATGGCCGCGTTCACCGCCCGGCGGGTGGAGCGGATGCGGCCGCACGTCCAGAAGATCGCCAGCGGGCTGATCGACGAGCTCGTCGCGCAGGTCGGGCCCGCCGACCTGGTGTCGGCGGTGTCGATGCCGTTCCCGGTGATCGTGATCTGCGAGCTGCTCGGGGTGCCCCTGGACGGCCGGGACACCTTCCGGGCCGCCGCCGACGCGGCGCTGTCGACCTCGGCGATCCCGGTCGAGCAGCGCCGGCAGGCCATGCTCGACCTGCACGGCTACATCGCCTCGCTGGTCGCCGAGCGCCGGGAGCGCGCGGACGGCCCGGGCGACGACGTCCTCGGCGGGCTCGTCTCGGCCCGCGACGAGGACGGCGACCGGCTCTCCGAGGGCGAGATGGTCTCGCTCGGGTCGGCGATCCTGCTGGCCGGGCACGAGACGACCATGAACATGACCGGCAACATGGTCTGGACGCTGCTCGCGGACCGGGCGCGGTGGGACGCCCTGGTCGCCGACCCCGCGGGCGTCCCCGCCGCGGTCGAGGAGATGCTGCGCTTCACCCCGCTCGGCCGCCAGGCCGGGCTGCCGCGGATCGCCACCGAGGACGTCGAGATGACCGGTGGCACCGTCCGTGCCGGTGAGGCCGTGCTGGTGTCGACCAACGCCGCGAACCGGGACCCGGAGGTGTTCGACGCCCCGGAGGAGCTCCGGCTCGACCGCACCCCGGGAGCGCACGTCGCGTTCGGCTACGGCCCGCACCACTGCCTCGGCGCCTCGCTGGCCCGGATGGAACTGCAGACGGTGCTGCGGACACTGGTGACCCGGCTGCCGTCGCTGGACCTGGACGGCGACGTCGAGTGGCGCGCGACGTCCGCGGTCCGCGGCCCCGCCCGGCTGCCGGTGACCTGGTGAACCGGCTCCCCCGACCCCGACCACCTATGGAGGACGAGTACCGGTGACGAGCGAGGTCACCACCCGGACCGACACCAGCACCGGCGACCCGACGGCGTCCGACATGGACGGGCTGCGGGAGCGTTACCGCTACGAGCGGGACCGCCGGATCCGTGCCGACGGCACCGCGCAGTACCGGGCCACCACCGGCGAGTTCGGCTACTACGCCGACGACCCCTGGTCGTCCGCGACCGAACGGGCCGCCCGGACCGACCACGTCGACGCACTCGTGGTCGGGGGCGGGTTCGGCGGCCTGACCGCCGCGGCCCGGCTGCGCGACGCCGGCCTGGAGCGGATCCGGATCGTCGACACCGCGGGCGACGTCGGCGGCACCTGGTACTGGAACCGCTACCCGGGCATCGCCTGCGACATCGAGTCGTCGATCTACCTGCCGATGCTCGAGGAGATCGGCACGATGCCCAGCCGCAAGTACCCGCCGGGCGAGGAGATCCGCGGGCACGCCCGCGCGATCGCCGAGCGCTTCGACCTCTACCGCGACGCCCTGTTCGGCACCGGGATCACGTCCCTGGCCTGGGACGACGACGCCGGGCACTGGCGGGTGCGCACGGACCGCGGCGACGACATGTCCGCCCGCTACGTGGTGGTCTCCTCGGGCCCGTTCAACCGTCCCAAGCTGCCCGGCATCCCGGGCATCGAGGACTTCACCGGCCACACGTTCCACACCAGCCGCTGGGACTTCGGCTGGACCGGCGGCGACGCGACCGGCGGGCTGGACCGGATCGGCGGGAAGCGGATCGCGGTGATCGGCACCGGGGCGACCGCGATCCAGTGCGTGCCGCACCTGGCCGAGGGCGCCGAGCACCTCTACGTCGTCCAGCGGACCCCGTCCGCGGTGGACACCCGCGACGACGCGCCCTACGACGAGCGGTGGTGGACCTCGCTGCAGCCGGGCTGGCAGCGGCGCCGCCGCGAGGACTTCCTGCACCGGATGAACATGCATCCCCCGCTGCTCGGCGACGACGACGGTGTCGCCGACAGGTGGACCGACACCGCGCCGATCCGCGGCGTGCGGCGCTACGCCCGGACCCGGGACACCGAGAGCCTGGCCGAGGCCCTGGAGATCGCCGACGCGGAGAAGATGGACGAGCTCCGGGCCCGGGTCGACGCGGTCGTCGAGGACCCGGCGACCGCCGCGGCACTGAAGCCCTGGTACCGGCAGATGTGCAAGCGGCCGACGTTCTCGGACCGCTACCTGCAGGCGTTCAACCGGGAGAACGTGACCCTGCTCGACACCGGAGGGCAGGGCGTCGAGCGGATCACCGCCGACGCCCTGGTGGTCGGCGGGACCGAGTACCCGGTGGACGCGATCGTGTTCGCCACCGGCTTCGAGCTCGGCGCCGACCCGGCCACCCGCGCCGGCGCGGACGTCCGCGGCCGGGACGGGCTGCCGCTGGCGCGGCGGTGGTCCGACGGGCTGCACACCCTGCACGGCTGGGTCAGCCGCGGCTTCCCGAACCTGTTCCACGTCGGCGCGCTGCAGAACTCGGCGTCGGTGAACTTCGCACACGTGCTGGAGGAGCAGGCCTCGCACATCGCCGCGGTCGTCGGCGAGGCCGGCCGGCGCGGGGCGTCGGTCGTCGAGCCGAGCGCGGAGTCCGAGGACGCCTGGGTCGCCACCATCCGCGAGCGCGCCGTCGACCAGCAGGGCTTCCTGGCCGAGTGCACCCCCGGCTACTACAACTTCGAGGGCCGCCCGCGGAAGCGCAACGAGCAGTTCGGCGGCGGGCCGGTCGAGTTCCACGAGGTACTGCGCAGCTGGCGGGACGGCGGCATGTCCGACGTGCTCGGCGAGGGGGCCCGGTGACGGCACGGCCGCTCGCCGGCGGCGCACCCGGTCCGGTGTGGACCGCACCGGGCCTGCAGGTGAAGCGGTGTGCCGGGCCGAACCCACTGTGGGCCTCGAACGGCGTCGCGTTCGGCCCGGACGGCCGGCTCTGGATCGCCCAGTTCCTCGGCGGCACCGTCGGCGCGCTCGACGTGACCACCGGCGGGATCGAGACCGTGCTCGGCCCGGACGGCCCGCTGACCGCTCCGGACGACATCGCCTTCGCCGACGACGGCACGCTGTTCGTGGTGGACCTGCCTGCCGGGCTGGTGTGGCGGCGCACCCCGGACGGCGCGCTGTCGGTCGCCGCGGACGGGATCGTCGCACCGGACGGGATCGCCTGGCACCGGGGCCGGCTGTTCGTCAACGAGCTGGCCCCGGACGGCCGGCTGCTGGAGATCGACCTGGCCGGTGGCCCGCACCGGGTGCTGGCCACCGGCCTGGCCCTGGGCAACGCGATGGAGGTCGGCCCGGACGGCCTGCTGTACTACCCGCACCTGATGGGCGGCGAGGTCTGGCGGGTCGCTCTCGACGGCGGCACCCCGGAACGCCTGCACACCGGGCTGGACCGGCCGGTCGCGGTGCGGTTCGACCCGGCCGGGCGGCTGCGGATCCTGTCCAACGGCGAGCGCGGCACGCTGTGGACCGGCTCCGCCGGCGGCGCGCTCACCGGGTTCGACACCGGGATCGGCGGCGCGGACAACGTCGCGTTCGGCGCCGACGGGACCGCCTGGATCTCCGGGGCGTTCCGCGGCGGGATCCACGCGCTGTCCCCCGGCGGCGCGCTGCGCGAGGTCGTGCCGCCCGGGCTGAACGGGCCGTTCGGCGTCGCGTGCGCGGCGGGCGGGGTGCTGGCGTCCGACTACTTCGGACTGGTCCGGGTCCCGGACGGCGGGGTACCCGAGTACCTGGGCGACGTCGTCGCCCAGGTGCGCGGCGGGGTCCGCGGGGTCGCCGTGCACGCCGGGAACACCGTGCTCGCCACCGACGCGGGCGGTCTGTGGCGCGGCGGGCCGGGCCGCTGGTCGCCGCTGGCCTCCGGGCTCGGCTCCCCCACCGGCGTCGCCGACGGCGGCGACGGCGTCCTGGTCGCCGACACCGCGGCCGGGCAGGTGCTGCACGTCGCCGACGACGGGACCACCACCGTGCGGGCCGATGGGCTGGACCGGCCGGTCGGCGTCGCCTGCGACCCGGACGGCACCGGCTACGCGACGACGACCGGCGGCGGCCGGGTGGTCCGGCTCGCCGACGGTGCGGTGCTCGCCGCCGGCCTGCAGCACCCGGAGGGGCTGGCCGTGCACGGCGGCGCGCTCTGGTGCGCCGAGGCCGGCACCGGCCGGTTGCTGCGGATCGACCCGGTCCGGCGCAGCACGACGGTCGCGGTGTCCGGGCTCGCGTTCGACGTCCGGCCGCCGCACGTCCCGGCGGACTGCCGCAGCGGCCTGGCACGGCGACCGGCCCCGTTCGCCGGGGTCGCCGCGGACGGCGGCGGGGTGGTCGTGGCGCTCAGCGGTGACGGTGGCCTGCTGGGCGTGACCGCGGCCTGACCGGGCGAGCCCCCGGTCAGCCGGGACCCGCCGGGCCCACCGGGTCGCCGGCGACGACGCCGCGGGTCGCTGCCCGCACGGTGGCCGACAGCCGCGCCCGCAGCTCCTCCGAGGGCTGGTCGCCGTCCGCCGTGGCGGCGGCGATGTCCTCGGTGGCGATCCGCAGCGCCGCGTTCAGCGCGGCGGCCTGCACCCGGACCTCGACGTCGTCCGGGTCGCGGCCGAGCCGCTCGGCCACGATCGCGGCGAGCACCGGCTCGGCCCGCTCCTGCACCACCAGCCAGATCGCGCGCAGGGCCGGCTCACCGGCCGACATCCGCACCACGTCGAACACCAGCTCGCCGTCACCGGGCTCGGCGTCGGCGTCGGCGCGGTAGTCGGCGACCAGGTGCTGCTCCAGCGACCGCTCCGCCGGCCAGCGGCGCAGGCAGGCGACGAAGGCGGCGATCGACAGGCTCAGCACCGGCTCGACGCAGCTCTCCTTGGTGCGGAACCAGCGCCAGAACGTCCGCGCGGACAGCCCGACCGCCTCGGCGATCTGGTCGCCGCTGGTCGCGGCGACCCCGTGCTCGCGGAACAACCGGATCCCGGCGCGCGAGATCTCCAACCGCTGCAGGGTCCGCCGCCGCTCGCTCATCGGCCGCCGGCCGCGGCGCGGCGCGGCGCCGGACGCCGCCGACTCGGCTGCTTCCGCCGACACCCGTCCACCTCCCCGCTCCGGCCGGACGGCCAGCGTAGTGCCCGCCGGGAACGCGTCGCGGACCGCTCAGAACTCCGTGACGCCGGCGTCCGGGGCGAGCTCGTGCGCGGTCACGTACCGGGACTCGTCGGAGGCCAGGAACAGCACGGAGTCCGAGACGTCCTCGGGCCGGGTGATCTCGACCGGGATCAGGTTGGTGAACATCGGGGCCAGCCGCTGGTCGCCGGCGATCGCCTTCCCGACCGCGGCCTGCATGTCCCCGGTGCCCATCGGCGTATCGACGCCGGTCGGGTGCAGGCTGTTGACCCGCACGTGGTGGCGCCCGAGCTCGACCGCGAACGCCTTGGCCATCCCGCGGACCGCCCACTTGCTGGTGGTGTAGGGGACCATGAACGGCTGCACCTTCAGCCCGGCGGCCGAGCTGACCAGCACGATCGAGCCGCCGCCCGCCGCGACCAGGTGCGGCGCACCGGCCATCACGGTGTTCCAGACGCCGGTCACGTTCACCGACAGCGTGTCCGCGAAGACCTCCGGGGACACCTCGTCCCAGGGGGCGGGCACGCAGATCCCGGCGTTCGCGACGACCACGTCGAGCCGTCCCAGCTGCTCGACGGCGTCGTCCACCGCGGCACGCAGCGCGTCGAGGTCGCGGACGTCGAGCCGGGCCGACACGATCCGGCGGCCCTCCTTCTCGACCAGCCGGACGGTCTCGGCCAGGTCCTCCGGGGTGGCCGAGTCGTAGCGCACGCTCGGCAGCGGCCCCGCGACGTCGACCGCGATCACGTCGGCGCCCTCGGCGGCCAGCCGGACGCAGTGCGCCCGGCCCATCCCCCGCGCGGCCCCGGTGACCAGGGCGACCTTTCCTGCGACGCGGCCCTGCGACATCCGGTGTCCCTTCCTCGAGGTCAATCGATAGAAGCCTACCGATTGAGCGGGTCAGTCAGCACCCAGCTGCCGGGCCACCGGGCCGTAGACCTCGACGATCCGGTCCAGCCGGGCGCGGAACTCGGCGGCCCCAACGAACTCGTCCGGGACGTAGGCCTCGTCGAGCTGGGCCCGCACCGCGGGGTCGGCCAGCCCGGCCCGCATCGCCTCCTCCAGCCGGCCGATGATCTCCGGCGGTGTCCCGGCCGGCGCGCCGAGCCCGAAGATCGAGGTGCTGTAGGTGAGCTCCGGGAAGCCCAGCTCGGCCAGCGTCGGCGTGTCCGGCAGGTACCGCACGCGCTGTGCCGGGCTGATCGCCAGCGGCCGGAAGTCACCGGCACCGATCTGCTCGCGGATGTCCTGCGAGGCGTTCACGAAGACCGCGTCGACGGTGCCCCCGAGCACCGCCTGGATCAGCTCCGCGTTGCCGTCGAACGGCACCACGGTCACCTCGACCCCGTACTCACCTGCCAGCCTGCGCAGCTCGATCGCCTGCGACGTGGTGGCACCGGGAGTACCGACGGTGAGCTCGCCCGGCCGGGCACGCGCGGCGTCGAGGAACGCACGGGCGTCCGGGAACGGCGAGCCGGCCCCCACGGCGAGCACCGACGGGATCTCGGTGATCACGCCGACCGTGTCGAAGTCGTCCAGGCCGTAGCCGACGTCCTGGATCAACGGAGTGACCACCGTGGATGGTGCCGCGACGAGCGTGAGGGTGTACCCGTCCGGCTCCTCGCCGACGAACTCGGTCATCGCGACAGACCCGGCGGCGCCCGGCTTGTTCTCCACCAGGACCGGTTGGCCGAGCCGCTGCTCGAGGAACCCGCCCATCGCCCGCGCGGCCAGGTCGGTCGGCCCGCCCGCGGTGTAGGGGACGATGATCCTGATCTCCTCCGACGGGTACTCCGCGGCGGTGCCGCCTCCGCCACCGGACGGCGAGGAGCAGGAGACGGCGAGCGTCAGCGCGGCGACGAGGGCCGCCGCCCGCGAGAACCAGCGTATGCCCATCGCTCAGCCCCCCAGGACCGGCTCGTAGACCGAGCGGGTGCGTTCGAACTCCGCGCGCAGCTCGTCGCCGCCGCGGAACTGCGGACCGATGTAGCGGTCCCCGACCTTCCCGACGACGCCCGGGTCGTCGTGCGCCCGGCGCAACGCGTCCTCCAGCCTCGCGCGCACCGGCTCCGCCAGCCCCGCCGGCCCGGCAAGGCCGAACGTCGACCCGGACAGGGTCAGCCCGGCGAACCCGGCCTCCACCAGCGTGGGGGTGTCCGGCAGCCAGTCGAGGCGCTGCGCGGTGGACACCGACAGCGGCCGGAACGCCCCCGACTCCAGGTTCTGCACGACGTCCTGCGAGGCGTTGATCAGGACGGCGTCGACGTTGCCGCCGAGCAGCGCGGTGGTCATCTCCGCGTTGCCGTCGAACGGGACGGCGGTGACCTCGACGCCATGCTCGTCCCGCAGCCGCTGCAGCTCGATGCCCTGCGGGGTGGTCGCCCCCGGCACGGCGACGGTGATCGTGCCGGGCCGGGCGCGGGCGGCGTCCATGAACGCGGTGACGTCCCGATAGGGGGACCCCCTGCCCACCGCGAGCAGCGAGGGCACCTCGGACATCACCCCGACCGGGGTGATGTCCGCAGCGGAGTACCCGACGTCGTTGGCCAGCGGGGTGAGCACCATCGTGCCGGCGGTGACCAGCGAGAGCGTGTACCCGTCCGGCTCGGCGGAGATCAGCTCCTGGCCGGCCTCCGCGCCGGACCCGCCCGGCCGGTTCTCCACCACCACCGGCTGCCCGAGGTCGCGTTCCAGGAACTCGCCGTAGGCGCGGGCCGTGAGGTCGGTGGGGCCGCCCGCGCCGTAGGGCACGAGCAGCCGGATCTCCTCGGTGGGGTAGGCGTCCGGCTCGCCGTCGCCTCCCGCTCCGCCGCCGCATGAGGCGAGCAGCGGCAACGCGGCGAGTGCGGCGACGGCCCGGACGAGGGTGCGACGCATGGTTCCTCCGATCACGGGCCGACGACCCCCCGGAACGTCTCCTCGGTGCGCACGAACAGGTCGGCCAGCGCGTCGCTGCCCAGGAACTGCTCCGGCACGTAGCGCTCGTCGAGGACCTTCACGACCTCCGGGTCGGCCGAGGCCGCGCGCATCGACTGTTCGACGCGGTCCACCACCGGCGGCGGGGTGCCGGCCGGGGCGAGCAGCCCGAACGTCGTCGTGCTCTGGGTGAGCTCGGGGAAGCCGAGCTCGGTGAACGTCGGCCCGTCCAGGTACGGCAGGCGTTGCCCGGTGCCCACCGCGACCACCCGCAGGTCACCGGACTCGATGGCGGGCAACATGTCCTGCGAGACGTTCACGAATCCGGCCACCGTGTTGCCGCCGAGCAGCGCGGTGAGCACCTCCTGGTTGCCGTCGAAGGGCAGCACGGTGAGGGGGACGCCGTAGAGTTCGGTGATCCGGCGGGTCTCCGCGGCGTGCGTGTTCGTCGCGCCGGGGGTGGCACGGTGACCTGCTGCGGGTTGGCCCGGGCGTCGGCGAACAGGGCCCCGAGGTCCCGGTACGGCGACCCGGCCGGGACCACCAGCGCCGAGGGCACCTGGGTGATCACCCCGACCGGAGCGAAGTCCTCGCGGGTGTAGCCGACGTCGTTGACCAGGTAGTTGAGCACCGCGGTGGGCAGCGCGGTCATCGACAGGGTGTGCCCGTCCGGATCGGACGAGATCAGCTCCTGATACGCGGTGGATCCGGAGGCGCCGGGGAGGTTCTCGACGAGCACCGGCCGGCCGAGATCGCTCTCCATGAACCGGCCCAGCGCGCGGGCGGCGATGTCGGTGGGCCCGCCCGCGACGTAGGGCACGATCAGCCGGATCTCCTCGGAGGGGTAGCTCTCGCCGCCCCCGGACTCCCCGGACGGGGCGCCGCAGGCGGCGAGCAGCAGGCACGCCGCGAGCGCGGCGGCGGCGGACAGGCGCAGTCGAGTCATCGTTCCCCCGTGGTCGGGCGGGTGGCCGGGTCGGTGGGCGCCGGTTCGGTGGGTGCGCCGGGGTCATCCGGGCCCTCGCCGGGTTTGTCCGGGTCGTGCCGGTGCAGCACCCGGGCCCGGCGACGGGCGGTGACGACGCTCAGCACCACGAGCAGCAGCATCAGGGCGAGCAGCGACCCGGAGATCGGGCGGGAGACGAAGATCCCCAGGCTGCCTCCGGAGATCAGCATCGACTGCCGGAAGGCCTCCTCCATGATCGGGCCGAGCACGAAGGCCAGCACCAACGGCCCGGGTTCGAAGCCGGTCTTCTTCATCAGCCAGCCGAGTACGCCGAAGGCCAGCACCACCCACATGTCGCTGACGTCGTTGTTGATCGAGAAGACGCCCGCCATCGTGACCAGCAGGGCGAACGCGGCGAGGATCCCGGCGCGCACCCGCAGGATCTGCACGAACACCCCGACCAGCGGGATGTTCAGGATCAGCAGCATCAGGTTGCCGATCGCCATCGAGGCGATCACGCCCCAGAAGATCTCCGGGTTCTGCTCGATCAGCCGCGGACCGGGGGTGACGCCCTGCACCAGCAACGCCCCGAAGATCAAAGCGAGTACCACGTTCGCCGGGATGCCGAGCGTGAGCAGCGGGATGAACGCCGATGGGGAGGAGGCGTTGTTCGCCGTCTCCGGCCCCGCGACACCCTCGATCGCGCCCCGCCCGAACCGGCTCGGGTCCTTGGCCCGGCGCTTCTCCAGCGCGTAGGAGGCCAGCGAGGACACCACTCCGCCGCCGCCGGGCAACACGCCGATCAGGAACCCGAGCACGCTGCCGCGGGCCATCGCGCCCGAGGACGCCCGCAGGTCGGCCCGGGTGGGCCAGATGTGGCGGACCTTCTGCACCGCGGCCTGCGCGGTCGGGGTGCGCTCCAGGTTGTGCAGGATCTCGCCGACACCGAACAGGCCCATCGCGACGGCCACGAAGTCCAGCCCGTCGAACAGCGACACCTCGCCGAACGTGAACCGGGTGGTGCCGGTGATCGGGTCCTGGCCGATCGTGGCGAGCAGCAACCCGAGCGCGGCCATGCTGAAGCTCTTCAGCGCCGAGCCGGTACCCAGGTAGGTGACGAGCAGGATGCCGAGCAGGGTCAGCGCGACGTACTCCGGCGGTCCGAAGGAGACGGCCAGCGCGGCCAGCGGCGGGGCCAGCAGGACGAGCCCGAGCACCGACACCATCCCGCCGCCGAACGAGCCGATCGCGGCGGTGCCGAGCGCCGGGCCGGCCCGCCCCTGACGGGCCATCTGGTAGCCGTCGAAGGTGGTGACGACCGAGGCCGCCTCCCCGGGCAGGCGCAACAGCACCGAGGTGATCGTGCCGCCGTACATCGAGCCGTAGTAGATGCCGGCCAGCAGGATCACCGCGGTCGCAGGCTCGATCCCGTACGTCAGCGGGAGCAGCAGCGCGATGGTGGCGGTCGGGCCGAGCCCCGGCAGCACTCCGATGACCGTGCCGACGAGCACGCCGAGGAAGACGTACAGGATGTTGATCGGATCGAGCGCGACTGCGAAGCCCTGCGCGATCCCGTCGAGGAGGCCCACGTCAGCCCCCGAACAGTTCGACGACGACGTCGTCCGGGAACGGCACGCCCAGGATCAGGTCGAACAGCACGTAGAAGCCGGCCGACCCCGCCAGTGCCAGCCCCAGCGACCACCACCAGGACTCCCGTCCGAAGATCCGCAACCAGAGCAGGAGGAACAGGAATGCGGGGAGCAGGAAGCCGACCGCATCGAACGCGACCACGAACACGCCGAGGCCGGCGACCCCGCCGACGATCCGCGCACTGCCGAGGGTCCAGGTCTCGTAATCGGCCGGGTCGTCGACCGCCACCAGGATCAGCGCCGATCCGGTGAGCAGCAGCGCGACGATGAACGGCCACATCCCCGGCCCGGGCGCGGTGAGCTCCCCGAGCGACAGCCCGACGGCGCCGACCAGCGCGGCCACCCCGACGCCCAGGACCACGAGCGGTCCCAGTCGGTGCAGTTGCGCGCGGACGCGGTGCGTCCCGGCGGCCCGCTTCGACGACATTGTCGAGCGATCCATCGTCACCCTTCCGGAGGCCGGCGAACGTGAGCGGTGACACTAGGTTGACCGACTGACGCCGTCCAATACACGATGACGCCTCGTTTGAGATCCAATATTCATCAATCACCGGTCGTGCAGGGCCGCCGGCGCCGGACCGGGAGGTGAGGAGCGGTGGAGCTGCGTCATCTCGACGCCTTCGTCGCCGTCGCCGAGGAGTTGCACTTCGGCCGGGCCGCGCACCGGCTGCACGTCACGCAGCCGGCACTCAGCCAGCAGGTCAAGCATCTCGAACGTGACCTCGGCGTGCGGCTGCTGGAGCGCACCACGCGGCAGGTGCGGCTCACCAACGCCGGCACCGTGTTCGTCGAGCACGCCCGCCGGGTGCTCGGCGAGGCGGACCGTGCCCGGGAGTCCGTGCTGCTCGCGGACGAGGGCGAGCGCGGCGAGATCCGGGTCGGGCTCACCGGCGTGATGACGTGGCGGCTGCTGCCCCGGATGTCGCGGGCCTACCGCCAGCGGTTCCCGCTGGTCCGGCTGGAGCTGCACCCCGCGGTGTTCAGCGGCGCCCACCTGGACGGGCTGGCCGAGGGGACGATCGACGTCGCGTTCCTCCGCACACCCGTCCCCCCGCCGCTGGCCAGCCGGATCCTGCTGGACGAGAACCTGGCCGCCGTGCTCCCCGAGGAGCACCCGCTGGCCGGCCGCCCGGAGGTGCAGCTGGCCGAGCTGGCCGGCGAACCCTTCGTCAGCTACCCGGCCCGTCAGGGTTCGTCGTTGCGGGACACGGCGATGCGGGCGTGCGCCTCGGTGGGATTCCGGCCGCAGGTGGTCCAGGAGGCACCGGACACGCACACGGTGGTGGCGCTCGTCGGGGCGGGCGTCGGGGTCGCGCTGCTGCCGGCATCGGCGGAGACCCTCCGGCTGGAGGGTGTGGTGTTCCGGCCGGTGGCCGGCGCGGACCTGCGGGTGCCGATCGCACTGGCCTGGCGCCGGGACGACCCCTCCCCCGTGCTCGCCGGTTTCCTCGACGTCGCCGAGGACATCCTGCCCTCGGCGGGGTGAGCCGGGCCCGGCCGCATGGTGGAGTCGACCGGACGCGTCACGGGGAAGGTCGCGCTGGTCACCGGCGCCGCGCGGGGAATGGGCCGGGCGCACTGCGCCCGGCTGGTGGTACCGAGACTATACGTTGCGCCCGGAGGACATGATCAGCCCCGGGACAGCCGGCGGGCGTTGCCCCGCACCCGGGTACGGACCGGCGCCAGCACCCGCGCGGTCGTCGCCGGGCCGGGCACCGACGTGGCGGCGACCACCGCTGCCTCGGTGAACGCCTGCACCTTCTCCTGCCACATGCGGGCGTACTCGCGCCGGTCGCGGGCGCTCGGCGGCCACCCGCCGGTCAGCATCCGGGCCGTCCGCAGGCTGATGACCAGCGGCGCCGTCACCGCGATCTCCACCGGAGCCGACCAGACCCGGACCAGGTCACGGATCGGGAGCGGGGTCGCTGGCATCCCCGCAGCGTAGGCGATCTGGCACCGGCCGGGTCAGGACGGCAGCGCGTACCCGCCGAACTTCTCCCGCAGCATCTTCCTGGAGAACCTGGCCGGACCGGGCGAGCAGATGACTGCCCGGCCGTGCCGGAGCAGGTGGCCCGTACCGAACCGAGTCCGGGTCAGCGCACTCGCCCGAGGATGACGGCGAGCTCGTCAGGAGCTGAGATCGTGGCGGTGTGCGAGGAAGGGATGCGTTCGACGTGGTCCGCCGTAGCGGCCACCTGTTCCTGGGCGGCCGCGGGAAGGGCCTGGTCGTTCTCGGTGACGATGTAGGTGGTCGAGTGTCTCCGATCGGGTGCGGAGCTGGGTGCCGTGGCAGCTGCGATTGACAGCGGCACGAATTGACGCAGATAGGCCTCGGCGGGTTCTTTGTCCACATCGGCACAGAGGACCTGCCGGAGCAGCACCGGCGCTCTCGACGTGCTCCTTGACGGCAGCCGCGTCGGCCGCCACGTCTCCGAGTGCAGTCGGATCGGGACCGCAGCTCGGTAGTTGCTCGACCACGGCGACGTTGTGGCCGGCCTTCTCCAGCCGCGTAGTGACTTCGCTCCAGTACCAGCCACCGACGAAAGCGCCATGCACGAGGACGAAGGTGGACATGTCGGAGACCTCCTGGTCCTGGGCGTCGAACGAGGACCGTCCTGGTTTCGGTCCCTCGGTCGCATCGGCTCTCTTGGGGAACTGCCCAGCGCTGGCCGTGGACGGACGCTCGATGACCCAGCGCCGAGAGAGGAAGTGCGCACGAAACCCGCTCCGGCGAACCCGACGACGACCCGACGGGTCGACAGCGGCCCCTCAGTCCGCAGCTACACGGCTGGTCGGAGCCGGTATCAGACGTCGGGCGTGGCGACCTGGTAGCCGCCGAACTTCTCCCGCAGCGTCTTCTTGGAGAACTTGCCGACGCTGGTCTTGGGCACCTCGTCGATGAACTCGACGGCCTCGGGCAGCCACCACTTCGCCACCCGGTCGGCCAGGAACCCGATCAGCTCGTCCGCGGTGAGCTGCTCGCCCGGCTCGACGACGACGCAGGCCAGCGGCCGCTCCACCCACTTCTCGTGCGCGATCGCGATCACCGCGGCCTCGGCGACCTTCGGGTGGGCCATGATCTCGTTCTCCAGGTCCACCGAGCTGATCCACTCGCCGCCGGACTTGATCAGATCCTTGGTGCGGTCGACGAGCTTGACGTAGCCGTGCCGGTCGACGACGGCGACGTCGCCGGTACGCAGCCAGCCGTCGTCGGTGAACTGCACGCCACCGCCCTCGCCGCGGTGGTACTCCGCGGCGATCCACGGCCCGGCGGCCTGCACCTCACCGGTGCTGACGCCGTCCCAGGGCTGCTCCTCGCCGGACTCCGGGTCGGCGATCCGCAGGTCGACCAGCGGAACGGCCGGGCCCTGCATCGCGCGGACGTCCGCCTGCTCGTCGGTGGAGAGGTCGTCGTGCACGGTGCGGAGCAGGCCGAGGCTGGCCACCGGCGAGGTCTCGGTCATCCCCCAGCCCTGCAGCAGCGGCAGGCCGATCGCGGACCGGAAGCCCTCGGACAGCACCTTCGGCACCGCCGAGCCGCCGCACAGCACGGTGCGCAGCGCGGAGAGGTCGTAGTCGGCGAGCCTGGGCAGCAGGCCCATCCAGATCGTCGGGACCCCCGCGGCGACGGTGACCCGGTGCTCGGCCATCAGGGACAGGATCGCGTCCGGACTCATCCCCGGGCCGGGCAGCACCATCGACGAGCCGGCCAGCAGGCGGCCGTAGGGCAGGCCCCAGGCGTTCGCGTGGAACATCGGCACGACCGGCAGCACGACGTCGCGCTCACCGAGGCCGACGCCGTCGGCGAACAGCGTGGCCAGCGAGTGCAGCAGCGTCGAGCGGTGCGAGTAGACGACGCCCTTCGGGTTGCCGGTGGTGCCCGAGGTGTAGCACATCGCCGCGGCGGCGTTCTCGTCGTCGACGACGAACCGGCCGGCGTGCGGGTCGGCCGCGGCGAGCAGCTCCTCGTAGTGCCGGATCCGCGGGTCGTCGGGGATCTCGGTCGGCGCCCCGTCGTCGATCACGACCACGTGCCGGACCGTCTCCAGGCGGTCCACGTGCGGCCAGAACAACCCGAGCAGCGACCGCTCGACGACCACCACCTCGTCCTCGGCGTGGTTGGCGACGTAGACCAGCTGGTCGGGGAACAGGCGCAGGTTCAGCGTGTGCAGCACCCGGCCGGTGCACGGCACCGCCAGGTAGAGCTCGAGGTGCCGGGCCGTGTTCCAGCAGAACGTGCCGACCCGACCGTCCGCGGAGACGCCGAGCTCGTCCAGAACGGTGGCCAGCCGCCGGACCCGCACCGCCCAGTCGGCGACCGTCGTCGTCTCGACGGTGCCGGCCGGCGTGGCCGTGATCAGCTGCTTGTGCCCGAAGAACTGCTCCGCGCGGTGGAACACGTGCGGCAGCGTGAGCGGGCGGTCCTGCATGAGTCCGAGCATCGTTGCTCCAGGGGCTCCAGGGGCTGGGACGGTCGGGGCGGACGGCGCGGCGCCGTGCCCAGTATGGGCGGATCCTAACCGCGCGGAGCCCGTCCCGGGAAAGCCCGCGACCGGCGACCGGGACCCTCGGGTCAGGACCGCACGACGAGTACCGGGCAGTGCGCGTGGTGCAGCACGGCCTGCCCGACCGAGCCGAGCAGCAGCCCGGCCACCCCGCCGCGCCCGCGCGAGCCGACGACGACCAGGCCGGCGTCCGCGGACCCGTCGATCAGCGCCCGGGCCGGGCGGTCCCGCACCACGACCCGCTGCACCTCGACCTCGGGGTACTCGCCCGGGTGGCCGGCCAGCCGCTCGGCGAGCAGGGCCCGCTCCTCGGTCTCCCACGCCTCCTGGTCGACGAGCGACGCGGCCGCCGGGGCCACGGTGACGTCGAGCCAGGCGTGCACCGCGCGCAGCGGCACCGCACGGCGTGCCGCCCACTCGAACGCCGGCCCGATCGCGGCCTCCCCCGCCGGGGAGCCGTCCACGCCGAGCAGCACGGGCAGGCCGGAGTCGGGCCGCCGGTCACCCCGTACCACCAGCACCGGAGATCCGCCCCGCGCGGCCAGCGTGACCGCGACCGAGCCGACGAGCATGCCGCTGAAGCCACCGAGACCGCGGCTGCCGACGACGGTCAGCGTGGCCGCGTCCGACTCGGCGACCAGGACCGGGGCCGGGTAGCCGGTGCGCAGCTCCCGGTCGACCGCGATCCCGGGGGCGGCCTCGGTCGCGACCCGGACGGCGTCGTCGAGGGCGGTCTGCAGGGCCGCGGTCACCTGCTCCCGGTACGCACTCTCCAGGCCCAGGGTGTGCCGCGTCCGGGGCAGCGGCGTGTACACCGCCACGACCCGCAACCCGACGCCCCGGCCGAGCGCCTCCGATGCGGCCCACCGGACGGCGTCAGATCCGGACTCCGATCCGTCCACTCCGACCACGACCGGTCCCCCGTGCCGCTCGGCCATCACCCACGCACCTCCCGCTGCCGGTCCACCGGCACGGACCCAGCCTGCCGCAGCGGTTCCCGGGCCGCCACGTTCCCGGGCTGCCGAACCCCCCTCGGCTGGGGCACCATCGCCCTCGACCGATCTCGACCATCGGAGGCGACACATGGCGGACATGCGCACAGGCGGGGGTGGACGGGTCGCGGGCACGCCGACCGGCCGTCACCTGCTGGTACTGGGCGAGGACCTGATGGGGGACGACGACACCGCGGCCCGCACCGCGGTGCAGGAGCTCACCGGGCTGTCCTCAGTGACCAGCACCCGCGACCCGGGCGCGAGCGCCGGGGTGCGCCCGACGCTGTTCTCCCGGCTCGGGGTGGCCGTCGCCGAGCTGAGCGCCGACCAGGTGCAGGCCGCCCGCGCGGACCGGCGGCTGATCTCGGTGGAGCCGGAGCGGGTGCAGCGCGCGCTGGGCACGCCGGGGCCGGGCGGCGCGCTGTCCGCGGACTACCTGCGCGGGTTCGCCGACGCCGCGACGTTCCTGCGCGACCGGGCGGCCGCGGCGGCGCCGGACACCGCCCCGGGCACGGCGCAGTTCGGTGACACCGACCAGCTCACCTGGGGCCTGCAGGCCACCGGCGTCGCCGACTCCCCCGAGACCGGCGCCGGGATCGCCGTCGCCGTCCTCGACACCGGCCTGGACCTGGGGCACCCGGACGTCGCGGGCCGGCAGATCGAGTCCCGCTCGTTCGTCGACGGCCAGGAGGTCCAGGACGTCGCGGGGCACGGCACGCACTGCATCGGCACCTCCTGCGGGCCGCTGGCGCCGGGCTCGGGGCGCCGCTACGGCATCGCGCACGAGGCCCGGATCCTGGTCGGCAAGGTGCTCGGCGACGACGGCTCGGGCACCGACGCCGGGATCCTGGAGGGGATCGAGTGGGCGATCACCTCCGGCGCCCAGGTGATCTCGATGTCGCTGGGCGCGGACCTGAACGAGGTCTCGGCGGCCTACGAGAACGCCGGGCGCCGGGCCCTGGACGCCGGTGCGCTGATCGTCGCCGCGGCCGGCAACAACGCCGAGCGCTCCACCGGGAACGTCGGGTTCGTCGGCGTCCCGGCGAACAGCCCGTCGATCATGGCGGTGGCCGCGGTGGATTCGGCGCTGGCGATCGCCGACTTCTCCGCGGCCAGCTCCGCGGTCGAGGGCGGCCAGGTGGACATCGCCGGGCCTGGAGTGGACGTCTACTCGGCCTGGCCGATGCCCCAGCGCACCAACACGATCTCCGGCACGTCGATGGCGACCCCGCACGTCTCCGGGATCGCCGCGCTCTGGGCGCAGCGGACCGGGGCGAAGGGCCGCGAGCTGTGGACGCAGCTGACCCAGGCCGCGCAGCGCCTCCCGCTGCCCTCCGGCGACGTCGGCGCCGGGCTGGTCAGGGCTCCCGGGGCCTGAGATGACCGGCGAACGGCTCCTGGTCACCGTGGCCGACGGGCACGGCGACCGGATCGACGACCTCGTCGCCTCGCTCGAGTCCGCCGGGCTGTCGGTGGAGAGGGTGCTGCGGGCGGTCGGGGTGATCGTCGGGACCTGCGAACCCGACCGGCGCAGCACCCTGGCCGGTCTCGACGGCGTCGGTGCGGTGGAGCCGGACCGCGAGCTCCGGCTGGGCCCGCCGGACGGTCCCCAGTAGGGCCATGCAGTAGGGCCATGCAGTAGGGCCACGCAGCAGGGCCGGTGCCCGGCCCGGCGACTCGGCCGGGCCGGGCACCGGGTCACTCCTCGTGGACGGTGATGGCGGCCGCCGGGCAGCCGGCGGCGGCGTTGCGCACGGCCGGCGCCTGCTCCGCCGGCGGCGTCGGGTCCAGCAGCTCGACGATCGCGTCCTCGTCGCGCTGGTCGAACACGTCCGGCGCGGTGAGCAGGCACTGCCCGGATCCGACGCAGGCGTCCTGGTCGACCTCGACCTTCATGGCTTCTCCTTCGCGTGGTGGGAGTGGCGGGGAGCTCACCAGCGGACGGGCAGGCTGCGCACGCCGCCGGTGATGTGGTCGGTGCGGATGTCGAGATCGTCCAACCCGACCGCGAGCTTCAGCTCGGGCAGCCGCCGGGCCATGGTGGCGAACACCGAACGCAGCTCGGTGCGGGCCAGGCTGGCGCCGATGCAGAAGTGCGGGCCGTGCCCGAACCCGACGTGCCCGCGCTCGCTGCGATCCGGGTCGAAGGTCTCGGAGTCGCTGTACACCTCGGCGTCCCGGTTCGCCGCGTTGATCGACAGGATCACCGCGTCGCCGCGGGCGATCGTCACGCCGCCCATCTCGACGTCGGTGTGCGCGTACCGCAGCAGGCCGAGGTCACCCGGCGCACCGAGCCGCATGACCTCCTCGATCACCGCGTCGATCCGGCCGTCCGGGTCGGCCGCCAGCGCCGCCCACTGCTCGGGGTGGGTCAGCAGGAACAGCGTGCCCAGCCCGATCCGGTTCACCGTCGTCTCGTGGCCCGCGAACAGCAGCCCCACGCAGAGCCGGATCATCTCCGGGTAGCCGAAGTCCTCGTCCTCGGCCTGGGCGCGGACCAGGTCGGTGATCACGTCCTCGCCCGGCTCGGCCCGCTTGGCCTCGGCGAGACCGGCCATGTAGCGGCCGAACTCCTCCCGGGCCTCGGCCGCGTCCTGCCCGGAGAAGGTGGCCATCCGGTCGGAGAGCGACCGGAAGTACTCGCCGTCGGCCTCAGGGACGCCGAGCAGCTTGCAGATCACCGCGACCGGCAGCGGGAAGGCCAGGTGCGCGTGCAGGTCGACGACGCCGTCGGTGGACGCGGCGTGCGCGGCGACCATGTCGTCGATGTAGCCGTCGACGAGCTCCTGGACGTGCCCGGAGAGCAGCCGCATCCGCTTGGCCGAGAAGGCCGGGGTCAGCAGCCGGCGCATCCGGCCGTGCTCGGCCGCCTCGGAGTCGTAGTCGCCGCTCGGACCGTCCTGGACGGCGGCCGTGCTGATCCGCGACGCCTGCTCGGGCTCCGGGTGGGAGCGACCGAACCGCTTGTCCCCCAGCAGATCGCGCACCTCGGTAAACCGGGTCGCCAACCAGGCGGGGTCGCCGGCCGGGGTGGTGACCGGGGCGATCGGCGCCTCCCGGCGCAGCACCTCGTAGAACGGCGCCAGTTCGAGCAGATTGGGCCGGGTGAACGGCAGCCGCGGGCGTTCGGCGGCGAGGGTCATCGGTCGTCCTCCTGTCGTGGTGGTGACCCCACCGTAAAACTTAATGGCAGATGCTGCCACGAATGCTGACCGATCCGGTGACCCCCGTCCCGAACGCGTCGAATGTCGGCTCCGACGGCGGACGGCGTTTGTCACACCACCGATCGCCGGGTACCGTCGAGAACTGGTCACCGTAGTTCTGACTTTCGTGCGTGACACACGCTCGCAGGATGATGATGCGGGCGGATTCGTTTCCTCAGGTTCACCTGGAGTCGGCTGCCGTCTGCGTACGGCCCGTCCATCGCTCTACCAGAGGAGACATTCCCATGACCCGTGGCACCGTGAAGTGGTTCAACGCCGAGAAGGGCTTCGGATTCATCGCGCCCGACGAGGGCGGCCCCGACGTGTTCGTCCACTACTCGGCGATCGAGGCCAGCGGCTTCCGCGAGCTGACCGAGAACCAGTCGGTCAGCTACGAGGTCACGCAGGGCCCCAAGGGCCTGCAGGCCTCGTCCGTGCAGGTCTGACCTCGCACGGCAGTACCTGAACTCCACGACGGCTCCCCTGCTCAGCGCAGGGGGGCCGTCGTGCTCTCCGGACGCGGGCGCGGTTCCCGGAGCCGGACGGCCAGGACGGCGGCCACGAGGCACAGCACCCCGGAGGCGTACCAGACGAGGTCGTAACCGCCGGACAGCTCGCGCCCGAGGCTGCCGAGGTAGGCGGCCATGGCCGCCCCGACGGCGTGCACGGCACTGAGCCAGCCGAACACGATCGGCCCGTTCGCGTGTCCGAAGTGGGCACGGCACAGGGCGATGGTCGGCGGGACGGTGGCCAGGTCGAGCAACCCGTACACCACGGCGAACGCCATGATCAGCGGTCCGATGTCCGGACCCAGCAGCGGCGGGAGCACCAGCAGGGTGCCGGCCCGCGCGCCGTAGTAGCCGACGAGCAGCACGGCCGGGTCGACCCGGTCGGTGAGCCACCCGGACCCGGCGGCACCGACGACGTTGAACACGCCCATCGCCGCCAGCAGCGACGCGGCGGCGACGGCAGGCATCCCGACCTCGCCGGCGGCCGGTACGAAGTGCGTCATCATGATGCCGTTGGTCGAGGCGCCGCAGACCCCGAAGGTGAGCGCGAGCAGCCAGAACCGCCGGTGACCCACGGCATCGCGCAGGACGCCGAGCGCGCGGCGCAGGCTGCCCCGCTCCCGCGGCGGCGCCGGCACGAACGCGGTCGCGCCGTACGGGCGGGCGCCGACCGTCGCGGGATGGTCGCGCAGGACCAGCCGGACCAGCGGCGCCAGCACGAGTGCGCCCGCGCCGATCGCGAGGACCCCTGCCCGCCAGCCGTGCTGATGCATGATCCACGCCAGCAGCGGCATGAGGACCATGCCGCCGAACATGCTCGAGGACGTCAGCACCCCGCTGACCAGGCCCCGGCGGGTGTGGAACCAGCGCTCGGCGACCACGGCGCCGAAGGTCAGCGCCAGCGACCCGCTGCCCAGCCCCACCAGCAGCCCCCAGCCCAGGATCAGCTGCCACGGGGCGGACATCAGCGCGGTCACCCCCGACCCGACGGCCATCAGCGTCAACGCGGACAGCACGACCCGTCGGATACCGAAGCGGTCCATCGCGGCGGCGGCGAAGGGCGCCGTCACCCCGTACAGCGCGATGTTGAGGGCAAAGGCCGTCCCGACGAGGCCGCGCGACCAGCCGAACTCGTCCAGGAGCGGCTCGGTGAGCGTGTTCGGCACGCCGGTGGACCATCCGGTCATCACGATGACGACCGCGGCGACGGCGGCGATCCACCACGCGCGATGGATCGGCGCGCGCCGGTCGTCGGCCCGGTGCTCCGGTGCAGCGATGTCGTTCGGCATGGCTCGATCGTCGGCCGGGAGGGCCCCGACGACGAGTGGCCCGATGGCCATCATGTGTCAGGATCGGGCCATGCCTCGCGCCCCTCGCCGTCACCGGGTCGTGGTCCTGGCCCGGGACGGGGTGCTGCCGATGGAGCTCGGCCTCGTGCACCAGCTGTTCCCACTCGCCCTGGACCCGGACGGGGACCCGCTCTACGACGTCGTGACCTGCGCGCTCCGGGCGGGCACGGTCCGCACCACGGGTGACTTCGCGGTCGTCGTGCCGCACGGCCCGGACGCCCTCGGGGCCGCCGACACGATCATCGTCCCGGCCTCCGACCAGGACTACGACCCGCCCGACGACGGCTCGCTGCCGGACGCCCTGCACGACGCGTTCGCGCAGGTCGCTGCGACGACCCGGATCGCCTCGATCTGCACCGGCGAGTTCGTGCTGGCCGGCCTGGACCTGCTGGCGGGCCGGCGGGCGACCACGCACTGGAACGCCGCGGCCCGCTTCCGCAGGCTCTTCCCGGCGGTGGAGCTCGACCCGAACGTCCTGTTCGTCGACGAGGGCCGTGTCCTCACCTCGGCCGGGGAAGCGGCCGGGATCGACCTGTGCCTGCACCTGATCCGCGCCGATCACGGTGCCGGGGTGGCCAACGAGGTCGCCGCCCGGGCGGTGGTCCCCGCCTACCGCGAAGGCGGCCAGGCCCAGTTCGTCCGGCGGCCGATCCCCGAGCCCACCGGATCGTCCACGGCTCGCGCGCGGTCCTGGGCCCTCGCGCAGCTGCACCGGCCGGTGAGCCTGGCCGCGATGGCCGCGCAGGAGTCGATGAGCGTGCGGACCTTCACCCGCCGGTTCCGCGACGAGGTCGGGCTCTCCCCCGGTCAGTGGATCACGTTGCAGCGTGTCGAGCGCGCCCGGCACCTGCTCGAACGGACCGAGCTCACCGTCGACCGGGTCGCCGACGAGTCGGGCTTCGGCTCGGCCGCCGCCCTGCGCCAGCACCTCCGCACCCGGCTCGCCACCTCACCCACCCGCTACCGCTCGACATTCCAGGACGAGTCACAGCTGCCCGCGTAGCGTCGTCCGCATGCGCGGCTACGGTTTCCTGCGGGTGGGCGGCCCGGAACAGCAGGCCTTCATCGAGGTCCCGGAGCCGGTGCCCGGGCCGGACGAGCTCCTGGTGCGGGTGCGCGCGGCGGGGGTGAACCCGGGCGACTGGCGGGTGCGCGCGGGCACCTACGGGACCGAGGGCCCCGCCGTGCTCGGACGCGAGGTGGCCGGCACCGTGCTGGCGCTCGGCGACGGGGTCACCGGATTCGCCCCGGGCGACGAGGTGTTCGGCGGCTGCCCCGGCATGCTCGGCGGCTGGGCACCGACGGCGCTGGTCACCGCCTCGTTCGCGGCGCACCGCCCGGACCGGGTGACCCCGGAACAGGCCGCGGTGCTGCCGGTCGCCGCAGGCACGGCGCACGACACCCTGACGAACCTGAACCTGGAGTCCGGCCGCACGCTGCTGGTGAACGGTGCCGGCGGCGGGGTCGGCCTGCCACTGGTACAGCTCGCCCGGCGGGGCGGGCTCGCCGTCGTCGGCACCGCGAGCCCCGCCAAGCACGACCTGCTCGCCCGGCTCGGCGCGACCCCGGTGGCCTACGGCGAGGGCGTCGCCGACCGGATCCGGGCGGCCGCGCCGGACGGCGTCGACGGCGCGCTCGACCTCGTCGGCGGGGACGCGCTGCGCGCCGTCGCCGGGCTGGTGCAGGCCGGGCGGCTGTACTCGGTGGCCGACAAGGCCCTGGTCAAGGAGCTCGGCGGGGACGAGGTGGCACGGGACCGGAGCACGGCGGTGCTGACCGAGCTCGCCCGCCTGGTCGCCACGGGCGACCTCGACCCACTGGTGCGTGCGGTCCACCCGCTCGACGAGGCGGGCGACGCGCTCGAGCTGGTCGAGGGCGGGCACATCACCGGGAAGATCGTGCTGGTCCCGTAGCCCGGGCGAGCGGGCGCCTGACCGGCCTCAGGTCCTGAGCGCGAGCTCGTCGAGCAGCTGGTCCCGGAGCCGGAACTTCTGGATCTTGGTCGCGGACATCGGCCAGTCCGTGGTGAACCGGACGTGGCGCGGCACCTTGTACCGCGCCAGCCCTGCCCGGCAGTGCGCCAGCACGGCCTCCTCGGTCAACTCCGCGCCGGAGCGGGCTTCCACGAACGCCGCGGGTACCTCGCC
Organism: Pseudonocardia nantongensis; assembly: GCF_046546495.1. Classification (NCBI taxonomy): domain Bacteria; kingdom Bacillati; phylum Actinomycetota; class Actinomycetes; order Pseudonocardiales; family Pseudonocardiaceae; genus Pseudonocardia; species Pseudonocardia nantongensis. Next base: position 136,904 of record NZ_JBKGXT010000013.1, on the reverse strand, counting down.
GTACTTCGGGTCCGGCACGCCGACCACCACGGCCAGCTGCACGTCCGGATGGGTACCCAGGTGCGCCTCGACCTCCAGGCAGCCGACGGTCTCGCCGCCGACCTTGAGCATCTCCTTGGTGCGGCCACGGAAGGTCAGGTTGCCCTCGGTGTCGAGCGAGGCCAGGTCCCCGGTGTGGAACCACCCGTCGTCGTCGAAGCTCGCGGCGGTCCGGTCCGGGGCGTTGCGGTAGCCCTGGAACAGGTTGAACCCGCGGATCCACAGCGGACCCGCCTCGCCCGCCGGCAGCACGTCGCCGGTCACCGGGTCCCGCACCTGCGCCTCGACGCCGGTGAAGGGCTTGCCGGAGGTCACCCGCGCCTCGAGCGGATCGTCCAGCCTGCCCATGATCGCGACGCCGCCGGTCTCGGTGGAGCCGTAGCAGCTGACGTGTGCGGTGTGCGGCAGCCGGTCCTGGAACGAGCGCAGCAGGTCCGGCGGGCCGACGGTGAGCATCGCGCGCACCCGGCGGAAGGTGTCCGGGCCGTAGTCGGGGTGATACAGCAGCGGCCCGGTCAGCGTGGGGTAGGCGGGGTAGAGCAGCGTGGCGCGCTCGCGCTCGATCTGCTCCAGCGCCGCGTCGACCTCGAAGTGGGTCATCGACAGCCAGGCCGCGCCCGCGTTGAGCACGCCGACCATCGGCGCCTGCGCGCTCACGTGGAACATCGGCAGCGGATTCCACATCCGGTCGGCCGCGGTGAGGGCGAAGGCCTCCTCCCCCACCGCCCGGCCCAGCCCGACGACCGAGCGGTGGGCCAGCGGGCAGCCCTTCGGCTCCGCGGTGGTCCCCGAGGTGTACATCATGATGTAGGGCATGTCCGGCGTGACGGCCTCGGCCGCGGCCAGTGCGGTGGACTCCGGGATGTCCGCGCCACCGGCCAGGAACCGGTCACCGGCACCGAACCCCGGCGCGGACCGGGCGCCCAGCACCACCGCCGCCCGCAGCTCCGGTGCCTCGGCGACGGGCGGGGTCACCCCCGGCGCCGCCGCGGCGAGCTCGGGGAAGGCGCGGTGCAACCGGGCCACGTAGTCCACGTGCTCGTCGACGGCGTCGGTGGTGAGCAGCACCTTCATCGCGGAGTCCGGGACCACGTGGGCGATCTCGCGGGGCGCCAGCCGGGCGTTGATCGGCACGAAGAGCGCGCCGGTCATCGACGTCCCGATCATCGCGTGCACGAAGGCGAGCCCGTTCGGCATCAGCGTGCCGACGGCGTCCCCGGGCCGCACGCCGAGCGCGATCAGGGCGCGGGCCACCGCCGTGGCCGAGTCGAGCAGCTCGCGGTAGGTCTGGCGGACCTCCGGGAACACGACCGCGTCGGAGTCCGGGTGCCCGCGGGCCGCGCGCAGCGCGAGGCCCGGGACCGTCAGGACACCGTCCGGCGTCACGCGAACGACCGCGGCAGGCCGAGCCCCTCGGCGATGCCGTTGCGCGCCATCTCGTTCGTGACCGGGCCGATCCGGAAGAGCCGGACGTCGCGCCAGTAGCGCTGCATGTCGGTCTCGGCCGAGTAGCCCATGCCGCCGAGGATCTGCAGCCCGAGGTCGGCAGCCTGACCGGCGAGCTCGGAGGCCACGACCTTGGCCATGTTCGCCTCCTGCCCGCACGAGCGGCCCAGCGACTGCATCCACGCCGCGCGGTGGACCATCAGCTCGGCCTGGTCCCGCCACATCGCGATGTTCGCGACGTGGTGTTGCAGGGCCTGGAACCGGCCGATCGGCCCGCCGAACGCCTCCCGCTCGGTCAGGTAGCGCAGCGCGTCCTCCAGGACGCCGTCCATGATCCCCACGCAGAACGACGAGAGCATGATCCGCTCGTTGTTCAGGGTGGGCAGCAGCATGTACCAGGCCCGGTCCTGATCACCGAGCAGGTTCTCGTCGGGCACGAAGACGTCGTCGAGGAAGACGTCGCACGAGCCGAGGGAGCGCATGCCGAGCTTGGGGATCTCGCGGATCGTCACGCCCTCGCTCGCGGTGGGCAGGATCAGCAGCGAGACGCCCTGGTGCCGCTTCTCGCCCGCATCGGCGGTGCGCACGAGCAGCAGGATGTAGTCCGCGACGTGCGAGGCCGAGCTCCAGGTCTTCTGCCCGTTCACCACCCAGCCGCCGTCGACCTTGCGGGCCCGGGTGCGCATGGCGCCGAGCAGGTCCGTGCCGCCGCCCGGCTCGGTGAACCCGATCGCCCACTTCTCCCGGCCGGCGGCGATCGCGGGCAGGTGCCGCGCCTTCTGCTCCTCGGTGCCGTAGAAGCCGACGGACTTGCCGCCCGCGAAGGACGTGATCCCCCAGACCCAGGTCAGCCCGGCCAGCGACCGGGAGAGCTCGCGGGCCAGGATCATCTGGGTCAGCACGTCGCCACCCTGACCGCCGTACTCCTCGGGGATCCCGATGCCGTGGAAGCCGGCGCTCGCGAACTTGTCGAACAGCGCGTGCGGGAAGTGGCGCTCGTCCTTCTCCAGCTCGTTCGCCCAGGACTTGGGCGCCTCGCGGTCCACCCAGTCCCGCACGGTCTTGCGGAAGAGCTCCTGCTGCTCGGTGAGTTCGAAGTCCACTGTCGTCGCCTCCGCCGGTCGCCGCGCCCCAGATTACGGGGCCGGACAACCGTTTGGTAGGAGTCCGGCGCCGCCGGTCAGAAGTCGTAGGCGCCGTCTCCGGCCCCGTGATCCGGGTGGATCCGCCGCAGGTGCACCCGCCGGGAGAACCGGATCGCCGGCCGGATCACCATCTGCACGCTGCCGGCCAGGAACAGGCAGGTTCCCCAGAACACCGTCGAGTCGGAGAAGAACAGGATGCTGCCGACGACGAACCACAACCCGATCAACAGGTCGTTGACGATGCTGACGACCTCGTAGCGCTGCCGGACGACCAGCTCGTCGTGTCCGATGTGGAAGACGACCGTGGATCCTCCTCCGGGTCGTGCCGACATGGGGTCCTCCTCGGTCGGGGGGCGGTACACCGCGAGGATGGCGCACTGGCACGCCACGCGGGAGGAGCACGGTCAGCGCGGGTCGTCGGTCTCCCGCGGTCGCGCGGCGTGCCCGGGACGGCCGCGCGTCCGGCGGCTCTCCTTGGCCTCGGCCTCCATCACGTGCCGACGACCTCCGACCACCTCGTCGCGGACCGCACGGTCGAGGTCGCGGAAGGTGCGGTAATAGCCGTCGTCGTACTCCTCGACGACCTGGAAGGTCCACCGGCCCGCCACGACGTTGAGCCCGATCAGCTCGTCGGTGACGCGGTCGGCGAGTTCCGGGTGCCCGGTTCGTCGCAGGCCGTCGACGACGTCGTCGAGCAGCTCGTCGGCGTAGCCGGTCAGCTGGTGGAAGGTGTACAGGTGGCCGCGGGCGCGTTCGATCATCTCCACGGCCTCGTTCATCCTGCCGACCGCGGCGACGGCGTCGTCGGAGACGCCGGCAGGGCGCAGGTGCAGCGGGGCCGGGGTGTCGGCGGGATCGTTGTCGGTCACGGCACGGATTGCCCCGGCCGGTCCGCGGCAAACCGGTTTACCCCACGGACGGGCGGGCGATCGCGGAATGCCCCCGACCGCGACGGTTGCGATCGTCGGGCCGTGTCCGCCACCCGCACCACGACGCCCAGGCTGAGCTCCCGGGCCCTCGACCGCGCCGCCCTCGCCCGTCAGGACCTGCTCGAACGCTCCGACGCCGCGGTCCGGGACCCCGTGGCGCACGTCGGCGGCCTGCAGGCCCAGGAATCCCACGGCGCGGTGCGCGAGAGCGTCGCCATCGAACCGACGTTGAGGGGCGCGGTGTAGAGCCCGAGCACCGGGCCCGCCCGTTGCGGCAGGTCACCACTGATGACGACCGGGATCGCGACGTTCCCGACGGTCACCGCGGCGCCGATCAGTAGCGTTCCGGCCACCGCCTCGGTGAGGCCTCCGACTGAGCGGAGCACGACACCCGCGGCGAGCACGACGAGCGCGACGAGGACGCCCCGGCCCAGCCCGAGCCTGGCCAGCAGCGCCGACGCCGCCGGCGTCGCAAGGCCGAAGCACAGCACCGGCAGGCTGGTCAGCAGGCCCGCGGTGGCCGCGTCGATCCCGAGGCCGGCCTGGATGTCGCCGGTCACCGCGGAGAGCGCCACGATCGGCCCGCGCAGGTTCAGCGCCAGCAGGACGATCGCGGTGACCAGCAGGGCGGGCGCGACGGCCCGGCGCGTAGTGGTGGGGAGCCTCGTGGACACCGGGGCCATGGTGACGCCCCGCCTCCGGCCGCGGCGGCCGGCGTGCGCAACGCCAAGATCTGGTGATTCCCCGTCTTGCCTTAATATTCTTACCTGACTATATTGCTACCGTGGCATCTACGTTCGAGGTCCTCGCCGAGCCCCGGCGCAGGGAGATCCTCGACCTCCTGCGCGGCGGGGAACGCCAGGTCGGAGACCTGGTCGACCGGCTGGGGCTGGCGCAACCGACGGTGTCCAAGCACCTGAAGGTGCTGCGCGAGGCGGGACTGGTGCAGGTGCGGCAGGACGCCCAACGCCGCTGGTACCGGCTGCACGCCGAACCGCTCGCCGAGGTCGCCGACTGGCTCGCGCCCTACCGGTGGTTCTGGGAGTCGCGGCTGGACGCCCTCGAACGACGCCTCGACGCCATGCCGGACGAGCCGATCGAGGGGAACCCCTGAATGGACGCGCAGCTGCACACCACAGGCGGCAGGCCCGTGCTCCGGTTCGAGCGATCGCTACCGCACCCGCCGGAGAAGGTCTGGCGTGCCGTCACCGACCCGGCCGAGATGGCGCACTGGTTCCCGGCCGCGGTCCGCACCGAGCTCCGGGTCGGTGCCGCGATGCGGTTCGACTTCGGCGAGGGCGACGACGGCAGCTACGCCGACGGCGAGATCCTCGAGCTCGACCCGCCGCGGGTGTACGCGTTCCGGTGGACCGACGAGCACTTCCGGCTGGAGCTCGTCCCGCAGGACCCGGGGTGTCTGCTGGTGTTCACCGTGACGATGAGCGGCACCGGCACCGTCGGGGACCTGCCCTCGGTCGCTCGCAACGCCCCGGGCTGGGACGCGTGCCTCGACGGGCTGACCGCCCGGCTGGACGAGCGGGCAGCACCAGAGCTCACGCCGGAGTGGTTCCTCGCGCGCGCCGAGCACTACATCGACAGGTTCGGCCTCGCCGAGGGCGCGCTCGACCGCACCGCGGACGGGTACCGCGTGCGGTTCGAACGGGACCTCGTCCAGCCCGTGACCGAGGTGTGGGACGTCCTGCACGGTGACGCCCCCGCCCCGGGAGCCCCACCGCCGCGGTGCACGCACGGGTACCTGGAGCCGGGCGCGGTCACCGCCACCGCACCGCCGCACACGCTCGAGTACACCTGGCTTCACGACGGCGCCCCGGCGGGCACCGTGCGCTTCGAAATGCGCGAGCAGGAGCCGATCGGCTGCCGGCTGGTGCTCACCCAGACCGTGCCCGCCCACCTCGGCGACCTGTGCGCGACCGCGCTCGCCGCCTGGCAGACCCACCTCGAGGTCCTCTTCGCCACGCTGCACGGTGCACAGATGTGCTGGCCGGAGGGCCGGACCGAGCACCTGGCCACCCGGTACGCGGACTCGCTCAGGAACGCGACTCCGGCCGCCCCAGCAGCGCGTCCGAGATGATCCGCATCTGGATCTCCGAGGTCCCCTCGAAGATCTTCGTCAGGCGCGCGTCCCGCCAGTACCGCTCGACCGGGAAGTCCGTGGTGTAGCCGGCCCCGCCGTGGACCTGCAGACCCTCGCTGGTCACCCGCTCGGCCATCTCGGAGGCGACCAGCTTGACCATCGACGCCTGGACCGGGCTCGGCCGACCGGTATCGACCGCGGCGCAGACCTGGTACATCAGCGCCCGGGACGCCTCGACCTGCGCGGCCATGTCCGCGATCTTGAACCGGATGCCCTGGTTCTCCCCGATCGGCCGGCCGAACTGCACCCGCTGACCGGCGTAGGTGATCGAGTCCTCCAGGGCGCCGCGGGCCAGCCCGATCGCGCGGGCTGCGGTGTGGATCCGGGCGGTGTCGAGGTCCCCCATGGCGACCCGGAACCCCTTGCCGAGCTCGCCGACGACCTCGGAGGCCCAGGCGTCGTCGAACGCGAGCTCCCAGGTCGTCCAGCCGTGATAGCCGATCTTGCGGACCGGGGTGCCGGTCACCCCGTCGGGCAGGGTGCCGCGCTGCTTGGGCATCAGGAAGCAGGTCACCCCGCGCGAGCGGTGCGCCGGGTCGGGCGGCGCGGTCCGGGCGAACACCTGCAGGTAGTCGGCGCCGTCGGCGAACGTGCACCACATCTTCTGGCCGGTGATCCGCCAGCCCTCGCCGTCCGCGGTGGCCCGGCAGCTCAGGTTCGCCACGTCGGACCCGGCCTCGGCCTCGGACAGTGCGAAGGCGCTGAGGAACTCGCCCCGGGCCATCGCCGGCAGGTAGCGCGCACGCTGCTCCGGGCCGAACCCGGCGGTGAACTGCTGGCCCCGGGCGATCAGGCTCGCCACGCTCATCCAGGCGCGGGCCAGCTCCTCGACGACGATGGCGTACTCGGACAGTCCCAGGCCCAGCCCGCCGTGCTCCTCGGGGATCAGGATCCCGAAGAAGCCGAGCTCGGCCATCTTCGCGCGGAGCTCCATCGGGATCTGGCCGTGGGCCGGATCGAGCTCGTTCGCCAGCGGCAGGACCTCGTTCATCGCGAACTCGCGCGCCATCTCCCGGATGGCGAGGCGGTCCTCGGTGAGGAAGATCCCGATCTGCTGTGTGTCCATGTGCGTGTCCTCCACCGGCGGCACGGGTTGCCGCGTCAGCTCACGTCGTCGGGGTCCTGCAGGTGCACGCCCAGCCCGGCCCGGCCGGGGGCGTGCCGATCGCGCAGGACGAGATCGTCGTCGTACGCGCCGCCGTTCTGGGTGCGGTAGGCCAGCGGCGTGCCGGTCGGGATCGACAGCACCCGCTCGCGCAGCTCCGCCGCGGCGGCCCGGAACTCCCCGCCGGACACCCGATTGGCCCCGGGGACGACGACCGGCGGGAGGACCTCCATCCCGACGTAGAAGAGCGTGCCGTGCAGCAGCGGGAACAGCAGCTCGGCGATGTCGCCGTTGAGGCCCCGCGGCCCGAGCGCGGGTGCCCGGCCGCCGGCGGTGGTCACGACCAGCGCGCGCCGGCCGGCGAGGTTGCCGTCGCCGTAGCGCAGCGTGCGCCCCGGGTGCTGCGGGTCCTCGATCCCGTAGGCGAAGTCCTTGAGGAACACCCGGTCGAACCAGCCTTTGAGGATCGCCGGCACCGAGTACCACCAGAGCGGGAACTGCACGACCAGCGCGTCGGCCGACTTCAGCTTCTCCTGCTCGGCGCGCACGTCCTCGCTGACCGTGCCCCGTTCCAGCGCGGCCGCCGACACCGGACCGACCCGGAAGCGCTCCTGCGGGTCGTGCCCGTAGTCGGCGGCGCCGACCACCGGGTCCCACTCCATCGCGTACAGGTCCGACTGCGCGACCGAGTGCCCCTCGTGCTCGAGCGCCCGGATCGCGTCGTCGCGCAGGGCACCGCCGAGCGAGCGCGGCTCGGGGTGCGCGAAGACCCACAGGACGTTCATCCGACCCGCTCCACGATCGCGGCGAGGCCCTGCCCGCCGCCCATGCACATCGTCTCGAGCCCGTAGCGGCTGCCGCGGCGGCGCATCTCGTGGGCGAGCGTGGCGAGGATCCGCCCGCCGGTGGCGCCCGCGGGGTGGCCGAGCGAGATGCCCGACCCGTTGACGTTGAGCCGCTCGTGATCGGCCGGGGTGAACCGCCACTCCCGCAGGCAGGCGATCACCTGCGCGGCGAACGCCTCGTTGACCTCGACGAGGTCGATGTCGGCGAGGCTCAGCCCGGCCTGCCCGAGAGCCTTCGCCACCGCGGGGACCGGGCCGATGCCCATGGTGCGCGGCGGCACGCCGGCCACGGCCGAGGACACGATCCGCAGGTACGGGGTCAGCCCCAGCTCGGCGGCACGCGCGGCCGTGGTGACCACGCAGGCCGCGGCGCCGTCGCTCTGCCCGCAGGCGTTGCCCGCGGTGACGGTCGCGTCCGGGTCCACCGCGCGGCGCACCGGCTTCAACCGGGCCAGGTCGGCCAGGGTGAGACCGGGTCGCGGGTGCTCGTCGAGGGTCACCACCGTCTCCGGGGTCCGGCGGGTGCCGGGCACCGTCACCGGGACGATCTCGTCGGTGAACCGGCCGTCCTTCGCCGCGGCGACGGCCTTCTCCTGGGAGGCGAGCGCGAACTCGTCCTGCTCCGCGCGGCTGATCCGGTACTCGGCGCGCAGGTTCTCCGCGGTCTCCAGCATGCCGCCCGGCACCGGGAAGTCGGTGCCGCCGGCCGTGGTGCGCCCGCGGGCGATCCGGTTGACCAGGCTCAGCTCGTCCGCGCGGATCCCGTCCTTGAGGCCGAGGGCGTAGTACTCGGCCTGGCTCATGGCCTCCACCCCGCCGGCGACGACGACGTCGGCCCAGCCCTGGCCCACGGTCAGCGCCGCCTGCAGGACGGCCTGCAACCCGGATCCGCACCGGCGGTCGAGCTGCATCCCGGCGACGCCGACACCGAGCCCGGCGTTCAGCGCCGCGACCCGGCCGATCGCGGGTGCCTCGCTGGTCGGGTAGCAGTAGCCGAGCACGACGTCGTCGACGTCGCCCTCGCCCAGGCCGGTCCGCTCGCGCAGGCCGCGCAGGGCCCGGGTGGCGAGGTCGGCGGCGGTGAGGCCGGCGAACACTCCCCCGTCGGCCCCGACCGGGGTCCGCACCGGGTCGCAGATCACCACATCGGACAGTCCGCTCACGACCCGGTCCCGATCATCTGTTCGGCCAGCTCGCGCAGCGCCCCCGCGCGGATCTTCGACCCGTTCGTGCCGACGGTGGTCGGCATATCGTCGATCACGTGCACGGACTCGGGCACCTTGAACCGGGCCAGGGTCGCCGCGCACCACGCGCGCAGCTCGGCCGGGTCGGGCTCGGCCCCGGGGACGGGTTCGACGAACCCGAACGCCCGGGTGTCGCCGTCCACCGTCACCCCGACGACCTTGCAGCGCGCCACCGCGGGGTGCTCGGCCAGCCGCACCTCGATCTCCGCGGGTTCGACGAGGAACCCGCGCAGGCGCAGCGACTCGCCCATCCGGCCCCGGTAGTCGAAGCTGCCGTCCGCGCGGACGGTGCCGAGGTCGCCGGAGCGGAACCAGCCGTCCGCGGTGAACGAGCGCTCCCGGATCGCCCCGTCGTCGTCGCCGAGATAGGCGTCGACCACGTTGTAGCCGCGGAACTGCAGCTCGCCGGGCTCGTCGCCGGCCGGCGGCGCGCCGGTGACCGGGTCGACCGCGCGGACCTCGATGCGGTCGGAGACCGGTCGTCCGCCGCCCCGCCTGCGCTCCGGGGCCGGGTCGTCCTTGCGCCAGAACGCGGCGAGGGCGAACGTCTCGCTGGAGCCGTAGATCCCCAGCGTGGGGACGCCCAGCTCGTCCTCGGTCCAGGCCGCCACCTGCAGCGATGTGCCGTAGAAGTCGCCGAGGAGCATCCGGCGCCACGCGCCGAGGTCGGCCGGGTGCTCGCGCCACTGCGCCATCAGCCGTCCGGCGATGTCGTCGGCGCCGGCGAGGTGGGTGACCCCGAACTCGGCCATGTGCGCCAGGACGACGTCGGTGTCGAAGGTCGGCTCCAGCAGCGCCGCACCTCCCGCGGCGAGGGCGGCGAAGGCGGGCACGAAGCCGAACACCCCGGACAGCGGCAGCACCACGAGGCTCACCGACGAGGCGTCCCAGCCCCCTGCGACGGCGACGTTGCGGGCGTGCTCGGCGACGGCGGAGCCGTGGTGGGCGGCGAGCTTCGGCATGCCGGTCGACCCGGACGTCGTGAACGCCACGGCCGGCCCGTCGGGTGCGCCGCGCAGCGCGGCGAGGTCGGGGTCCGCGGCCCCGCCGGGCTCCACGGCCGGGGTGGGGCCCCAGGCGCCCGCGCCGGCGTCGTACGCGGCGACCGCGTCCGGGCCGGCGGGGTCGCGGTCCGGTCCGGTGAGCACCCCGATCGACGGCGCGGGCACGCCGGCCTCGGCCACCGCGGCGTGCAGGGTCGTGCGCAGGTCGAGCCGCACGAACTCGTGCGCGATCAGCACGACGACCGGCCGCGCGCGGCCCAGGACGTGGGCCACCTCGGCGACGCCGTAGCGGGTGTTGATGCCGATGACGTGCGCGCCGAGCGCGGCGACCGCGAACTGGGCGACGACCGCGTCCGACCAGTTCGGCAGCCACACCCCGACGCAGTCGCCCTCGCCCACCCCGTGCTCGCGCAGGTCGTCGCGCAGGGCGACGGTGCGCCGCCACAGCTCGGCACGGGTGACCCGGCGGGGCACCGCGCCCCCGTCGATGCAGGCCACCGAGTCCGGCGCGGCGGCCACCGTGTCGACCAGGAGATCCGTCAGCGTCGGGTCGGCCGTCACGACGTCACCGCGGCCCGGTCTCCGGCCAGCTCCCGCAGCCAGGTGTCGAGGGTCCCGGCGAAGTCCTCGAGCTCTTCCATCGGGTAGTGCCCGATGCCCTCGAGCAGGGTGTAGCGGGAGCCCGGGATCCGGTCGGCGGTGCGCCGCACCTCGGCCGGGTCCAACCAGAGGTCGTCGGCGCCGACGATCAGGTGGGTGGGGCAGGCGACCCCGTCGAGCCGGTCCCGGACGTCGTGGGTGGTCCAGCCGATCAGGTCGCTGGTGGAGATCTCGGGGTCCTCCCGCCGATGCATCCGGGCGATGAGCTCGGCCCGCGCCGCCGGCACCCGGCGCCCCACCACGGCCAGCGTGCCGAAGTAGGTCCGGTCGGTCCGGCTGGGCGCGGCGGCGTCGACCAGCTCGCGCTCCAGCCCGCGCACCGACAGGCCCGGCGAGTCGGTCCCGCCGTGCGCGGCCATCGCGACCGCCCCGGCCAGCCGGTCGCCGCAGCGGACCGCGAGCTGCAGGGTGATCGCGCCGCCGATCGAGCAGCCGACGACGTAGGGGCGTTCCATCCCGAGCCGGTCGATCAGCTCCTCGCACCAGGCCGCGTAGACGCCGAGGTCCCGGACCGGGCCATCGGCGGCCGGTTCGGAGCGGCCGTGCCCGGGCAGGTCGGGCACTACGACCCGGTAGCCCTGCCCGGCGAGTTCGGACTGCACGTCCCGCCACTGGACGCCGTTCTGGCCGGCGGTGTGCAGGCACAGCACCGGCGGCCCGTCGCCGTCCTCCAGGACGAACGAGCGCGTGCCCCCCACCTCGACGTAGTCGGCCCTCATCGGTCGTCGTCCTTCCGCTCGGCACCGGCGAGCGTGCGCGCCTCGTCGACCAGGGCGACGAGGGCGGCGGTCAGCCGGAGGTACTCGTAGGCGTTGCCGTCCGTCTGGAACTCGTCGCGCATGGTCCGGACGGTGAGGTCGTTGACCGGGCCGGTGAGCAGCCGGACCCAGGTCAGCGTGGACGCGCCGAGCACGAAGGTCGGCCCGTGCGGCGTGCGCCGCCCGCTCTCCAGCACCCGCCCGCGGTACACCCGGAACTGCACGACGTCGTCGCCGATCCGCAGGCCGATCGCACCGTCCCAGGTGCCGGTGGCGCGCGCGAACGCCGCCGAGCTCTCCAGCCGGGCCGCGAGCGCCGCGGTCCAGGCCGGCGTGCCGAGTGCCCGGCCGACCCGGCGGTCCGTGTCGTCGATCCCCGCCCGCGCGGTGACCAGCGCGGACGTGCGCCCCTCCTGGACGACCACGCCGTCCTGGTTGCGCACGATCACGTGCCGGCCGACCACGCCGTTGCGCAGCGCCGAGGCGCGCCGGGCCGCCACGACGGTCATCTCGTAGGTGACCGTGTCGCCGACGTGGATCGGGGCGAGGTAGTCCCAGTGGGTGTCCAGGGCCGCCTCGACGTGCTCGGAGAGCCCGAGCTCGTGGTGCCATCCGAAGAAGCCGGCCATGCCGAGCGGGCCGTGCACGAGCGGGCGCCCGTCGGCGGTGTGGCCGTGCTCGGTGTGCAACGCGGCCCGGTCGCCGCTGAGCTCGGCGAAGGCCGCCACGACCTCGGCGGAGAAGCTGCGCGGGGGCCCGGTCACGACCTGGCCCACCTCGAAGTCCTCGAAGAAGGGCGCGGGCCCGGGCGGCGACGCCGCCACCGCGGGCGCGTCGGCGATGGTGCTGTCCGTCATGGATCGTCCTCTCCGTGGTGGGCGCGCAGCCGGGTGGACCCACCGTCGTCGCCGCGACCGGATACGTCACGAACGAACGTTCTTACTGAGGCACGCTAGACACTGTCCTTATCGGCAGTCAAGCGGTCCCGGGGTGCCCGAACGGTGCGCTACGCTCGTCGTCATGAACACCCGTTCTGCGACCCTCGTCGCCGAGACCGGTCGCCGGAACGAAGCGGCGATCCTCAATGCCGCCATCCACGCGTTCGGCACCAAGAGCTTCAACGGCGCGTCCATGCGCGACGTCGCGAAGGGCGCCGGGACCAGCCTGTCGAACCTGTACAACTACTTCCCGTCCAAGTCGAAGCTGCTGGCCGCGGCGATGCGCCACGCCAACGACGAGCTGCAGCGACGGGTCCGCGCCGGGGTCGAGCAGGCCGGTGACGACGCCCCCTCCCGGCTGCGCGAGGCCGTCCGGGCCCACGTGGGATTCGTCGTGGACCACCAGGTCGCGATGCTCGTCTCCACCAACGACGTGCGCTTCCTCGACGCCGAGGACCGGGCCGCACTGGTGGTCGACCGGGACGCGACCGAGGCGACCTTCGAGCGGATCATCGCCCAGGGCGCGGCCGAGGGGAGCTTCCACACCCCGTACCCCGACGACGCGGCCCGCGCCGTCCTCGGTGCCGCGGGCGCGATCGCGGGCTGGTACCGCCCGAACGGGCCGCTCAGCCGCGGGCAGCTGGCCGAGCAGTACGCACGGTTCGCGCTGGCCCTGGTGGAAGGCCCCCTCCCCCGCTGACGCCGCTCGGCCCTTGCCTCGACCAGGCCGCCTGGGTACGTTTGAGAACGATCGTTCGTCCCTGCTGCCGCGCGACCCCCGCCCGGCACGGCACGGCCGCACTGCAGCGGCCCGGAGGTGGACCCGCATGACCCGACACGCCCCGTCCGCGAAGATGGGCAGGCTCGCCACGGCGGCGGTGTTCGCCACCGCGCTCGAGTGGTTCGACTTCCTCGTCTACGCCACCGCGGCCGCGCTGGTGTTCAACGAGCTGTTCTTCCCGTCGGTCAGCCCGGTCGCCGGGACCCTGGCCTCGTTCGCGACGCTCGCCGTCGGGTTCGTGGCCCGCCCGCTCGGTGGCGTGATCGCGGGGCACGTGGGCGACCGGTTCGGACGCAAGCCCCCGCTGGTCGCGTCGATGCTGCTCATGGGCGTGTCGACGTTCGCGATCGGCATCCTTCCCGGATACGACTCGATCGGCGTGTGGGCGCCGATCCTGCTGGTCCTCGCCCGGCTCGTGCAGGGCCTCGGCGTCGGGGCCCAGTGGGGCGGGGCGGCGCTGCTGCTCACCGAGCACGCACCGATCGAGCGTCGCGGCTTCTACGGCAGCCTGGTCCAGACCGGGGCGATCGTCGGCGCGGTGGCCGGCAACCTGTTCTTCCTCGTCCTGTCCGCCACGCTCACCGATGCGCAGTTCGGCTCGTGGGGCTGGCGCATCCCGTTCCTGTCCGGCCTCTTCCTCGTCCTGATCGGCGCGTACGTGCAGATGAAGATCGAGGACACCCCGGTCTTCAAGCAGATGCAGCAGGAGTCGGCCGACTCGAAGCGGGAGGCCGGTCTCCGCAAGGCCCCGCTGGTCGAGGCGGTCCGCCGGAACGGCCGGGAGATCATTCAGGCCGCGGGGGCGTTCTTCGTCGTCAACGCCACGTTTTACATCCTGATCAGCGGCGTCCTGAACTACGCGACGGACACCGTCGGCATGTCCCGCACGTCGATCCTCTGGTGCGTCATGGTCGCCGGGCTCACCCAGGTCGTCAGCATGCCGTTCTTCGGCGCGCTCACCGACCGGATGGGCACCCGCAAGAAGCTCTACCTGACCGGCACCGTCCTGATGGGACTGTTCGCCTTCCCGCTGTTCTGGCTGATCGACACCGGGTCGGTCCCGCTGGTGTTCATCGGCCTGCTGATCGCGTTCACCATCCACGCCACGATGTACGGCCCGCAGGCCGCGCTCTACGCGGAGATGTTCCCGGCGGACGTCCGCTTCTCCGGCGCCTCGCTCGGGTACCAGTTCGCGTCGGTCTTCGCCGGCGGCCTCGCGCCGTTCATCATGACCGCGCTGCTGGCCGCGACCGGCGGCTCGTGGTCGGTCGCGACCTATATCGTCGCCTGCGCGGTCGTCACGTTCGTCTCCGTCGTGACGATCCGCGAGCGGTTCCGCCGCGACCTCTACGAGACGTCGTCGGACGTGCAGGCGCGGGAGGCCGCGACCTCCTGACGACGCCCGCGGGCGTCCCTCCGCGGCACACGGACACCGTGTGCCGCGGCGGGCTCGTACCCTACGGCGGGTGGAACGGGAACCGGCTCGGGCGCGGCGGATACCGGTCCGCGACGCGGTGGCCACCCTCAGCCCGGGATCGTTCGCCTTCGTGATGGCGACCGGCATCGTCTCGGTGGCCATGGCGCACAAGCACCTCGACCTGCTCTCCGCGGTGCTGCTGGCTCTCGCGCTCGCCGGGTACGCCGTGCTCGTCGTCGCCACCTGCTACCGGGTGCTTGCCTTCCCGCAGGCACTGCGGGCCGACCTGGTACACCCGGGCCGGGCGTTCGGGTTCTTCACGTTCGTGGCCGCCACGAACGTGCTCGGCACCCGGCTCGCGCTCGACGGCCGGTACCGGATGGCCCTCGGCCTGCTGGTCGTCGGGTGGTTCGGCTGGCTGGTCCTGGGCTACCTGGTACCGGCCACCACGGTGGGTCGGCGCACCGCATCGCCGGTGCTGCGTCAGGTGGACGGGACCTGCTTCATCTGGGTGGTCGCGACCCAGTCGGTCGCCGTGCTCGCCGCGACGTTGGAGGCGACGACCCCCTTCTGGCGGGACGCGTTCGCGCTGCTCGCGCTGTTCTCCTGGACGATCGGCTCGCTGCTCTACGCGGCGGCCGTGGCCCTGGTGGCGGCCCGGTTCCTGCTCCACCGGCCGGCACCGGAGGAGCTGACGCCGCCCTACTGGATCGCGATGGGGGCGACCGCGATCAGCACGATGGCGGCCGCGTCGATCATGACCATGGCGGAGGCACCGAGCGCGACCGCGGCCGGCGGGCTCGTCGCCGGTGCCGCCCTGGCGTTCTGGGCGTTCGGCAGCTGGCTGATCCCGGTGCTCGTCGCCGCCGGCTGGTGGCGGCACCGGGTGCACCGGGTGCCGCTGCGTTACGACACCACACTGTGGACGGTGGCCTTCCCGCTCGGCATGTACGGCGTGGCCGGCCACGCCCTGGGCGAGGCGGCCCACCTGCCGATCGTGACGGTGATCGGCGCCGCCGGGGGCTGGGTGGCACTCGCCGCGTGGACGGTCACGTTCGTCGCCATGCTGGCCGCTCCGCTGCGGACCCACCTGCACGGTCCTCGGAACGACGCCGCCGGTCACGGACGTCCCCGCGACGGTGGGTGAGCGTCCTCCGCGTCACTCAGCACAAGTAGAGGAAGGGCCGTGCCGCGGCGGCACACTCAACACCGACGAGACGTGGTCCGGGTCACCTGCCGACGCGGCGCTTGACCATGCCGTTGCGGCACGGTGTGGGGTGGTCACGCAGTCGAGGAGGGGGACCGTCGTGGCCTGGAGTACCCGCGAGATCGCCGAACTGGCCGGCACCAGCCTGCGGGCGGTGCGGCACTACCACGAGGTCGGCCTGCTCCCCGAGCCCGAGCGGCGCGCCAACGGCTACAAGCAGTACGGCGTCAGCCACCTCATCCGGCTGCTGCGGATCACCCGGCTGACCGACCTCGGCTTCTCGCTGTCCCAGATCGCCGCCATGGGCGACGACGACGATCACCCGGAGGAGGCCCTGCGCACCCTCGACGCCGAGCTCGCCGCCAAGATCGAACGGCTCCGGCAGGTCCGCGTCGACCTCGGCCTCCTCCTGCGGCACCGCACGCCGACCGACCTGCCCCCGGAGTTCACCCCCGCCGCCGGCTCGGAACTGTCCGATGCCGACCGCTCGCTGGTCGTCGTCATGACCAGGGTGCTGGGCCCGCAGAGCCTGCAGGCCTACGCGGATCTCTTGCGGGACATGCCCTCCGACCCGACCGACCACGAGTTCGACGCCCTGCCCGCCGACGCCGGCGAGTCCGCCCGCCACGACCTCGCCGAACGCATGACGCCACACATTCGTGCCCTCCAGGCCCGGCACCCGGGCCTGGGCGCCCCGAACACCGACTCCGCGCGCGGCAGCCGGTTCGTCGCCCGGACCACCGCGACCGCCATGCGGGAGCTCTACAACCCGGCCCAGCTCGACGTCCTGGCGCGGCTCCGGACACTGGTCGCCCGCGAGCCGTCCTAGTGCCTGGCACCGGCCACTACCGTGGTGCGGTGCTGACCCGCGCCCTCGGTATCGCCCGCTCGCTCGCGATCTACCATGCGATCCCCGGGCGGCAGCGCCGGATGCGCGCGTTCTACTCCGCGTTCCTGGGCCCCGGCGACCTGGCCTTCGACGTCGGGGCGCACGCCGGGAACCGGGTGCGGGCCTGGCGCGGGCTCGGCGCCCGGGTCGTCGCGGTCGAGCCCCAGCCGGACTTCGTCCGGCTGCTGCGCCTGTTCTTCGGCCGCGACGAGCAGGTGACGGTCGTGCCCGCCGCGCTCGGTGCGCGGCCCGGTACCGCCCGCCTCGGGATCTCCCGCGGCACGCCGACGGTGTCGTCGATGTCCGAGGACTGGCGGCGCACCGTCGCCGAGGACACCGGCTTCGCCCGGGTGCGCTGGGCCGGGTCGGTGCCGGTCCGGGTCAGCACCCTCGACGAGCTCGTCTCCACCCACGGCGTCCCGGCCTTCTGCAAGATCGACGTCGAGGGGTTCGAGGCCGAGGTCCTCGCGGGCCTGTCGCACCCGTTGCCGGCGCTGTCGTTCGAGTACCTGCCGGCCGCGCACGACGCCGCCCGCGCCGCGCTCGCCCGGGTGGAGGCGCTCGGCCGTCACGAGTACCGCTACTCCCCCGTCGAGACGATGCGCTGGGCTCCCGAGGCAGGTGACCGGTGGCTGGACGCCGGCGAGCTCGCCGCGCTGCTCGACCGGCGTCGTCCGGAGGGCCGTTCCGGCGACGTCTACGCCCGGCCGGTGCCCGGGCGTCCGTGATCGTCGTGGCCCCCTCCCTCCCCGGCAGCACCGCGCCGGTCCCCCGGCAGCTCGCGGCCGCCGCCGGGCTGCTCGCCGGCGTGCTCGCGCTGCTCGCGGCGCTCACCGGCATCGGGGTCGTGCGCGTGACATTCGGCGTGCTGCTCGCCGTGCCGGCGGCCGCGCTTCTGCTGCGGGCCGCCCGCCGCGCCGACGCGGCGACGCTCGGTCCCGCCGGGGCGGTGACGCTGACCCGCGCCGTGCTCGGGATCGGGGTCGCCACGCTGGTCGGCCGCGACGGCGCCGGGCAGGTCGCGCTGGTGGTGCTGGCGGCCGTCGCGCTCGCCCTCGACGGGCTGGACGGGCCGGTCGCCCGGCGCACCGGCACCGCCACACCGCTGGGCGCGCGCTTCGACATGGAGACCGACGCCGCGCTGCTGATGGTGCTGTCGGTGCACGTCGCGGTGACGACGGGCATGTGGTGGGTGCTCGGCATCGGCCTGCTGCGGTACGCGTTCGTCGCGGCGGCCCGGGTCCTGCCCTGGCTGTGCGGGGAGCTGCCGGTGCGCCGCTCGGCGAAGGTGGTCGCGGCGGTGCAGGGCATCGTCCTGGTCGTCGCGGCCGCCGGCCTGCTGGCCCCGGTCGTGCAACGCGCGATGATCGCGGCCGCCCTGCTGGCGCTGGTGTGGTCGTTCGGCGTCTCGGTCGCCTGGCTGTGGCGCGCCGCCGACGAGCACCCGGTCCGCCGGCGGCCTGCCGGGGCCGGCCTGCTCACCGCGGCCGGCGCCGTCCTGGTCGTCGGCATCCTCGTGCTGCCGGGCGACCCGGTGCACCTCGTGCCGGCGGCGTTCCTGCGATTGCCGATCGAGGCCGTCGTCGGCGCCACGGTGCTCGCGGTGCTGCCCGCGGGGCCGCGCCGGGTCGTCGCGATCGTCGCCGGGCTGGTGCTCGGCCTGCTCGGGCTGTTCAAGGTCCTCGACCTCGGGTTCCGGACGTTCCTGGCCCGGCCGTTCGACCCGGTGGCGGACCGGGTGCTGCTGGGCAGCGCGCAGGAGTTCCTGCAGGGTGCCGTCGGCGGGCCGGGGGCGGTCATCGTGGCGGTCCTCGCCGGGGTCGCGGCCCTCGGGCTGGTGGTGGCGAGCGCGGGGGCGGTGCTCCGGCTCGGCGGGGCGGCCGCCCGGCACCGCCGGGTCACCCTGCCGGCCGCCGCTCTGCTCGGTGCGGCCTGGGTGCTGACCTGGGCCGCCGTGGGCGGTCAGGTCGTGCCCGGGGTGCCGGTCGCGGCGGCCGACGGTGTCACGCAGCTGCGGGACCGGGTCGCCGGGATCCCGGCCTCGATCGCCGACCGGCGGGCCTTCGCCGCCGAGATCGGGAACGACGCCTACGCCGAGGTGCCCGGCGATCGGCTGCTCACCGCGCTGCGCGGCAAGGACGTCGTGTTCGCCGTCGTGGAGAGCTACGGCCGCTCGGCGCTCGAGGACCCGGCGATGGCGTCGCACCTCGACCCAGTCCTGGCCGGGGGTGAGCGCCGCCTGGGCGCGGCCGGGTTCTCCTCCCGCAGCGGGTACCTCACCTCGCCGACCAGCGGTGGCGGCAGCTGGCTGGCGCACGCGACGCTGTTCTCCGGGCTGTGGGTGGACGACCAGCGCCGCCACGACGACCTGCTCGCCTCGCAGCGGCGCACCCTGATCCGGGCGTTCCGGGACGCCGGGTGGGAGACGACCGCGGTGATGCCGGGGACGACCCGGCCGTGGCCGGAGGGCTCGTCGTTCTACGGCCACCAGCGGGTGCACGGGTCCGGCGCGCTCGGCTACCGCGGCCCGCCGTTCAGCTGGTCCCCGATGCCCGACCAGTACGTCCTGTCGGCGTTCTCCCGCCTCGAGCACGCCCGCACCGACCGCGGACCGCTGATGGCCGAGATCGCGCTGACCTCCAGCCACGCCCCGTGGTCCCCGGTGCCGCCGATGCTGCCGTGGGAGGAGATCGGGGACGGCTCGGTCTACGCCGCGCACGCCGGTGACCAGCGGTCCTTCGAGTCGATCTTCGCCGGGGACCCGGCCGCGATCCGCGCGGACTACCTGCGCGCGACCGGGTACGCACTGCAGAGCCTGCTCGGCTGGGTCGAACGCTTCGGCGACGACCGCCTCGTCGTCGTGCTGCTCGGTGACCACCAGCCCGCCTCCATGATCACCGGGCCGGACGCGGGCCGGGACGTGCCGATCTCGGTCATCACCCGCGACGCGGCCGTGCTCGACCGGGTCGCCGGGTGGGGCTGGGGCCCCGGCCTGCGGCCGAGCCGCACGGCGCCGGCCTGGCCCATGGACGAGTTCCGCGACCGGTTCCTCGCCACGTTCGGTCGCTGACCGCAGCCGTCGAGCTGGTCGCGGCCCCGGCGACCAGCGGGGTACCGGGCTGCTGTTCGGCCACGGCGCACCGGACTGGTGCACCGGTCGTGGGCTTCGATCACGCGACACGCCGGCCCCGCCGGCGGAGACTCCGTGGGCCCGGCGCCGGCAGGGCGTGGCACGGCATGCTGACCCGGCCCTTCCCGACGACGACAGGAGGGCACGTGTCCGAACCGCTGCGTGCTGGTGCGCACGAGAGCCTGCACACCACGAGGTTGGATGCCGCCCTCGGCCACGCCGGCGCGGACCTCCAGCCTCGCTGGGCTCCGGTCGAGGCCGCCGAACAGCCGCGGGTGCTGGCCCGGCACGTGGCCTCGGCGGTCGAGCAGGCGCTCGCCGACCGCACGCCGGAGCAACGCATCACCCTGGTCAACCAGCTCATCGAGATCGCCGAGCAGGCCCCCGCCGAGACGCTCCACGACCGGCTCGAGCACCTCATCGCGCTCACCCGCGAGATCGGGCCCGGCACGTGGGAGGTCCATGCGCCGATCACGCCGCTGTCGGACGCGGCCCTGTTCACCAACGCCGCCGGCGAACCGACGCTGCACACGGCGCTGCAGTCGGAGCTGTCCAGCGCCGACCGTGTCGACCTGCTCTGCGCGTTCATCCGCTGGCACGGCATCCGGTTGCTGGAGCAGGAGCTCGACGTGCTGCACGAACGCGGCGTCCCGTTCCGCGTGATCACGACGACGTACATGGGAGCGACCGAGCAACGTGCGGTCGACGAGCTCGTGCGCCGGCACGGCGCCGAGATGAAGGTCAGCTACGCGAGCGCCACGACCCGGCTGCACGCCAAGGCCTGGCTGTTCCGTCGCGACACCGGGTTCGACACCGCCTTCGTCGGGAGCTCGAACCTGTCCCGCTCCGCACTCGTCGACGGTCTGGAGTGGAACGTGCGGCTCTCCTCGGTCGCCACCCCGGAGCTGATCCGCAAGTTCACGTCCACGTTCGACACCTACTGGGCCGCACCCGACTTCGTCCCCTACGACCCGGCCGTCCCTGCCGACTCGAACCGTCTCGCCGAGGCGCTGCACCGGCACCGGCGGGACGGGCCGGCGCCCATGGCCGGAGTGGAGTTCCGGCCCTACCCGCACCAGGACCAGATCCTCGAGGCGCTCGCCGCCGAACGGACGCTGCACGACCGGCACCGCAACCTGGTCATCGCCGCGACGGGCACCGGCAAGACGGTCGTCGCCGCGTTCGACTACCGCCGTCTCCGCGCCGAGCACCCCCGGCTGCTGTTCATCGCGCACCGCAAGGAGATCCTCGAGCAGTCCCTCCGCACCTACCGCAACATCCTGGCCGAGGGGGCGTTCGGCGAGACCTACGTCGGCGGGGACCGGCCGCAACGCTGGAACCACGTCTTCGCGAGCGTCCAGTCGCTGACCGCCTACGGCGTCGAGAACATCCCGCCGGACCACTTCGACGTCGTCGTCATCGACGAGTTCCACCACGCCGAGGCCGCCACGTACCGACGACTGCTGGACCACCTCCGGCCGGCGGAACTGCTCGGCCTGACCGCCACCCCCGAACGGTCCGACGGCATCGACGTGCGCGAGCGGTACTTCGACGGCCGTGCTGCCGCCGAGCTCCGGCTGTGGGACGCGTTGTCCGCCGACCTGCTCGTGCCTTTCCACTACTTCGGCGTCGCCGACGACGTCGACCTGTCCGGTGTCGAGTGGAAGCGTGGCAGCTACGACGTCACGACCCTCGACAACCTCTACACCGGCAACGACGCCCGCGCCCACAAGATCATCCGTGAGACGCGGGCCAAGGTCTCCGACGTCACCGGCATGCGGGCACTCGGGTTCTGCGTGTCCGTGGCGCACGCCGAGTACATGGCGCGCGTGTTCACCGACGCCGGCATCCCGAGCGAGACCGTCACCGGGCAGACCTCGCGCGAGGACCGCGACGGTGCGCTCCGCAGGCTGCGCGCCGGCGAGGTGAACTGCCTGTTCGCCGTCGACGTGTTCAACGAGGGCCTCGACGTGCCGGAAGTCGACACCGTGCTCCTGCTGCGCCCGACCCAGAGCGCGACGGTCTTCCTGCAGCAGCTCGGTCGCGGGCTGCGCCGGGCACCGGGCAAGGCCGTGCTGACCGTGCTCGACTTCATCGGCCAGCACCGTCGCGAGTTCGGGTTCGACCTGCGCTTCCGGGCCCTGACCGGCAGCAGCCGCAACCGGGTCGAGCGGGACGTCGAGGACGGCTTCCCGTTCCTGCCCTCCGGCTCGGCGATGGTGCTCGACCCGGTCGCCCGGCAGATCGTGCTCGACAACGTCCGCCGCCGGGTGCACCTGTCCCGCACGGCGGTCGTCGCCGAGGTCCGCGCCCACGGCGAGTCGGCGCTGGGCCGCTACCTGCACGAGTCGGGCAGCGAGCTGCCCGACATCTACCGCGGCAAGGGGTCGTGGACGGCGGTGCGCCGCGAGGCCGGAATCCCGGTCGCCGCGCCCGGACCGGACGAGACGGCGCTGCTGCGCCGCCTCGCGACGCTCACCCACGTCGACGACCGGGAACGGGCCGAGGTGTACGCGCGCCTCGCCGACCGGTCCGGCCCCGCCTATGCCGAGCTCACCGACCGCGAACAGCGGCTCGCCCGCATGCTGTTCTTCCAGATCTGGCCGGGCCGCGGCGGGTTCGCCGACTACCAGGCCGGATTCGATCACCTCCGCCGGCACGAGGCCGTCTGCGCCGAGATCCGCGAGCTCGTGGCCTACGGCCTCGACCAGGCCCGGCACCTTCCGCGCTCGCTCGGCGAGGGTCTGCAGGACGTCCCGCTGTCCAGTCACGCCCGCTACCGGCGCGAGGAGGTGCTGGCCGCACTGAACTGGGCGTCGCTGTCCCGCAAGGCGAGCGGGCACGCGACCGGCGTCGTCTGGGCGGAGGACGCCGGCGTCGACGCGCTGTTCGTCAATCTGCACAAGACCGAGCGCGACTTCTCCCCCACCACGATGTACCGGGACTTCGCGCTCCAGCCCGACACGTTCCACTGGGAGTCGCAGAACGCGGCCTCACCGGAGACCGGGATGGGGTGGCGCTACCTGCACCACCGCGAACAGGGCACCCACGTGCTGCTGTTCGTGCGCGACGCCCCGGGCGACGACATCGGGGCCGGCGCGCCGTTCCTGTGCCTCGGGGCTTGCGAGTACGTGAGCCACCAGGGCAGCAAGCCGATCGCGGTCACCTGGAAGCTGCGCCGGGCGATGCCGGGCGAGACGTTCCGGGCGGCGAGCGTCGTCGCTTCATAGGCGCTGCCCGCACTACGCTTGTCGGACACCACAGGGTGAAGGACCTGTGGTGGCGCGACGAGGACGCTCACCACATCCGCCACCGAAGCGAGGCAGGATCGGGAATGAGCAACGCCACCTACTCCGATTCCCGCGGCGACGACGAGGTCGCTGCCGAGGTCCGGGCGGTCCGCCCCGAGTACGCGGACGAGGAGGCCGAAGCCGCGGAGCTGGAGGCGGCCGAGAACGCGGCCGCGCTCGAGGTCCCGCTGTCGCTACGCGTCACGCGCGACTCGACGCCGCGCTCGGCCGACGATCCCCCACCCCACCACTGATGATCGTCGGATGGGGGCGATAGGTGCCGCGGATGGCACCTATCGCCCCCCGAACGGTGATCAGCGCCCGCGGTGCTTGTCGGCCAGGCCGCGCAGTCCGGCCGGGAGGTCGAGCGGGTCGGTCCGGACGTGCAGCAGGGCGAGCCGGTCCGGCGCCGCGGCGGCCTCGGCGAGGGCGGCGTCGAGCTCGGCGGGGGTGGCCGGGGCGGTGGTGATCAGGTCGATCCCGGGGGCGAAGGCGCGCACGAGTGCGCACCAGTCCCACGGGGCGACGTCGTTGTACACGGCCCGGGGGCTCTGCAGGGCGCGCTCGATCGTGTAGCCGGAGTTGTCGACGACCACTACGACGGGCGGCTGCGGGAGCCGGGCCAGGGTGCTCAGCTCCTGCACCGTCATCTGCGCCGCACCGTCGCCGATCACCAGGACCGGGCGGCGGCCGGGGTCGGCGACGGCGCAGCCCAGGCTGGCCGGCAGCGCGTAGCCGATCGAGGACCAGACCGGCTGCGCGACGACGTCGGTGCCGGTCGGCAGCATGGTCCCGGCGGCTCCCCAGAACGCCGTGCCGATGTCGGTGACCAGCCGGTGCCCGCGCGGGAACCAGTGCCCCAGGTGCGCCCAGAGCGTCTCCTGGTCGAGCGCGTCACCGGGCTCCGGATCAGCCGCGACGGCGTCGGGCAGCTCGCGGCGCAGCCGGGCGCCGTCGACCAGTCCGGTCAGCGCCTCCAGGGCGGTCGCGAACGGCACCCCCTCGATCGTCCGCCCGGCCACGGTCGCGGTGCGCACCCCGAGGTGGATCGTGCGTGCAGGGTCGTCGCGGTGCGAGAACATGCCGGTCACGGCGTCGGCCATCAACGTGCCGGCCTCGATCACCACGTCCGCCGTGTCGACGGCGAGGATGGCCGGCTTCGCCCCGATCGCACCACAGTAGACACCGACGAAGCGCGGGTCCGCGGGGTCGATCGCGCCCCGGCCCGAGGTCAGGGCGACCACCGGCGACGCGGCGGCGTCGACGAGCCGGGCGAGGGCGCCGACCGCATCGGCACGCTCGACGAGGTGCCCGGCGACCAGTGCGGCGCTGTCCGCACCGGCGAGCAGGTCGGCGGCGTACCGGCGGAACTCCGCGACGGCGCCCGGGTCGGCCACGGCCGCCGGCAGCGGCGCCACCGGCGCGGGGATCGCCGCGGTGGCGACATCGACCGGGATCGCCAGGTACACCGGACGCAGCTCGCGCAGCGCGGTGGCCAGCACCTCGTCGATCCGGCTCCCGGTGTCATCCGGGGTGAGCACGGCACCGGCCGCGGTGACCTCGGCGTAGGCGCGGGCGAACCGGCCGAAGTCGCCGTCGCCCAGCGTGTGGTGCACGAGCGCGCCCTGCTCGGCGAGTGCGGTGGGCGGGGCGCCGGTGATCTGGACCAGCGGCACGTTCTCGGCATAGGCGCCGGCCACGGCGTCGATCGCGCTGAGCTCGCCGACCCCGAACGTCGTCACGACGGCAGCCATGCCGCGGGTGCGGGCGTAACCGTCGGCCGCGTAACCCGCGTTCAGCTCGTTCGGCGACCCGACCCACTGCTGCCGCCCCTCGGCGAGCACGTGGTCGAGCAGGGTCAGGCTGAAATCGCCGGGCACGCCGAACAGGTGCTCGACGCCCAGCTCGGCCAGTCGCCGGGCGAGGTACTGCGCAACGGTCACGGTCTCCATGCACCCAGCACACGAGGACACCACTTCCTGCGCAATACTCGGAACGAACATTGCGCAGACTGCGTCATCCTGCCCCCATTCGACGACCGAGGAGTGGTCATCGTGCGTCCCCTCGACCGCACCGACGCGCGCATCCTGCTGGCGCTCGACGACGAACCGGCCGCCACCGTCGTCGCCCTGGCCGAGCGGCTGGGGCTGGCCCGCAACACGGTGCAGGCGCGGCTGCGCCGGCTGGAGGCCGACGGCGCGCTCGCCCCGCCGAGCGTCCGCACCCGGCCCGCACACGCCGGGCTCCCGGTGCTGGCGTTCGTCACGCTCGCGATCGGCCAGGGCGAAACCGAGGCGGCGTTCGCCGAGATCGGCGCGGTGCCCGAGGTCTGCGAGATGCACGCGATCACCGGCGACGGGGACCTGCACGTCCGGGTCGTCGCCGCCGACAACGCCGACCTGCACCGGATCACCGGGCGCCTGCTCGGCTGCACCGGCGTGCTCCGGTCCAGCACGGTGATCTCGATGGTCGAGGTCGTGCCGCTGCGGACGGCGCCGGTGCTGTCGGCACTGGCCTCCGAACACGGTCAGAGGCGTGCGCGGTAGTCCTCGAGCAGCGAGGTCAGCCGCGCCGGCGCCGCCACCGACATGGGCAACGTGTCGCACGTCGTGCCGACCATCCATCCGATGCTCGGCCTGGACTGCCTCCCGGCCGTCGACCTCGCCCGCCTCGCGGCACGCTCACGGACCCGTCGCCATGACCCGTGCCGCCCCGACCTCGGCCGCTCCGGCGGCCGCTGGTGCCACCGGTTCGTCCGTGGTCACGCCGTCGAGGTTTCGGAACGCCGGCGTGAGCAGTGCGACGACCGCGGTCACCCCGGCGAGGGCGGCCAGCATCGCCCCGGCGACCGGCAACCCGGCCGCCGCGGCGATCGCCGCGACCGGCGCGCTGGTCACCGCGGCCGCGGCGAGCAGGACCGTGTTCTGCGCGCCGAGCACCCGCCCCCGCAGCACGTCCGGCGTGGCCTCGATCGTCAGCACCCCCAGCACCGCCGACACCGGAGCGTTGGTGAACCCCACCAGCGCCGCCGCGGCGAGCACCAGCCACGGCGAGGTCAGGCTCCCGACCAGGGCGAACCCGATCCCGAAGCCGCTCATCCCGACCACGAACCAGGTCCGGCGCCGGACCCGCCCGACCAGCGCGGCGTAGAGCGCGGAGCCGGCGATGCTGCCGGCGGCCAGCGCGCTCAGCGTCAGACCGGTGAGCCCCGGCAGCCGCTCGGCGGTGAAGTAGGCGGGCATCAGGGTCGTCTGCAGCGCCGCGACGACGGCGACGAGCACCGCCGAGACCAGCGTCGCGCCGAGGACGAGCCGGTTGCGGCCGAGGAACCGCCAGGACAGCGCCAGGTCGGTCACCGCCCGGCGGACCGCGCCACCGGCGGCCTGCCGGACCCGCGGGGCGACGGCCCCGGCACGCGGGTCGAGCACGAGCGTCGTGAGCGCGGCGAGCAGGCTCGTCGTCGCCGTCACCAGCAGCACCACCGGCGTCGGACCGAGCAGCCCGACGAGCAGCCCGCCCAGCCCGGGCCCGGCCAGCAGCAGCACGTTCCCGACGTTCTCCCGGGCCGCGATCAGGCGGTCGAGCCGGCCGGGCGCGGCGCCACCGAGCCGGGCGAGGGTGGGCAGCAGGGTCTCCTGGGCCGTCATGCCCGGCACCCGGATCACCGCCCCGGTGACGCCGAGGATCAGGAACCAGGCCATGTCCAGCGCCCACACGGCGTCGACAACGGGTAGGGCGGCGACCGACAGCGCCGCGAGGCCGTCCGAGACGGCCGAGACCGTGCGCCGGTCGATCCGGTCGACCAGCAGCCCGGAGACCAGGCCGGTCACGGCCGACGCCGTCGTCGTCACCGACGCCAGCAACCCGGCGGCCAGGACGTCGCCGGTGCGCTCGAGCACCAGCAGCGGCAGGACGGCCGTCACGATGCCCTTGCCCAGCAGCGAGAGCCCGTACGAGGCGAACCAGACCGCGGGGCTGCGGCGCACGGCGTGGCGCTCGGTCGTGGTCATCTCGTCCTCCCAGGTGGCGTGCGGTGGGAGGACAGGAAAGGCCGTGCCGTGGCGGCACACTCAATTGGTGAGTGAGCCAGGCCACTCGCCACGCCATCTCGACCGTCCGATGGGTGGAGCACCGCGTACGGACGGTCCATTACCCGCGAGGTCGTTGAGCCCGCACCCGGCGGCCTGCAGCCTCGCGGCATGCGAACCCACGAGACCGCAGCGGAGCGCGATCCGGCCCTGGAAGGGCTGGCCATGGGCCGGATCGTGCTCGGCGCGGCGAGCCTGGCCGCACCGTCCGCACTGGCGCGGTCGCTCGGTGTCGAACCCGGCCCGGAACTGACCTACCTGACGCGGATCTTCGCCGGTCGCGCGATCGCCCTCGGCGCCGGCTACCTCACCGAACCCACCGCACAGCGGAGTCGCTGGCAGCGGCTCACGCTGTTCGTGGACGTGGCCGACACCCTCGCCGCGCTGGGGCACCTGCGTCGCCGGGACCTGCCGCGCACGGCCGTGCTCGCGCTCGGCGGGCTCACCGGGAGCCACGCCCTCATCGGTGCGCTGCGGCTGCCGGAGCTGCGGCGGGGGGTACGCGAGTGACCGCCGCCCGATCGCCCTGGCGACGAGATCCGGAAGCGGTGAGAACTCCCCGATCCTCGCGGTCGTCCGTACTGCGTTCACGCTCGCCGCCCACATCTCGTTCCCCCCGGCGATCGTCGCACCCCGATCTTCGACGAGCTGTTGGACGCCGTGCTCGACGGCGCTGCCGACCGGCGAGTTCCCGGCGACACAGATCGGCGCCCTTCCCGGGGGTGGCTGCGAAGACCGGACCGTCGCGCTCGCGGCGATGGTCGGTGCCGCGAGCGTCCGCACCGGGGAGGGATCGCCGAGAGGCTGCGTGCGACGTCTCCCCGGGGCGGCCCGCCTGACAGCGTCCGGTGAGCGTGTGGTGCGGCCGCCTTTCCAGCTTCTGCAGGTCTGCGTCCGGTGAACGTCGCTGGCGCGGCCCGCTCCGGCAGAGCAAGCTGGGGGGATGGACACCGCGACCAAAACTCCCCAGAGCCTGGCCGGTGACATCGGTCTGATGCGGCGCGAGTCGGGCATGGCGATGGCCACCCTCACCAGCCTCACCGACGACGAGCTCGGCAAGCCGACCAGGTGCGAGGGATGGACCCGGGCACACGTGCTCGCCCACCTCGCCCAGGATGCGGATGCCATGGCGAACCTGGCCACCTGGGCCGTCACCGGTCAGGAGACACCGGCGTACGAGTCGCGGGAGCAACGCGACGCCGGCATCGAGGCAGCCACCACGCTGTCCGCCGTCGAACTGGTCGCCGGCCTCGAACAGGCCAACGCGCGGCTGCTGGACGCGATCCTGAAGCTCAGGGACGGCGTGCAGGTGGAGACGCTGCCGACCCTGTTCTCCGGCGACATCAACGCGTTCGCGCTGCCGGCGCTGCGCACCACGGAGGTGATCGTCCACCACAACGACCTCGACACCACCTGGGAGTGGCACGAGGCAGACCCGGACGCGATCCTGAACGCGATCGGGGTCTGCGTGCACCGGCTGCAGAGCCATCCCGACGGCCCCGGCCTGCGGATCGTCGCCCGCGAGGGTGAGGAGTGGACCGTCGGCGACGGCTCGCAGCGGATCGAGGGCTTCTACGAGGCACTGCTGCCGTTCCTGGCGCGTGAGCAGGTGGAGGAAGGTCTGCGGTACGAGGGTGCGTTGCCGACGTTGCCCCCGTGGTAGCGCGCTGCGGGTCGGACGCGCCCGGCGTCGTGATCTCGGGGTAACGCTCGGACAGCACGTTCAGGTGCGCGGCCACGCGCACTGCGCGGCCCTGGCGCGTGGCCTCGCCCGCGTCCGGCGGCAGATCGTCGAAGTCTGATCGGACTCCATCCGCGGGTCCTTCGATGCCCACCGGAGATCCGCGGTTCCGCTGACGATCCTGGCCGCGCCGGTCGTGGTGTGGGCGTTCCGCCGCGCCGGGGTCCGGGTCACGGGCGGCCCGGGGCGCTCGCGACCGGCCCCGTCGTTCACGACGCGACGTACACCGTGCTGGCCGAGGAACCTCCGGTGAGCGGATTCGCGAACGACACCGTGTGCGCCGTCGACCGGGCGAAGACCTGGGCCAACACCTCGCTGAAGCCGGCGTCGGGCGGACCGTCCGACCACATCGCGAAGACCCCGCCCGGGCGCAGGTGACGGACGAGGCCACGCAGACCGTCGGGGGTGTAGAACCGCGCGTGGCTCGGATGCAGGACGTGCCGCGGCGTGTGGTCGACATCCAGCAGGACGGCGTCGAACAGCCGTCCGGGTGAGGTCGGGACGAAACCGGCCCCGGTCTCGCACATCGCG
Source organism: Pseudonocardia nantongensis (assembly GCF_046546495.1). NCBI lineage: Bacteria > Bacillati > Actinomycetota > Actinomycetes > Pseudonocardiales > Pseudonocardiaceae > Pseudonocardia > Pseudonocardia nantongensis. Next base: position 107,562 of record NZ_JBKGXT010000013.1, on the reverse strand, counting down.
AAGAAGTCGCCCGAGTGCAGGCTCGTCCGCGGGTCCGAGGCCAGACCGACGGTGTCCGGAATCAGGTCGCGCCGATGCCACTCGATGACCGCATCCAGCGCCTCGACCACCACCAGCGAGCGGACAGCCGGATCTTCCAGAACCGCCTGCGCGGTGTAGCCCAGACCCAGGCCCCCGACGACGACATCGAGCTCGTCGCCCGACAGCTCGGCCAGACCGAGATGCGCCAGCGCGGTCTCGGCCACGGTGAACAGGCTCGACATCAGGAACTCGTCGCCGAGCTTCACCTCGAACACGTCGATCCCGACCGTCGGCTCCCGGCGCCGGCGCAGACTGATCTCCCCCATCGGGGTCTCGCTCCAGTCGAGCTCCTCGAACCGTGCGCTCACAGAACCGTCACCTCCGTCGACGAGCGGCTCACGAATGTAGCCCGGGCCGGATCGAGGAACGTCGGTCGGTCGGTCGGAGCGCGGCGGTCGGCGGCACGGGCGCCGTCCACGGTTCCGATCGGATGCCCTCCGCGCGGTCAGTTCCCTCCCGCGTCGAGCAGCCAGTGGTAGCGCAGCCGCAGTGCACGTTCCGTGCTCGCCAGTGCGGCTCCGAGACCGAGCGCGACGTTGAGCCAGAGCGGCAGGTGGATCGGTGACACGAAGACACCGAGGTTCCCGGCGATGGGAGGTATCCGCGAGACCGGTTCGAGGATCTGCAGGAGGTTGAGGCTCACGCCGACGATCAGCATGACGATCGAGACGACGCCGATCGACCGGCTCACCGACGGGTGCTCGCGTTCGAGGCGGGCCCGGCGCCCCTCGGCCGACTTCGGATCCGGGATGAGCTGGCGTTCCGTCCCGTCGGCGGCGGCGTAGTGACAGCGCTTGACACCGACGCCGGTCGTCGCCACCTCGATCGCACCACCCTCGACCGGGAAGACGGCGGGAACCTTGGACACGGCGTGATGCCGACCGTCGCGGTAGAGCTGTGCCCGAACCACGCCGTCCTCCCGGTCGCCCTGGTGGCGCACATCGACGCTGTACACCGCCTGGCTACCGTCGTCCCCGGTCAGCTGAAGGTGCAGCAACGCACGCCCCAGGAACATCTGCCACCAGCGGAAACGCTTCAGTGGGCGCCCGTCACCGGGCTTCACCCGCTGGAACGCCCGGCGCCGCTTCCACTCCGTCAACATGTCGCCCCCACTCCCGATCAACCGACTAACACGCTGTGCTAGTCCCTGCGCGACGCTAACACGGTGTACTAGTACGATGCGAGGGGAGGGGAGGTGCGCATGGAGGAGCAGCAGAGGCAGAAGCTCAGCAGCCGGGACAAGGTCCTTCTGGCCGCCATGGAGATGTTCGGCGAGGACCCGGCGTCCAGGCTGAGCGTGCGGGCGGTCGCGTCGCGTGCCGGACTGAGCACGGGTTCGCTCCGCTACCACTTCCCGACCCAGCGGGCGCTGCAGGACGAGGTGCTCACCCGCGTCTACGACCTCGTGGCCCCCGACGACCGGATCCACGACACGTCGACGCCGGCACGGGACCGGCTGGTCGACTGCCTCCGCCAGGTGCTCTCCCGTGCCGGAGTCGGGGAACAGGCACGGCAGGGAACGCGCAGGGTCGTCGAGGACTTCGTCGTCCCCGAGCCGACCAAGGAGCTCCGCGCGGCCTACCTCGCCATCGAACGGGAGATGCGTCGCCGGGCCGAGTACTGGCTGGCGGTTCTCGCGGATGAAGGAGCGCTCCCCGACGGGGACAACACCCGGCGCGCGAAGTTCCTGCTCACCGTCCTCAACGGACTCGGTTTCGAGCGGGCGCTACCCGCCGACGACTCGATCCTGCAGTCGGAGACCGACACGCTCTACACGGCCGTCGACTGCGTCCTCGGAACGGGCCCGTGACCGCCGGGTGACCGGCACCGTCCGCTGAGCATCCACGATCAGTCCCAGGTCCGAGCCGTCGGGGCGTGAGATCAGCGGCGATCTCCAGCAACCTTGGAGAGGATCGCCGTGTAGGCCGCGCGTACACCCGTGGTCAGCGTGGGCTCGATGACCGGGGCGAAGAACGCCGAGTGGTTCGACGGCACCGGTGCGTCGCCGTCGACGACCTCGTCGGGCATGCCGCCGAAGAACCAGTAGACCCCGGGCGCGCCGATCGCGTCCGGCAGTGTCCCGAAGTCCTCGCTCCCCATGCGTGCCGGGCGTTCCAGCACGTTGTCCGCACCCAGCACGGCAGAGAGGGCTGCCTGGAGTTCGCCGGTCTCCTGCGGCTCGTTGACCAGCAGCGGGAACGTGTAGAGCTCCTCGATCCGTGGTTCCGGCCCCCCGGAGGCCTCGGCCTCGGCGCGGATGACCCTGGCCAGCGAGGCCAGCACCGTCTCCCGCACGTCGGGATCCAGGTTGCGCACGTTCACGGTGAACTCGGCCGTCGCCGGAATGATGTTCTCCTTCAGCCCCGCGTGGAAGCTGGCAACGGTCACGACGGCCGACTGCTGCGCGGGCACCTCGCGGCTGACGACGCTCTGGATCCGCACGACCATGTGCGCGGCGAGCAGCACCGGGTCGACGGTGTCCTCCGGCCGCGAACCGTGCCCGCCCCGACCGACGACCGTGACCTTCCAGCTGTCCGCCATCGCCATCGCGGGGCCGCTGGTGATCTCGACCTGACCGGCGCGTCCGGGCCACACGTGCTGGCCGTAGACCACCTCCGGCTTCGGCGCCCTGTCCCACAGCCCGTCGGCGACCATGGCCGCCGCTCCTTCGCTCGTCTCCTCGCCGGGCTGAAAGATGAACACCAGGGTGCCCGACCAGTCCTCGCGGTTCTCGGTGAGCAGCGTCGCCGCCCCTACCGCAGCCGTGACGTGCGTGTCGTGTCCGCAGGCGTGCATCACGGGGACCTCGGTACCGTCGGGCAGGGTGGCGCGGACGGTGGAGGCGTAGTCCAGCCCGGTGTCCTCGGCCACCGGCAGGGCGTCGGTGTCGGCGCGGAAGCCGACGACCGGCCCGTCGCCGTTGCGCAGGATCGCCACCACGCCGGTGCCGCCGCAGCCGAACGTCTCCCACCCCAGGCCCTGCATCCGGTCGGTGATCAGCGCCGCGGTGGCGTGCTCGGCCATCGACAGTTCGGGGGCCTGGTGCAGACGCTTGTAGAGGGCATGCAGGTCCTGCTGGAGCTCTCCGGTGAGCGCTGCGGGTTCGGTGGTCATGGGAGACGCCGTGTCCCTTCAGGTGTCGTCGGCGGTCTGGTCGGTGGGCTGCTCGGCACGGCGGCTGCGCAGGAACCAGGCCAGGATCACCGTAGCCAGCACCACGACGGCGGTCGCGAAGTAGCCGAACGTCTCACCCAGGTTCGGGACCAGCAGCAGCTGTACGACGATTCCCACGGCCAGTGCGATGACGGTGATCCGAGGCTGTTTGACGTAAGCCGCGAGCTGCACGACGACGGCGCCGATGATGGCCGGGAAGATGTACAACCGCGCCACCGCGATCACCGAGTCGGGCATGACGCTGACGAGCCACGTTCCCAGGACGCCGACCAGGATCGCCAGCGAGACGACATGGACGACCGCCGCGCCGCAGATCGCCATCACCGCGGCGAGTTCGGCGCGCCTGGTGCCCGGCTTGGCCTCGATGGCGTCCTGGGCGACGATCACCGCGGGGAGCAGCTTGTTGGCAATGTTGCCGATCATGAATGTCTGGTACATCGCCGCAGGACCGAGTACCGGGTAGTACGTGACGGGCTCGATCACCCAGATGACCCCGAAGACCGCGGCGACGGCCAGGAAGCCCGTCCACAGTTCGGGCTGGGTGATCGGCAGGCCACCGAAGGCGACGAGCGACAACGGCGCACCCACCGACAGGAGCAATACCAGCAGCATGGTGATCCGTCCCCACCGAGAGGTGGTGCGGTCGTACTGCGAATATGCGGCTTCCTGAGCCGTCGGGACGTCTGCCGACATGAGAGAGACCCTCCTGTGCTGGTCCGGCTCAACCGACCGGTACGGCGGCGGGGTCGTAGGCGAGGTAGGCGACCGCGAGAGCGACGATGATCGAGATGCCCAGGCCCCATTCCCGAAGCCACTGAGCGTTGAGACCTCGGGCCAGTAGCAGGCAGACCGCCATCACGATCGCCGAGACCGCCACGACCAGCACGTGCGTGCCGCTCTCGGGTAGTTCCGCGACACCGAGCGAAGCGAAGGCACCGAGCAGTGCCGCCGACGGCACGATCGTCATCAGCACGGGGTTCACCGACCGGAGCTTGACGTCGCCGCGTTTCAGCATCGGAGTGAGGATCAGCGTGGCCACGAGCCACCCCGCCCCGGACAGGGCCATGGCGAAGAAGGCGACCGCGAACACCTCGGGCGTCCAAGACGGCCCCCCGAGTTCGGCGCCCATGGTCCCCGCCGCCAGGTTCGCCGAGGAGGTCTCGGTCGCCGCGGAGCCCACCAGCCCGATACGGAGCAGCGTCGCGGGGGTGCCGAAGAGCGCCAGCAACGCGATCGCCACGATCGCGACCGCCAGCGACGGACCGAGCGCGGCGATGGCCCCGGAGCGGAACGACTGCTTGAGATCCCGGTGCGAGAAGCCCAACTCCGGTCCCGCCTTGCGCGCGGCGCTCATGTAGATCATGGACTGCACGACGATCACCACGAAGACCGACAGCGCACACACCCACAGGACGAGCCATCCGGTGTACTCGGAGAGCGAACCCATCACCTACTCCAAACTGGAGTGGACACCGTGCAACGCGCCGCAAACGTTCTACATTGCGCAGTCTCGGCCACGCCGACGTGCAGCATGACGGAGGTTACACCGGGCTGCGGTGCGTTTCACAGCAGCGAGAGGGCGCCACCTCACTGGTCGGGGCGGCTGCGCACCTGCCCTTGCAGGAACTCGATGCCCGCGCGGAGGGCCGCGGCGCCGTCCGAGGTGGACTCGCCCAGCGCCCGGACGTCCTGGTCGGTGCCCGCTGTCATGCTCGCGCGCACGTGTTCCCTGATCTCCGCCGCGACCTCGCAGAGCTGGTCGGTCCACCGCTCGACCTCGGGCAGCGCCGACGCCGCGCGAGCGGTGTCGGGCTCACGTTGCAAGGCGAGCAGGTGGCCGTCCAGCGACGTGGCGAGCCTGCCGAGCTCGTGATGCTGCTCCGCGAGCGTGGCGGACACGAGGGCGTGTCCCGTGGCGGCGATCATCCGGTCCGTCTCGGTGACGGCGTCAGTGAGACGACGGCGCAGCTCGACGGCACGGCGCGCGGGCCCCTCGGGCAGCGTCCGGGTCTGCAGCTCGCTGCGAGCACGGTTGATGACATGCTGGTTGTTCCCGGCGAACCGGCGCAGGCCGCGCCACAACCGACGGACGGCGAACGCGACGACGACCGCCAGCACGAGCAACAGCCCGCCCGCGACCGCGAGGAACAGCGGATCCGTCAGGAGGGACACGAGCAGGTCGACCTGACCCGGTGTCATGGCAGACAACGGACCCAGGGCCCCCGCCGACGCAGCCACACCCATCACTCCTCTCCGGTCCGCCCCGCACCGCCAGGTTACGGACCCGGCGGCGGGCGTGACGGGGCCAGTCCCGCTGCCCGGTGGGTTCGAGTCGAGCGCGGGATGCCCGGCGAAACCGGACGCCGGCGGCGGGACCTCGGTGGCGGGGCGGTGTCGCGCTCGTGCGCGGGCTGCGCTGCTCGTCCGCGGAGTTCACAAGCCGGTCCTGGCCGCCCTCGGTGCGGGCGTCCTGGCGCGGCCTGGGCTCGACGATCTCGATGAGACGTGTCACGCGTCGGCGGGACGACCTCGGCGTCTCACCCCGCGTCGAGGCCGGCGAGTGACGCAGCTCCGAGCCGGAGCGACGCCACGTCGATGTTGATCTCCAGATGCTCGACGCTCGCCGTGCCCGCGATGAGGAGCACGTTCGGGCCCCTGTGCAGCAGCCAGGCCAGACCGACCTGCGACGGCGTCGCCCCGGCCTCGTCCGCGGCGGCGCGCACGGCCGGTTCGTCGACGACGCGTCGGGCACCCGGCAGCGCTCCACCGAGGGCACCGTCGACGGTTCCACGCTGCTCAGCCCGATCCCGCCGAGCACTCCCTCGTCGCGCAGCGCGCTGAGGACCGCGAGCTGGTGCCCCGCGCAAGAGATCGTTGACCAGCCCGTCGCCGTAGAACTGGGCGGTGTCGATGTGGTTCACCCCGAGCTCGACAGCGCGACGCAGCAGGATGATCGCCGCGGCGCGATCGTCGTGGAGGCGGTCAGCTGGCTCGCGCCGTAGCCGATCCGGGCACCTCGTGCCCGGCGAGCGTGAGCGTGCCACCGGGGCGGGAACGGTCGTCGGTCATGCCGGCGATCCTGCCCCCGCGACCGGCTCCCCGCCGATCCACACGCGACGGACCGCGCGGGTCGCGGTGAGATCGACGGTCGGGTCCCCGTCGACGAGCAGCAGGTCCGCCCGCAGCCCGGGCGCGATCCGGCCCCGGTCGTCGAGCCCGAACCACCGCGCAGGCAGCGCGGTCGTCGCTCGCAGCGCCTCGAGCGGCGTGTAACCCGCCGCGACCAGCAGCTCCAGCTCGCGGTGCAGGGTGCGGCGACCCGCAAGCTGCAGCGGGTCCAGTTCCAGAAGAACATGGCCGTGCTGGGCGGTCTGCTGTTCGCCGTCGGCGACGCGCGGGGATCCGCGACCCCGACCGCGCGCCGCAGTTCCGCCGACCGGACGGCGAGGTTCATCGGTCGGACTCGATCGGAGCGCGGGCACCGGTGACCCGGTCGACCAGGGAGGTCGGGTCGCTCGGCAGGGCGGGCCCCGACCAGGCGATGTGCTGGTCGGGCCGCACGAGCAGGGCCGCCGCCCGACCATGCCCGACCACGCCGTCGTCGGGCAGCGTCGCGACGGTCAGGGGGACACCGCGTCGCCGGCAGGCCTCCCGGAGCGCGGCGGTCCCGTCTCCGGTCCGGGCGAGCAACGTGTAGCCGGGGCCGAGGACGTCGTAGAGTGAGCGGCCGTCGGGCAGCCAGGCGTGTGGCAGCCGCTCCCCCGCCCCGTCGGCGACCACCGGGGAGCCCCGGTGGTCGACGTCGAGGACGAGGTCCAGTGCGTGGAACTCGGCACTCTTCGTCTCCTGGATCCGCCGGTGCGCGGCGCGGCGAGCGGTCTCACCCGCCGAGGTGTCGGCGTCCAGGTCGTCGGCGACGAGGTCGCCGGCGAGGGTGCGCATGTTCTCGCTCGCGGCCTTGATGACGCGGTCCTGCACCGGACGCCGTTCGGACTCGTAGCTGTCGAGCAGCCCCTGGCCTCCCCAGTCCTGCAGCACCGCCGCGATCTTCCAGCCGAGGTCGACGGCGTCACCGATGCCGGTGTTGAGCCCGTGCCCGCCGAACGGCGGGTTCAGGTGCGCCGCGTCCCCGGCGAGGAACACCCGCCCGACACGCGCGGTGTCGACCAGCTGCATCCGTGCGGTCCACGGGTCGGTCGAGAGCACCGTGGCGTCCACCGGCATCCCGGCCACCGCCTCGATCAGGGCGGGGCCGTCGCGCTCGCCGGCCTCGCGGTCGACGTCGAAGGCGATGATCCACCAGGTGCCGGCCCGGTCGAGCGGGCCGAGCAGGGCCGGTGCGTCGGGGTTCACGGTCCAGTACTGGACCGCGGGCCCGTGCCGGACACGTTCGGCGAGCCCGGGTGCGGAGAACACCATGCCGAAGTTCGGGCGCAGCGCGTGCTCGCCGACGTAGCGGGCGCCGACGGCGTCGCGCACCGTGCTGCGTGGCCCGTCGCATCCGAGCACGTAGTCGGCGGCGATCGTCTCGGTCGTGCCGTCCGGCCCGGCCACCGTCACCGTCACCCCGTCCGGCTCCTGGACCAGGCCGGCCACGCGGTGTCCGAGCACCAGGGTCGCCGAGTCGATCTCGTCGACGACCTCGCGCAGCAGCTCTTCGAGCAGGTACTGCGGGGCCTGCTGCCCGACGTCGGGGAACCGGTCGCCCTGCGGGACGAGGCCCAGGACGCCGGTGAAGCGCGACAGTTCCGGCCCGGCCAGCGACGTGCAGAACACGACGTCGGTGGAGAACTCCGGCGACAGCGGTGCGCGGGCGCGCAGCCGGGCGGCGATCCCCCACCGCCGCAGGTGCTCCATGGTGCGCACGTTGATCGTCTTGCAGCGGGGCCGGGCGTGCGACACCGTCGCGCGGGGCTCGACGACGACGCAGTCGATCCCGCGCCGGCCGAGCTCGACGGCGGCCGCCAGCCCGACCGGGCCGCCGCCGGCGACGACGACCTGGGTGCGGCGCACTCAGTAGACCTCGGGCAGCAGGACGTCGGCCGGCGGGTTCTCCGGCCGGTACTTGCCGGCCCGGGCCCCCTCGTGGATCTCGTCCGGGGAGACGCCCTGGTGATGGGCCTCGACGAGCTTGTCCGGGTCGAACCACTCGCCGATCGGGTTCTCGGCGAACTCGCGCGCGGCCCACATCCACTCCTTGGAGGCCGCCCAGTCGCCGAAGGTGTCGAACTGGATCTCGACGCCGTTGCCTTCCGGGTCGGCGTAGTACATCGACATGGTGATGCCGTGGTCGAGGCACATGAACGGGGTGATCCCGTGGTCACGCAGCCGGACGTAGTTGTCGAGCCACTGGCCGAAGTTGGCGTACTCGAACGCGGTGTGGTGCAGGCCCGCGGTCGTGGACTTGTTCACCGGCTTCGTGACGGCGGGGTGGGCGATCAGCGCGATCCGGTGGTTGGCCTCGTCGTTGGTCAGCCAGGCCGCGGACTCGCTGTAGTGCACCGGGGTCAGCCCGGCGACGAGCCCGTACCAGCGGACCATCTCGTCCAGCTTGAGGGTCAGGAACGTCGCGTGGTGCAGCCGCGGCGGGATGATCGGTGCGTCGCGCCGGTCGGTGGTCATGGGTCCTCCTGGTCGTGGCGGATCTGGGGTCAGTCGAGTGTCGCGAGCCAGTCCAGGACCGTCTCGACGTACTGCTTCGGCGCGTGCTCGTGCATCGAGTGCGGCATCTCGGGGAAGGAGCGGTGGTCGATCCGCCCGCCGGCCGCGGTGACGATCTCCAGGGCGCGCCGGACCTGATCGTCCGAGCAGGCTCCGATCAGCCGTCCGGTCTGCTCGTCCACGGTCCGGAAGTGCTGGGTGAGCAGCACCGGGACGCGGACCCGGGCGAGCATCGCCGCGTGGTCGCAGGACGCCGTCGCGGTGCCCGAGGTGAAGGCCCGGCCCCACTCGGGGTCGTACTCCCGCAGGTTCTGCGGCGGCCCGGCGGCGGGGCCGTCCTCGTCCGGCGGCATCATCGACGCCAGGGCGCGCTGCATCTCCGGCGGGATCTCCTCGGGGAAGGCACGCATCAGGCCGGCCCAGTCACCGATCGCCCACTGATCGCCCAGCCACTTGTTCCAGGCGGCGAAGATCGGGCCGACGGCCTGGCCGATGCCCTGCCCGATGGCCGGCGTGAGCTGGCTGGAGAACAGCGGCGGGTCCTCCCACACCGCCGCCCGGATCTGTCCCGGCTTCGCGAACGCCGAGAGCCAGGCGGACAGGACCCCGCCGGAGGACAACCCGCCCACGATCGTCTCCCGGCCGATCACCAGGTCGATGAAGCGGACCAGGTCGTTGCCGAAGTTGTCGACGGTGTAGCGGCCCGGGGTCCACGTGGAGCGGCCCTGCCCGCGCAGGTCCACGGCGTGGACGTGGAAGTGCTCGGCGAGGCACCCCATGGCCGCCTCGTAGCCCCACCACGACTCGGACTGGCCCGGGATCAGCAGCAACGCCGGCAGCGACGCGTCGCCGGCCGTCGCGTAGTTCATCCGGATCTCGCCCAGGTCCACGGTCCGCTCGTCGAAGGCGTGCGGCACGAACGTCGCGCTGCGGTCCTCGGCCTCCAGGTAGGTCACGACGAGACTCCTTCCGGGGCCACGAACCGGTGCTGCATCTGGCCGATGCCCGCGCACCACGTCACGAGCTCGTCGCCGCCGGTGAGAAAGCGGGGTGGGGACATCCCCGCACCGATCCCCGACGGGGTCCCGGTGAACACGACGTCGCCGGGCAGCAGCGTGACGATCGCCGAGAGCCGCGCGACGAGCTCGGGAACCGAGAAGATCATCGTCCCGGTCCGGCCCTTCTGGACGCTCTCGCCGTTGACCAGGCAGCCCAGCTCCAGGTCGTCGGGATCCAGCCCGGCGGTGCGCAGCTCGTCGACGGTGACCAGGCTCGGCCCGACCGGCGCGAAGCCCGGGAACGACTTGCCCATCCCGAACTGTGCGGGCGGCGCGGCGAACTGCGTGACCCGGTCGGAGATGTCCTGACCGACCGTGAGGCCGGCGACGTGATCCCACCCCTGCACCTCGGGGATGCCGTGCCCGCCCCCGGAGATCACGGCGACGAGCTCGACCTCCCAGTCCACGTTCCCCGGCGAGAGACGGATGTCGCCCCGCGGGCCGGTGAAGCTGGAGGCGTACTTGGTGAACACGACCGGCTCGCTCGGCAGCTCGAAGCCGGACTCGGCCGCGTGGTCGCGGTAGTTCAGGCCCACCGCGAACACCTGTGGCGGCCGCGGTGTGACCGCGCCGAGGTCGTCGGCGACGATCGGGGCGGTGTCGGTGAACGACGCTCCCGCGGCCCAGTCGCGGAACTCGTCCCAGCGGGTATAGACGGCCTGCGGGTCAGCGGCGAAGCGGCCTCGGCTCGCGCGCTCGACGTCGATCCCGCGCGGGGTCTCGGGGTCCCCGGCGGGGTCGAGCAGGACCAGGCGGCCGGCATGGTTGGCGATGCGCATACATCGTCCTTTCAGTTCAGTCAGACGAGGGCGGTGACGCCGTCGGTCAGCCCGAGCAGGGCCCGGCCGTAGACCTCGGAGGAGATCGCGGGACTGATCACGGCGTGGCGGGAGGCGACCTCGGAGTCGCGCCAGATCCGCTGCAGCGGACTGGTCTCGGCGAACGACGCGGCCCCGTGCGCCGAGACGAGCACGCGGATCGCCTCGCGGGCGTTCTCGATGGCGGCACCGGTGTCCATCCGGACCCGGGCCCGCGCCGCGTAGTCGGGGTAGACGCCGTCGACGGCCGCCTGGTCGATGTCGGCGGCTGCGCGGTAGGCGAACAGGTGTGCCGCGTCGACGAGCGAGGCGGCCTTGGCCACCGCGAGCTGCACGGTCGGAGCCTCGGTCTGGACGTCGTAGAAGGTGTAGGAGATCGAGCGCTTCGGCGCCTTCTCGATCACCAGGTCCAGCGCGGCCTGCGCCAGACCCAACTGCGGGCCGGCCAGCACCAGCGCGGCCACCGGCACGAACGCCGACCGGTAGAGGACCTCGTCGGCGTGCTCGGTGCCGTAGCGCCCGCCGATCGCCGCCGGGACGGAGATCAGCCGGTGCTCGGGCACCAGGATGTCCCGCGCGACCAGGGTGTTCGAGCCGGTCCCGCGCATGCCCGTGACGTACCAGGTGTCCTCGATCGACAGGTCACTCATCGGCACCAGCGCCAGGCCCTGGTCGACGACCTCGCCGCGCTCGTCGGGCACCGGGAACCCGACCACGGCCCACTGCGCGTGCAGGCAACCCGACGCCCAGCCCCACGAACCGGTCACCCGGTAGCCGCCCTCGACCCGGGTCGCCTCCGCGGACGGCGCCAGCACGCCCGCGATCCGGTTGCCGGGTGCGCCCTCCCAGACGTCGCGCTGCGCCCGGTCGGGGAACAGGCCGCCGAAGAAGGCGCAGACGTTCGTCAGCGTCGCCACCCACGAGGTCGAGCCGCAGCCACGGGCCAGCTCGCGGGACACCTCCAGCTCGGTGCGCAGGTCGGTCTCGAGCCCGCCGAGCCGCCCCGGCTTCATGATCGAGAACAGGCCGGCCTCGTCGATCAGCGCGATGTTCTCCTCGACGACCCGCCGGTCGGACTCGGTGCGGGCCGCGTTGCGGGCCAGCACGGGAACGATCTCGCGGGCCCGACCGATCAGCTCCGCACGTAGCGCGCGGGCCTCGTCGGACGTGCCGGGGCGGTCGAGCGAACACTCGGACATCGAGGGTGAGGACATCGAGCAGCTCCGGGTTCGTCGTCACTTCGGCGTGATCTGCGCCACGCCTGGACGCTACGACGCTAAGTTATAAGATGTCAACATGCGCTACGGTGCCCCGAGCAACCAGCGCGAAGGGGGTGGCTGTGACGGTGGAAGACGCAGCTCAGCAGGGGTCGACCGGAGAGTCGAGCCGGAACGTACGGTCCGTAGCGTCGCGCAAGGCCTCGGCGGTGGACCTCGTCCTGCACGAGATCCGCCGCTCGATCCTGAGCGGAGAGCTGCCCCCCGGGCAGCCCTTCACGGTTCCCGCACTGACCGAGCAGCTCGGGGTGAGCCACGTTCCGGTACGCGAAGCCTTGCGCCAGCTCGAGGCGCAGGGCCTGGTCACGCTGAGCCCCTCGCGCAGCGCGATCGTCACACCGCTCGACCCTGACGACCTGCGCGCCATCTACCGCCTGCGCATCAGCGTGGAGCCCGAGCTGGCCGCGCTGTCGGCCCCCGGGCGCACCGACGCCGAGATCGCCGAGCTCGACGAGATGGTCCGCGCCACCTTCGACAACGTGCTCGGCGAAGCGTTCTGGGATCCGCACCGCCGGTTCCACACCGCGATGATCGAGCCCGCCGCCAGCGACTGGGACCGGCGGATGCTCACCCCGCTCTGGGACGCCTCGGAGCGCTACACCCGGCTCGTGTTCGACCCCGTCGAGGCGCCGGAGTCGTTCGCCGCCCACCGCACCCACGCACACGACGAGCTCGTCGACGCAGCCCGATCCCGCGACCCGGACCAGGTCCGCGCCGCCGTTCGCGCGCACCTCGAGAACAACGTCGCCACGATGCTGCGCGAGATGAGCACCATCGACACCACACGGCGACAGCTCTGGAGCGGCCGCGACGCCACCGCGTGACAGTTCAACGGCGAGTCGGCACCCGCCGACGCGGGCGCTGACGGGCACCTGCACCGACGCCACGGACACCCTCGTGCGCCGAGGCTCGGACATGGACGCCGTCGTCGACGACCAGCTGTCGACGCCGGAGACCCGGAGAGAGCGGAGGGGCTCTTCTCCTGGGGACCGCCGCCCCCGCCCGAACCGCATCGCCGGTTGCCGGTCAGCCGGTGGAAGATCAGCGTCCGTCTGCCGGGCCGATCCGTGCTCGTCGAGCGGACGCGAAACCCCGCCGCCGACCGGGCTCATCAGTCGCCTCGCTGCCGCAGGTTCCGGGTCCTGTCCGTCTCGAGAGACCGGAATGACACCGTTCACGAGACCACTGGGGTCACGTGCGCTAGATCAACCGATCATGGCTTCAGCAGAACCGTTGGTCGGAGGGTGGGCGCGGCAGGGTTCGAACCTGCGACCGCTCGGGTATAAAGATCGCGGGCAACACCGTACGACGCCTCTACCTGCGACGATGGTCGCACCGTCGGTCGCTGGAGGCTCCCGGAATCACGTTGTTTGCCGTCGTTTCGCACCACGAACGGCTCCACGCCACGCGCGCCCGACTCGTCCATGAATCCGCCGTCGATACGGATGGGGCACGATGGCACCCATGAGTAGCGCAGCAGCACGGCGGCCTGGCTGGGTCCGGCCCGTCGCCGTGCCCGACTCGCTCGACGAGCTCACCGGCGCCCTGACCGGTGTGGTCGGCCTGCCCACCCGCATCTTCTGGTCCGGCCCCGCACCGGAGGCGGTCCGATGGAACCTCTCCGAGCGCCACCGACGACGCGACCTCTACGAGATCGTCCTGACCCACGGCGACCTCGACGATGTCCGACAGCTCGTCAACCGCCGGGCACTTCTCGACCAGTGGACCGATCTCTACCTGCCACCCTGGGTCCGCGCCGCCTGGCGACCACTGATCGACGACGCACGCACCCCGGCCTGACATGGCGCTGGTCCCACTCCAGGAACTGATCGCCGAGACGGCGCTCGCGCTCCCGGAGGCCCGAACCCTGGCGCTCGCCGGCGGCGGAGCGATGATCGCCCACGGTTACACCGACCGCGCCACACGCGACATCGACCTGTTCACCGAGATCGACGACGACGAAGCCGTTCAGGTCGTCCGCGCCCTGCGCGACGCCCTTCAGGATCGGGGCATCGTCTTCCGCGACGCCGACGAGCCACGCGCCCACCGGTTCGTCGCGATCGACCCGTACAGTCGAGCGGAATGCCTCGTCGAGGTGTTCGCCGACGGCGGTCGGCTCCGACCACTGGTCACGCTGGGGATCGGAGCCGTTCTCCATCCCGAGGACCTCGCGGCCGACAAGGTCCTCGCCCTCTGGGCCCGCGCCCGACCCAGGGACTACCACGACGTAGCAGCTCTCATCGATCGCTTCGGTCGCGATCGGCTGCTCGAACTCGCCGCCGAGAAGGACGCCGGCTTCACCCCGCAGACCTTCGTCGACGCGCTCACCGCCATCCGGCGACTGAGCGATGCCGACTGGACGGAGGACGGCATCGAACCGGGCTCGGCCGCGGCTCTCAAGCCGATCTTCGAGCAGTGGAACAGCGATCTGCGGAACGCGTCTTCGTGACGACGAGGCCAGCAAGACCAGGGCGCCTGCACACCCAGCTGACGTCATGAGCGAGGAACGCGGCTCGTGCTCCCAGCGAAACAACTGGTCATGAGGGTGGGCGCGGCAGGGTTTGAACCTGCGACCGCTCGGGTGTAAACCGAGTGCTCTCCCGCTGAGCTACGCGCCCCTGATGCCTGGACCGAGAGGTTTCTACACGGCAGCCAACGCCCGCCGCCACCCGTCCTGGTCACGCGGCTCCCCCGGCTCGTTCATCTCGGCGAACGAGATGATCCCGTCGGGCTGCACGAGGAACGTCCCCCGCAGCGCCATGCCCTTGGAGCTGTTGAACACCCCGTAGGACGAGGCCACGGCCCCGTGCGGCCAGAAGTCCGACAGCAACGGGAACGTGAAGTCCGAAGCGGACGCCCAGGCGTCCAACGAGAATGTCGGGTCGCAGGACACTGCCAGGATCTGCGTCGTCGGGTTCTGGAACGAGGAGAGCGAGGCCTGCACGGCAGCCAGCTCTCCACCGCAGATCCCGGAGAACGCGAACGGGTAGAAGACGACGAGCGCCGCCCTGCCCGACTCGAGAACCGAGGTCAGCGAGACCTGCTGCCGGTTCTGGTCGGGCAGGGCGAAGCCGGGCGCGACGGCGCCCACCTGGAGACCGGTCAGCGCTTACCCTTCCCCTGCTTCGGCGGGACCAGCTTGGAGCCGACCCAGTCATCGCCGAGGGTGGCGTTCGACGTCTGCGAGAGCCCGGCGGTGGGGGCCGCCTCGGCGATCTCGGATGGTTGGAGGTGGCCGTCTCGACCGGTCTTGGGCGTCAGCACCCAGACGATCCCGTCGTCGGCCAGCGGGGTCCGTGCGTCGACCAGGGTGTCGACGAGGTCCCCGTCCCCCTCTCGGAACCACAGTAGGACGACGTCGATGACCTCCTGGGCGTCCTCGTCCAGGATCTCCTCGCCGATCGTGCCCTCGACGGCGGATCTGACCTGCTCGTCGACATCGGTGTCGTATCCCAGTTCCTGAACGATCATGCCCGGCTCGATGCCGAGCTTCCCCGCGATGTCGGACGCACCGGCATCAGCCGCGGTCACCACTCGTTCCCCTTTCACGCTGCTCACGCAGTCCATCGTCTTCGGTTCCGGGCTCGGGCGCCACCCCACGCGCGGAATCGGATGCGGCATCCGAACACGCGGGCCCGCCGTGGTGCAACCGGCCACGCCCTGCCGTGCACGTCAGGAGGCCCTCCGTTCTGTTACGTACGAGTAGTACCTATCCTCGCCGGAACGCCCCGGAACCGCTTCCACCCCGCGGTACGCGAGTTTCGGGCCCGCGCCGGAACGGGCACGATGGAGAGTCCACGCCCGCCCGAGCCGGCCGGCAGCACCACGACCCCGCCGCGCCCCGCCGAACCGGGACCCGTCGGGTCCGGTGCGGACGTGGAACAGGGCCGGGCGTACCCCGGCCACCGACGGACCAGGCAGGGAGAACCCTTGACCGCGCAGAGCAGCAGGGCCGGCGACGAGCCGCGCCGCGTCAACATCATCCGGGATGGGCTGGCGGCTCATCTGCCGGATATCGACCCGGAGGAGACCTCCGAGTGGTTGGAGTCCTTCGACGCGGTCCTGGACAACGCCGGTCAGCAGCGGGCCCGGTATCTGATGCTGACCATGCTGCAGCGGGCCCGCGAGAAGCACGTCGGTGTGCCGTCGCTGACCGCGACCGACTACGTCAACACGATCCCGACCGATCGTGAGCCGTGGTTCCCGGGTGACGAGGAGGTCGAGCGCACCTACCGGCGCTGGCTGCGCTGGAACGCGGCGATGACGGTGCACCGCGCGCAGCGGCCGGGTATCGGGGTCGGCGGGCACATCTCGTCATATGCCTCGTCGGCGACGCTCTACGAGGTCGGGTTCAACCACTTCTTCCGGGGCAAGGACCACCCCGGCGGCGGCGACCAGATCTACATCCAGGGCCACGCCTCCCCCGGCATCTACGCCCGCGCCTTCCTCGAGGGACGGCTGTCCGAGGACCGGCTCGACGGCTTCCGCCAGGAGCTCTCGCACGCCGGCCCCGGCGGCGGGTTGCCGTCGTATCCGCACCCGCGGCTGATGCCGGACTTCTGGGAGTTCCCCACCGTCTCGATGGGCATCGGCCCGATGAACGCGATCATGCAGGCCCGGTTCAACCGCTACCTGGGCGATCGCGGCATCAAGAACACCGACGACCAGCACGTGTGGGCCTTCCTCGGCGACGGCGAGATGGACGAGCCCGAATCGCGGGGCATGGTGCACGTCGCGGCGAACGAGAACCTGGACAACCTGACCTTCGTCATCAACTGCAACCTGCAGCGCCTGGACGGCCCGGTCCGCGGCAACGGCAAGATCGTCCAGGAGCTGGAGGCGTTCTTCCGGGGCGCGGGCTGGAACGTCATCAAGGTCGTCTGGGGCCGGGAGTGGGACGCGCTGCTGCACGCCGACCGGGACGGCGCGCTGATCAACCTGATGAACACCACCCCGGACGGGGACTACCAGACCTACAAGGCCAACGACGGCGCCTATGTCCGGGACCACTTCTTCGGCCGTGACCCGCGCACCAAGGCCCTGGTCGACCCGATGACCGACGCCGAGATCTGGAAGCTCAAGCGCGGTGGCCACGACTACCGCAAGGTGCACGCCGCCTACGCCGCGGCGACCGCGCACCACGGCCAGCCCACCGTCATCCTGGCCAAGACGATCAAGGGCTACGGGCTGGGCACGCACTTCGCGGGCCGCAACGCCACCCACCAGATGAAGAAGCTCTCGCTCGATGACCTCAAGCAGTTCCGCGACGAGCAGCGCATCCCGATCTCCGACAAGGATCTCGAGGCCGACCCGTACCGCCCGCCCTACTACCACCCCGGCGAGGGCGACGAGACGATCCAGTACCTGCGCGAACGCCGCCGCCAGCTCGGCGGGCCGCTGCCCTCGCGGCGCAGCACGTCGCGACCGCTGCCCCTGCCCGGGGACAAGGTCTACGACCTGCTCAAGAAGGGCTCGGGCAAGCAGGAGGTCGCCACCACGATGGCGTTCGTCCGGCTGCTCCGCGAGCTGATCAAGGACCCCGAGATCGGCGGCCGGTTCGTGCCGATCATCCCGGACGAGGCCCGCACCTTCGGGATGGACTCGATGTTCCCGACCCAGAAGATCTACAACCCGCAGGGGCAGAACTACACCTCGGTCGACGCCGAGCTGATGCTGGCCTACAAGGAATCCGAGTCCGGCCAGCTGCTGCACGAGGGCATCAACGAGGCCGGGTCGGTCGGCTCGTTCACCGCGGCCGGCACCTCCTACGCCACGCACGGCGAGCCGATGATCCCGGTCTATGTCTTCTACTCGATGTTCGGCTTCCAGCGCACCGGCGACTCGATCTGGGCCGCCGCGGACCAGATGAGCCGCGGGTTCCTCATCGGCGCCACCGCCGGGCGCACCACCCTGACCGGGGAAGGCCTGCAGCACAACGACGGACACTCGCTGCTGCTGGCCACTACCAACCCTGCGGTCGTCGCCTACGACCCGGCCTTCTCCTTCGAGGTCGCCCACATCGTCCAGGACGGGCTGCGCCGGATGGTCGGCGACGACCCCGACAACGTCATCTACTACCTGACCGTCTACAACGAGCCCTACACCCAGCCGGCCGAGCCGGAGAACGTGGACGCCGACGGCATCCTGCGCGGCCTGTACCGCTACGCGGAGGCCCCGCAGGCGGTGGGGCGGGAGAGCGTCGGCGCCGTCCGGCTGCTCGCCTCGGGTGTCGCGATGCCGTGGGCGCTGACCGCCCAGAAGATGCTCGCCGACGAGTGGGACGTCGCCGCCGAGGTGTGGTCGGTGACCTCGTGGGGCGAGCTGCGCCGCGACGGCGTCGACGCCGAGCACACCAACCTGCTGCACCCCGGCGCCGAGCAGGTCGTCCCGTACGTGACCGAGAAACTCGGCGCCGGCGAGCACGCCGACGCCCCGGTCGTCGCGGTCTCGGACTGGATGCGCGCGGTGCCGGACCAGATCCGCCAGTGGTCCCCGGCCCCGTTCGTGTCCCTGGGCACCGACGGCTTCGGCCTGTCCGACACCCGCCCGGCCGTCCGCCGGCACTTCGCCGTCGACGCCGAGTCCATCGTGGTCGGCGCGCTGTCCGCACTGGCCCGCCAAGGCCGGATCAAACCGGAGACCGCCGCCGAGGCCGCCACCGCCTACAAGATCGACGACCCGCAGGCCGCCGGCCCGCAGACCAGCGACTCCGGCGTCGCCTGAGCCGGATCCGGCACCCGCGGCACCCGACGGCCCGTCGTCCCCACCAGTGGGACGGCGGGTCGTCGTCGTGTCCGGCCCGCTCGTGACCCGACCGGATTTCGCCTCTCGTCGGGCGACGCAGATCACGATAGGCTCCGCGCGACGGCGGGTGAGTGATCACGAATCGTCGTCCTGACCAGCACGTGGACCGTGTACGTGCTGGCCGTCGGGCCGGGGCGAGGTGCCCCGGTCCGGAGAACGAGGGAGCACCGAATGACAGAGGGCACCGTCAAGTGGTTCAACAGCGAGAAGGGCTACGGCTTCCTCGCTCCCGACGGTGGTGGCGCGGACGTGTTCGTGCACTACTCGGCGATCCAGGTCCAGGGCTACAAGACCCTCGACGAGGGACAGCGGGTGTCGTTCGACATCGAGCAGGGCCAGAAGGGACCGCAGGCCAGCGGCGTCACTCCACTCGGCTGAACCGGAGCCACACGCCCCGGGCGGAACCGGTCAGAGTCCCGCGCCCAAGCCGGAGTGCATCTCCCACACCAGGATCTCGGCGCCGTCGCGGCCCGCGGTGAGCCGCCGGCCGCCGTCGTCGACGATCCGGGCCGCATCGCCGGCGCCGAGTTCCGGCACGTCCGGACCCGGCCGCTCGGGCACCTCCGGGGTCGCGCTGCCACGGGCCACGAACGCGTGCACGAACGGTGCCGCCGGCAGCCCGGTCACCGCGCCGGGCCCGAGCCGCACCACCGTGAGCGCCGCCATGCTCTGGCGCAGCGGCAGCACCGTGCTGTCCGCGTGGCGGGCCAGACCGGAGGCCAGCACCACCGGCTCGCCGGCCGCGAGCGGCCCGGCGACGTCCCGGACCGCGTGTCCCGGATCGCCGCCCGGGTCGTCAGGCACCACCCACATCTGCACGAACCGCACACCGTCGCCGGACGGCGTGGCGTGCTCGGAGTGCCGCACCCCGCGTCCGGCACCCAGCCACTGAACGCCGCCGGCCGGCACCCGGCGCAGCTCGCCGCTACCGGAGTCGCGGTGTTCCAGCTCGCCGTCGAGCACCCAGGTGACGATCTCGGTGTCCCGGTGCGGGTGCTCGTCGTAGCCCCGTCCCGGGACGACCACGTCCTCGTTGTGCAGCAGGAGCAGCCCGAAGTGGGTGTTCGCCGGGTCGTAGTGCGCGCCGGCCGAGAAGCTGTGCCGGGAGTCCAGCCAGCGGGTCGCGGTGCGGAACCGGTCCCCGGTCCGGTGCACCGTGAGCCCGGTCGGGACACCGGGCCGCGACGAGCCCGTGGAGGGGGTCGGCGAGCCTGTGGAGGGGGTCATGGTCGTGTCATGCTGCCGCACGTGCCTCACCCGCCGGTCGCGGCCGCGACGTTGCGCCGCCTCGAGCTCGCCTCGGGCGGGCTGGCGGCCGCGTGCCTGGCCGAGATGGAGCGGCGCCGGCCGTGGTTCGCCGCGCTGCCCGCCGACCAGCGCGCGGGGGTGGCGCTGGTGACCCAGACCGGTGTCGCGAACTTCGTGTCCTGGCTGCGCGAGCCGGACCGCACCACCCCGCTGACCGCCGAGGCGTTCCGGATCGCGCCGCGCGACCTGGCCCGCCGGATCAGCCTGCGACAGACCGTGGAGCTGGTCCGCATCGCCGCCGACGTGTTCGAGGAGCACCTGCCCCCGCTGGCGGCCGATGCCGACGAGCGGCACGAGCTGACCACGGCGGTGCTGCGGTTCGGCCGGGAGATCGCGTTCGCCGCGGCCACCGTCTACGCCGGCGCCGCCGAGTCCCGCGGGGCGTGGGACGCCCGGCTGGAGGCGCTCGTGGTCGACGCGGTGCTGCGCGGTGACGCCGACGCCGCCCTGATCTCCCGGGCCGCCGCGCTCGGCTGGGACCCGGCCGCGCCGGTGCGCTGCCTGGTCGGCGAGGTGCCCGGCACCGGTCCGGAGTCCCCCCGGCTGATCGTGGAGCTGCGCCGGCTCGCGGCCCGGCTCGGCCACGAGATCCTGGTCGGGGTACAGGGACGACGGCTGGTCGTGCTGCTGCACGCCACCGGCCGCGCCGCCCGGCCGACGCAAGCGGACGGGGCCGACGCGACCGGCCGCGCGGCCGACCACCCGGCCGGCGACGACCGGGTGCTCGTCGAGGTCGCCGGCCGCTTCGGGCCCGGCCCGGTGGTGGCCGGCCCGCCGAGCGCGGACCTGGCCGGCGCCGGCGCCGCGGCCGCCGAGGCGCTCGCCGGTCTCGCCGCGGCCCCCGGGTACCCGGACGCGCCGCGCCCGGTCCCGGCCGGGGACCTGCTGCCGGAACGCGCGTTGTGCGGCGACCCGTTGGCCCGCCGGCGGCTGGCCGAGGAGGTGCTCGCCCCGCTGCACGACACCGGTGGCGAGCTGCTGCGCACCCTGGCGGCGTACCTGGAGGGCGGCGGCAACCTCGAGGGCTGCGCGCGGGCCCTCTACGTGCACCCGAACACCGTCCGGTACCGGCTGCGCCGGATCGCCGAGCTCACCGGGCACTACCCCACCGACGCCCGGCAGGCGTTCGTGCTGCGGGCGGCGCTGGTCGCTGACCGGGTCGGCCGGGCCCGCGACTCCGTCCCGGTCGCCGGGCCGCTGACCCCGCTGGACGGTGTCCCGGCCGATCCGGGCGGGTCCGGCGGCGGCATCGCCCGGCTGGTCGAGACCGGGTGAGATTCGGGTGGATAATGTCGCGAACCCTACAAAGCCTGCCCCCTACGGACCGGTAATGAGGGCTCGGTCACATCGTCGGTTTGGAGGGAACCTCCAACCGAACCGTGCCGAAGTTCGTCGTTCCCGATATCCCGTCATCGACCCGAGAGGTGTGTGATGTCCCGGTGATCGCCCTGCTCGCCCCCGGCCAGGGGGCCCAGACCCCCGGAATGCTCACTCCGTGGCTCGCGGACCCGGCCACGGAGAAGACCGTCGCCGGGTGGTCCGACGCCGTCGGGCTGGACCTGGTCCGGCTGGGCACCACCGCGGAGGCGGAGGAGATCACCGATACCGCGGTCACCCAGCCGCTGATCGTCGCGCTCGGGCTGCTCGCGGCCCGCCGCCTGCACGAGCGGCTGGACGAGGCGGGTGGGGCACCGGAGGAGCTGGCCGTCGCCGGGCACTCGATCGGCGAGCTCACCGCCTGCGCGATCGCCGGCGTCCTGACCGACGACGCCGCCGTCGCCCTGGCCGGGGTGCGTGGCCGGGAGATGGCGGCGGCCTGCGCGGTCACCCCGACGTCGATGGCGGCCGTGCTCGGCGGCGAGCCGGAGGTCGTGCTCGCCCGGCTGGCCGAGCTGGGCCTGGACCCGGCCAACCGCAACGGCGCCGGCCAGATCGTCGCCGCGGGGGCGAAGGAGGCGATCGCCGAGCTCGTCGCGTCCCCGCCGGAGGGCGCCCGGGTCAAAGAGCTGCCGGTCGCCGGCGCCTTCCACACCGCCCACATGGAGCCGGCCCGGGAGGCGATGGCCGCGCACGCGTCGTCGGTCACGGTCGCCGACCCGACACGCACGCTGCTCTCCAACGCCGACGGCCACGTCGTCGGCTCCGGCGCCGAGGCGCTCGACCGGCTGGTCGCCCAGGTGACCCGCCCGGTGCGCTGGGACTCCTGCATGGAGACACTGGGCGGCCGCGGCGTCGGCGCCACCCTGGAGCTGCCCCCGGGCGCGACCCTCACCGGCCTGGTGAAGCGGGCGCTCAAGGGCACCCCCACACTGGCGCTGAAGACCCCCGACCAGCTCGACGCCGCCGCCGAGCTGATCGCCGAACACGGGAAGTGACCACCATGCGCCTCGCCACCCCGGTCGCCGGGGCCCGCCTCCTCGGCATCGGCAGCTTCCAGCCCGACGACGTCGTCACCAACGCCGATCTCGAGCGGCGGGTGGAGACCGACGACGCCTGGATCCGGTCCCGGGTGGGTATCGCCGAGCGCCGGATCGCCGACGCCGAGACCTCGCTGCCGGACATGGCGGTCGCCGCCGGCCGGGCCGCGCTGGCCGACGCGGAGTTCGATTCCGCCGAGCTGGACGCGGTCGTCGTCGCCACCTGCACGATGCCCAACCCGATCCCGAACGCGGCCGCCCAGGTGGCCACCGCGCTCGGCGCGAACGGGATCGGTGCCTTCGACGTCAACGCCGCCTGCGCCGGCTTCTGCTACGGCCTCGGCGTCGCCGCGGACATGGTCCGGGCCGGCTCCGCCCGGCACGTGCTGGTGATCGGCGCCGAGAAGCTGTCCGACTGGATCGACTGGGACGACCGCTCGACCTGCATCATCTTCGCCGACGCCGCGGGAGCGGCGCTGGTCGGACCGGCCGAGTCGGACGAGGCCGTCGGCGTCGGACCGGTCGCGTGGGGCAGCGCCGGCGACCACGCGAGCACCATCCGGATCCTCGAAGAAAGCACGAACAAGCTGCACCAGGAGGGCCAGACGGTGTTCCGCTGGGCGACCAGCGCGGTCGCCCCGGTGGCCCTCGAGGCGATCGACCGCGCCGGACTGGCCCCGGCCGACATCGACGTGCTGATCCCGCACCAGGCGAACCTGCGCATCGTCGAGGCGATCGCCAAGAAGCTGCGCGTCAAGGGCGCGCGGGACGACATGGTCGTCGCCGACGACATCGTGCACTCCGGCAACACCTCGTCCGCGTCGGTCCCGATGGCGCTGGACCACATGCGCACCGCCGGCCGGGTACGGTCCGGCGATGTGCTGCTGCTCGTAGGCTTCGGCGCAGGGCTGTCCTACGCCGGACAGGTCGTCGTCTGCCCGTGACGCGACCTGGCACCCTCTGATCCCTACCCCCACCCCACAAGGAGAGAACCGACGTGGCTGACAACGCTGAGATCCTGACCGGGCTCGCCGAGATCGTCGAGGAGGTCGCCGGCATCGACACCGCCGAGGTGACCCCGGAGAAGTCCTTCGTGGACGACCTGGACATCGACTCGCTGTCCATGGTGGAGATCGCCGTGCAGGCCGAGGACAAGTTCGGCGCCAAGATCCCGGACGACCAGCTGGCCGAGCTGAAGACCGTCGGCGACGCCGTCGACTTCATCGCCAAGCACCAGTGAGCCACGCCGGCGCCGGGTTCCGGCGGAGCGCTGATCCGCACGGCGCCGGGGAGGAGGAGTCATGAGCGACGGAGTGGTCGTCACCGGGTACGGGGCCACCACCCCGCTCGGCGGCGACGCCGCCTCCACGTGGGAGGCACTGCTGGCCGGGAAGTCCGGCGTCGGCACCACACAGGCGGAGTGGGCCGACAAGTTCGACCTGCCGGTGCACATCTCGGCCCAGCTCGCGGTGGACCCCACCGAGGTCCTGTCGCGGGTGCAGGCCCGCCGGATGGACCGCTGCGAGCAGGTCGCCGTCGTCGCGGCCCGTGAGGCCTGGACGCACGCCGGCCTGGGCGCGGTCCCCGGCGAGGACGGCGCGGCCGTCGAGGGCGAGCGGCTGGCCGTCGTGCTGGGAGCCGGGATCGGCGGCGCGCCGACCCTGCTCGCCCAGGACGACCTGCTCGAGGAGCACGGCCTGCGCAAGGTCTCCCCGCTGACGGTGCCGATGCTCATGCCGAACGGGCCGGCCGCGATGGTCAGCCTGGAGTACAAGGCCAGGGGCGGCGTGCACTCCCCCGCGTCGGCGTGCGCGACCGGCGCCGAGGCGCTGGCCTGGGCCTACCGGCTGCTGCAGGCCGGTGAGGTGGACGTCGTCCTCGCCGGAGGCGCCGAGTCCTGCATCGTGCCGATCACCGTGGCCGGCTTCGTCCAGGCCCGCACCCTGTCCCAGCGCAACGACGAGCCGGAGCGGGCCTCGCGGCCGTTCGACACCGGCCGGGACGGGTTCGTGCTGGGCGAGGGCTCCGGGGTGATGGTGCTCGAGCGGGAGGAGTTCGCGAAGGCCCGCGGGGCCACGATCCACGGCCGGCTGGCCGGGTTCGGCCTGACCTCGGACGCGTACCACATCACCGGACCGGACCCGGAGGGTGAGGGACAGGTCCGGGCGATGGACAAGGCGGTGCGCAACGCCGGGCTGTCGGCCTCGGACGTCACCCACGTCAACTGCCACGCCACCTCCACGGTGGTCGGCGACGTCGGCGAGACGGTGGCCGTGCGCAAGGCGCTCGGCGACCACCCGGTGCTGACCGCGCCGAAGTCGGCGCTCGGGCACCTGGTCGGCGGCGCCGGGGCGGTCGAGGGCATCATCACGCTGCTCTCGGTCCGGGACGACATCATCCCGGCCACGGTCAACCTGGAGAAGCTCGACCCCAAGATCGAGCTCGACGTCGTCGCCGACGCGCCCCGGAAGACGGCCGTGGACGCGGCGTTGAACAACTCGTTCGGTTTCGGCGGGCACAACGCCTCGCTGCTGTTCACCAAGACCTGAGGTCCACGTTCCGGCGGCGGTCCCCCGTGGGGGCCGCCGCCGTCGCGTACCGGCGCCCGTTCAGCAGGCCGAGCCGTTCAGCAGGGGGCGCCGAGCACGCTGCCGGAGTCGCCCGCCAGCAGCCGTGGCGGGGAACCCGCCATCGGGTAGGCCGCCTGCCAGCAGATCCGCCCGACCTGCAGGCCCGGTGGGCCGTCCGCGGGGTCCTGCACGCTCACGAACCGCACCAGCGCCAGCACCCCGCCGCCCGGGGTGGAGTCGATCCGGTCCACCCGGATGGTGCCGTCGGTGGTCGTGCCGACGCCCTCGAGCCACTGCTCGCGGGGCTGGTGGTCGGCCCGTTCCGGGCTGACGATGCGGGTCCAGGTCGCATGGTCCCGGGTGTTGATCGCGTTGAAGTAGAGCTGCACCTGGTCGCGGACCAGGGCCGCGGCCGGATGGGCGGCCGCGCCCGCGCTCAGCTCGGCCCGCGGGTCACCGGCACCGGCCCGCGGCACGTCGGGTGGATGGGCCACCGGGGCGATGCCCGCGGGCGCCCGCTCCCCCGCCTTCCAGGCCACCCCGGCGACGACGCCGAACGCGACGACGAGTGCCGCGGCGACCGCCGCGGCACGACGGCTCACCGTTCCCCCCAGCGCACGCCGCCCAACCTACCCGTGAGTGGTTATCGCGGTCAGGACCGCGACAACCACTCACCGGTCAGCCGACCTGGTGCAGCCAGGTCACCGGCGCGCCGTCACCGGCGAAGCGGAAGGACTCCAACTCGTCGTCCCATGCGGTGCCGAGCAGCTGGTCGAGCCGCCGCGACAGCCCGCTGCCACCGGTCTCGGCCATCACCGTGCGCAGCTGATCCTCGCCCAGCACGACGTCGCCGTTCGCGCTGGTCCGCCCGGTCCACATGCCGAGACCGGGGACGTGCATGAACCGCTCCCCGTCCATCCCGGCACTGGGCTCCTCGGTCACCTCGAACCGGAGCATCGACCAGGCCCGCAGCGCACCCGCCAGCGCGCCACCGCTGCCGGCCGGCCCGGTCCACGAGCACTCGGCCCGCATCTGGCCGGACGCCACCGGTTGCGGTGACCACTCCAAGGACACCCGCGTCCCGAGGACGCCCGAAATCGCCCACTCGACGTGCGGACAGACCGCAGTCGGCGACGAGTGGACGAAAACCACCCCGCGTGTGCTCACTGCTACCTCCGCGCTCCGTCGACGAGGATCGTCTTCCCCTACGTCCTCGGCGTCACGGCGGCGTAGACCTGAGTCCCGCGTGGCTGTGGTGATGCGTGTGGGTGTCGGTTCCGGGTGCGGACCTCCGGTATCGGGGAGCAGGTGACGGCCACTCTGCCGCATCCGGGCGCGGGCGGCCACCCCGACACGACCAACGGGTGAACCTCCGTCGGCGTGTCGCGGCGCGTCGGGCGGGTCAGGCCGTGTAGGTGGCGAGAGCGATCTCGGAGTCGACCTGCGCCTCGTCGGTCCGGACGATCTCGCCCCGCTCGGCGAGCACGTCCAGGTGCGCGCCGGTCTCCAGCACGGCGAGCATCCGGTTGAACAGGTCCATGTCGTCGAACCGGTGCTCGCGCCGGGTCCAGCGCAGCATCCGGGCCGTCTCCAGCGCGCTCCCCGCCCCGGCGACGACCGCGTCCCGGGCCTGGGCGAGCCGCACGTCGTGGTGCGCGAGCAGCTCGTCGGTCCGGGCGTGCGTGCGGCCGCCGACCGGGCCGTGCGCGGGCAGCAGGTCCGCGTCCGGGCGGTTGCGGACCAGCCGCAGCGAGTCCAGGAACTGGGCCAGCGGGCTCCTCACCGGGGCGGGCTGCAGCCCGATGGACGGGGTGATCCGGGGCAGCACGTGGTCGCCGGCGAACAGCAGCCCGTGCGCCTCGTCGGCGAACACCAGGTGCCCCCGGGTGTGCCCGGGGGTCTCGATCGCCAGCAGGTCCCGGGCGCTCTGCCCCGGCTCCCCGATCCCGATCACCGCGCGGTCGGCGATCCACTCGTCGGGGGTCTCCCACTCGCGCGGGTCGGGCGGCGTCCACGGGCTCCGGCCGAGCTCGTCGATGATCTCGCGTGCACCGCAACGCAGCAGCCGGCTGCGTTCCGGCTCGCGCTCCGAGCGCTCCGGGGAGGTGATCACGTCGAGGTTGGGCTGCTCCCCGGCCCCGAGCAGGACCCGGGAGCCGTGCTCGCGGCGCAGCATCGAGGCCAGCGTGTAGTGGTCGCGGTGGGCGTGGGTGACGAGGAACCGGCGGACGTCGCCGAAACCGGACCCGAGCGCGCCCAGCCCCGCACCCAGCAGGTCGCGGGCCTCGTCGATCGCCCACCCGGAGTCGACCAGGGTCCAGCCGTCGGCGTCGGCGAGTGCGTAGACGTTGACCGCGCGCAGGCCGTCCTGCGGCAGCGGCAACGGGATCCGGTAGACCCCCGGCGCGCAGCGGTAGACCCCCGGCGCGGTCCAGTCGAGGGCGGGGTCGTCGTCGATCACGGTCGGGGCGGTCACCCCCGCACCCTAGATCGTTCGCACCGCTATCGGATCGACCGGGGCCGCCGGTTCAGCGGGTGAAGGCATCCCGCCCGGACGGTTCCCCGCCCTGGAACATGCCCTCGGGGTAGTGCTCGCGGAAGGTGCCGACGACGTCGTCCAGCGGCAGGTCGTGGAACGTGCCCCGGTCGTGCTCGTAGGACATGTAGCGCTCGCCGGCGCCGTCGTAGGCGTGCATCAGGGCGTCCGTGCGCCCGTCGAACGCGATCGGGTCGACACCGAACCGCGCGCACAGCTCGGCGTTGAACGCCGGGGTGGCCTTCACCCACTGCCCGTCCAGCCACAGCGCGGTGTAGCCGTGCCAGACGAACAGGTCCGCGCCACCCATCCGGGCACGCAGCCGGGGGGTGTTGAGGTGGTTGCGGACGTCGGCGAACCCGAGCCGGGCCGGGATCCCGGCGGCCCGGGCGGCGGCGGTGAGCAGCACCGCCTTGGGGACGCACCAGTTGTTCGGCTGCTCGGCGACCCGGCTCGCCCGGAAGGCTGCGGGGTCGGTGACGACGCAGAACGGGTCGTACCAGATCTCGTCGCGCACGGCGTCGAACAGCGCGACCGCCCGTGCGACCGGGTCGGCGCGACCCGCGGTGACCCGCTCGGTGAAGGCGCGGACCGGCGCGGAGCCGGAGTCGGTGAACCAGCCGGGCGCCAGGTCCTCGTCGGTCGGGCCGGACATCGTCGCCTCCTGTCCCGCGGGGACGGCCCCGCCTGCCGTCGACCCTACGCGGGCGCCGAATCTCACCATCCGTGTCCGAATGCTCACCCTCTGATGATCACATGCACTCACTCCACCCGAGGGAGGGACACGTTCACCCCCGGAGAGGGCGGGGATCCGCGCTACCGTCCGTGCCCGGAAGACGATCGATCACGTCGGCGTCCGCGGGAGCGGTCCGGCAGAGGAGGGGCGCAGGACGATGGGGGATCGAATCCCGGAGCAACGACCCGAGCAGGACGCGCCGTTCCTCACCGTGGCGGAGGTGGCCGAGCGGATGCGGGTGTCGCGGATGACGGTGTACCGCCTGGTACACAGCGGGGAGCTGCCGGCCGTGCGGTTCGGGCGCTCGTTCCGGGTGCCGCCGGAGTCGGTGGAGACCCTGATCGAGTCGGCCCGTTTCACGGGCGGCTGAGCCGTGGATCCAGGCTGAGCGGCCCGGACGATGCTGCCCGTCGATCGGCCGAGCGCGTGCCGGGTCGCCGCGACCTACGCGACGCCGGAGGCCGCCCGGGAGCGGGCGGCGACCCACCGGCTGCTGGCCGCTCGTCCCGGCGAGCGGGTACTCGTCGTCGGGACCGGGCCCGGGCAGCTGCTCGACGAGCTGGCCGGGACGGTCGGTGCCCCGGCGCGTGCGGGATCGACCCGGTCCCGCACATGCTGGAGCTGGCACGGGACCGCTGCGGGGACCGGGTGGACCTGCAGCGGCGGGCGCTGGCGGGGCCCGGGTCGTTGCCGGGCGGGCCGTTCGACGCCGTCGCGTGCCTGCAGGTGCTCGAGTTCGCCACCGACGTGCGGGCGGCGCTGACCGAGCTGCACCGGGTGCTGCGCCCGGGCGGGCGGCTGCTGGTGCTCGACACCGACTGGACCTCGCTGCGCTGGCCCGGGCCAGGTGTGGGCCGGCACCGCCGGATCCGGGACGCCTGGTGCACCTGCATCCCGTCGCCGCGCCTGCCGTGCGAGCTGGTCCCACTGCTGCGGGCCGCCGGGTTCGCCTCCCCGCGCGCGGAGCGGGTGCCGATGCGGGGTCCGGCCGCGGCCGGGTACGGCGCGGTGCTGCGCGAGATGGTGGCCGTTGCGGTGCCGGGCCGGTGCGGGCTGAGCCGGGCCGAGGTCGACACCTGGGCCACCGCCGTCGCGGCGTGCGGTGACGAGCCGTTCTCGGTGGACCGCTGGTTCGTCGGCGCGAGCCGACCGTGAGCATGGCCGGGTAGGCGGGGCGGAGTAGGCGGGGTTGGCGGGTGGCCCCGGTGCGGCGAGAATCGCCCCGATGAGCGCGCCGCCGTCGACGACCGGTCAGCAGATGATTCCCGTGCGGGTCCGGATCGGACAGCAACTGGCCCAGGTCCGCTGGTTCCGGGTCGTGCCCCGTGCCGGGGAGTGGGTCAACTTCGCCCCGCAGGGCTGGCCGCGCGACGACTACGAGGTCGAGTGGGTCCTGCACTACTCGCTCGACCCGGACGAGGACCCCGCCGACAACCCGGACGTCACTGTGGAGATCTGCCTGATCGAGCCCGTCTGAGACCGCGGTGTGGCCCGGCGTCAGCCGAACCCGTGTGTGCGGACGGCGTCGGTGCGGCCCGCGCGCAGCGCGTCGAGCACCGCGCGCTCGTGCGGGACGGTCGCCGCCGGCAGCGCGTCGAGCGCGAACCAGTCCAGACCGGCGCTGCGGTCCGGCTCGGCCGGGTAGGGGTCACCGGTCCAGCGCCGGCAGGTGAAGAAGAAGTCCACCCGCTCGTCGATCGGGTTGCCGTTGCCCCGGGTGCGGTGCACGGCGGTGAGCGGGACGAGGTCCGCGGCGGCGACCACGATCCCGAGTTCCTCCACGGCCTCGCGAGCCGCCGCAGCGACGGCGCTCTCCCCGGCCTCGACGTGCCCGGCCGCCGCAGCCGCCCAGTGACCGTCCATGAAGCCGGTGTTCGCCCGCAGCTGCAGCAGCACCTCGGTGCCGCCGGTCCCCTCGCGCAGCAGCAGGACGTAGGACGCCGGGATGACCCGGAAGCGATCGGTCACCCGGACGACCCTAGGTCGTCGCCGCCGAGCCACCGCCCCTGAGTCACCACCGCCGCCGACTCACCGCCGCCGAGCCACCGCCGCTAGTCCGGGCCCTACCGGCCGTCGGCGGTCCGGGCTGCCGCCGGCCGCCCCGCTCCTCCCTCCTTAGAATCCGCTGCCTTCTCGGAATCCGCTGCCTTCTCAGAAGAGGATGCCCAGCCACTCCGTCGCGCAGTCGTGGCAGAGGCCCTCCGCGGTGTCGGCCCGGTGCACCTGCCGGAGGCAGACCGGGCAGTGCAGCAGCCGGCGCCGTGCCCGACGGAGCAACCCGTCCCGGGCCTCCCGGACCGCCAGCGCGGGCGCGCCGTCCGGATCGGCGCACCCGGCCAGGTCGGGGACCTCCCGGACGTCGACCGGTTCGAGGGTCGGCCGGCCCCCGGCCTGGCCCGGTTCGGGACGGGCGAGCTGCGGCGGCCCGGACGCCGGGACCGCGAGCATGAGCTGCACCGGCTGCCCGACGACAAACCACTCGAGGGTGAGGGAGGCGCCGGTGTCGGAGCCGCCGGGGGCGGCCCCCGGCGGGAGCAGCCCGACCGACCGCAGGTCGCCGTCGGTGTACCCGCCGGCCCGCAGCTCGTCCGGGCTCAGCCCGAAGTGCCGCAGCCGGTCCGGCGGCAGGTCGAGGTCGCGCAGCTCGGACGGCGACGGCACGCCGACGTACATCCGCCCGGGGGCGGACCGCTCGGGCGGCTCCCGATCTGCGGCGGGGTCGTCGTCACCACCGGCCCGCGTCCACGGCGCGCCCAGCACGAGGGCGAGCACCCCCGGATCGATCCGCAACCGCCGGGCGATCTCCCCGGTCCGGTCCTGCACCCCGTGCTCACCGCTCCCCACGACACGCCGGACGCCCGCCGGGCGGCACCGGACCCACCGGTGCCGCCCCGGGACGTGCCGGGTCGGTCAGCTGCACCCGCTGGTCGAGCCGCAGCCCTCGCACAGGTAGCAGGAGCCGGCCGGGCGCATCTTGGTCCCGCAGGTCATGCACAGCGGTGCGTCGGCCGCCTTGCCCAGCCGCAGCTCGAGCAGCTCGGTGGAGCTACCGACCTCGGCCGGAGCCGGCTCGGTGACCGGATCCTCCTTCTTCTCCTTCTCCTCGGTCGGCACCGACGACCGGAACTCGTCCATGTCCAGGTTCTCCGAGCCGGAGCCGTAGTCGCTCGCGACCTGGGCCGACCGCTCGTCGGAGGAGAAGATGCCCAGCTCGGCGCGCTTCTCGTAGGGCAGGTGGTCCAGCGCCAGGCGGCGGAACAGGTAGTCCAGCACCGACGTGGCGATCCGGACGTCCGGGTCGTCGGTCATGCCGGCCGGTTCGAACCGCAGGTTGGAGAACTTCGAGACGTAGAACTCCAGCGGGATGCCGTACTGCAGGCCCACCGAGATCGACATCGAGAAGGCGTCCATCACACCGGCCAGGGTCGAGCCCTGCTTGCCGAGCTTGACGAAGATCTCGCCGAGGCCGTTCTCCGGGTAGCTGCCGGCGGTCAGGTAGCCCTCGGCGCCACCGACGGTGAACGAGACGGTCTCGCTCGGCCGCTTCTTCGGCAGTCGCTTGCGGGTCGGGCGCTGCTCGACGACGACCTTGGGCTCCGGCTCGCTCTTCTCGCCGGACCCGCCCTTGCCGACCGACAGCGGCTGGCCGACCTTGCAGTTGTCCCGGTAGATCGCCAGCGCCTTGAGGCCGAGCCGCCAGCCCTCGAGGTAGATCCGCTCGACGTCGGCGACGGTGGCCCGCTCGGGCATGTTCACCGTCTTGGAGATCGCGCCGGACAGGAACGGCTGGGCGGCGGCCATCATCCGGACGTGCCCCATCGGGGCGATGGACCGCTCCCCCATCGCGCAGTCGAAGACCTCGTGGTGCTCCGGCTTCATTCCCGGGGCGTCGATCACGTGACCGTGCTCGGCAACGTACTCGACGATCGCCTCGGCCTGCTCGGCCTGGTAGCCGAGGTTGTCCAGCGCACGGCGCACGGTCTGGTTGACGATCTGCATGGAGCCGCCGCCGACCAGCTTCTTGAACTTGACCAGCGCCAGGTCCGGCTCGATGCCGGTCGTGTCGCAGTCCATCATCAGGCCGATCGTGCCGGTCGGAGCCAGCACGGAGGCCTGCGCGTTGCGCCAGCCGTTGGCCTCACCGGTCTCCTGGCACTGCTTCCACACCTCGGTGGCGAGCGCCTGGACCGGGCTCGACCCCGGGAAGCTGCGGATCTGGTCGTTCGCCGCGGCGTGCTTGCGGATCACCCGCTGGTGCGCCTCGGCGTTGCGGGCGTAACCCTCGTAGGTGCCGACGATGCCGGCCAGCTCGGCCGAGCGCTTGTACGCCGCACCGGTCATCAGCGAGGTGATCGCCCCGGCGAGGGCGCGGCCGCCCTCCGAGTCGTAGGCGTGCCCGGTCGCCATCAGCAGCGCACCCAGGTTCGCGTAGCCGATGCCCAGCTGGCGGAACTTCCGGGTGGTCTCGGCGATCGGGTCGGTCGGGAAGTCCGCGAAGCAGATCGAGATGTCCATCGCGGTGATGATCAGCTCGACGGCCCGGGCGAAGGTCTCGGCGTCGAACCGGTCGTCGGCGTCGAGGAACTTCATGAGGTTCAGCGACGCGAGGTTGCAGCTGGAGTTGTCCAGGTGCATGTACTCCGAGCACGGGTTCGACGCGGTGATCCGGCCCGACTCCGGGCAGGTGTGCCAGTCGTTGATCGTGCTGTCGTACTGGATGCCCGGGTCGGCGCAGTTCCAGGCCGCCTCGGCGATGCCGTTGAACAGCGTGCGGGCGTCGGTCCGGTCGATGACCTCGCCGGTCATCCGGGCCCGCAGGCCGAAGTCGGTGCCCTCCTCGACGGCGCGCATGAACTCGTCCGAGACCCGGATCGAGTTGTTCGCGTTCTGGTACTGCACCGAGGTGATGTCGTGGCCGCCGAGGTCCATGTCGAACCCGGCATCGCGCAGCACCCGGACCTTGGCCTCTTCCTTGGCCTTGGTCTCGACGAACTCCTCGATATCCGGGTGGTCGACGTCGAGCACGACCATCTTCGCCGCCCGGCGGGTCGCCCCACCGGACTTGATGGTGCCCGCGGACGCGTCGGCGCCGCGCATGAACGAGACCGGGCCCGAGGCGGTGCCACCGGAGGACAGCAGCTCGCGCGACGACCGGATACGGGAGAGGTTCAGGCCGGCACCCGAGCCGCCCTTGAAGATCAGGCCCTCCTCCCGGTACCAGTTCAGGATCGACTCCATGGTGTCGTCCACGGAGAGGATGAAACAGGCGCTGACCTGCTGCGGGCTGGGCGTGCCGACGTTGAACCAGACCGGCGAGTTGAAGCTGAATACCTGGTGCAGCAGCATCCAGGTCAGCTCGTGGTCGAAGATCTCGGCGTCGCCCTCGGAGGCGAAGTAGCCGTTCTCGACGCCGGCGCGGCGGTAGGTGCCGACGACCCGCTCGATGAGCTGCTTGAGGCTGGACTCGCGGGTGTCACTGCCGGCCGCGCCGCGGAAGTACTTGCTGGTGACGATGTTGGTCGCGTTCACCGACCAGTGGCTCGGGAACTCGACGCCGCGCTGCTCGAAGTTGATCGTGCCGTCCCGCCAGTTCGTCATGACGACGTCCCGACGCTCCCAGTCCACCTGCTCGTAGGGGTGGACGCCCTCGGTCGTGAAGACGCGCTGCACGGTCAGGCCGCTGCGCCGCTTCGCCCCCGACTTGCCCCGCCCGCGCGCACTCCGGCCGGCGGCCTCGCCGCTGTCGCTCGTGCCTGTGGTCGGGCCCCCGACGGTCTCGGTCATGAACTGTCCCTCTTCCGCATCCGAATCAGACACTCCTCGTGCCACCCGCGCGCTGGGGTGCGCGGGTGGGCACCCGACCGGCGCCGGGGACGGCCCCGTCGGCGCCGGGTCTGTCGCACCCGGCCCCGATGCGGGCCGTCCCGGTCAACCGGCCGGGCCGCCGGCCTCGTCGTCGGCTGCTTCCCCGGCAGCCGCCGAACGCAGGTCGGCGATCTCCTTCTCGAAGTCCTCGATCGAGGAGAACGAGCGGTAGACGCTCGCGAACCGCAGGTACGCGACCTCGTCCAGCTCGCGGAGCGGACCCAGGATCGCCAGGCCCACCTCGTGGCTGGGGATCTCGGCCGATCCGTTCGAGCGCACCGCCTCCTCGACCCGGTGGGCGAGCTGCTGCAGGTTGTCCTCGTCGACCGGACGGCCCTGACACGCCCGCCGCACCCCACCGACCACCTTGTGCCGGCTGAAGGGTTCGGTCACCCCGCTGCGCTTGACGACGGCGAGCACGGCCTCCTCGACCGTGGTGAACCGTCGACCGCATGAGGTGCAGGACCGTCGACGGCGGGTGCAGGTCCCGTCGTCTGCGGTCCTCGAGTCGATCACCCTGGAATCCGGGTGCCGGCAGAACGGGCAGCGCACGACCGACCCACCTCTTCCCCGCGTGACGACTTATACCCAACTTCTGGGAGAACAACGCCACTGTAACCCCCATATGTTGGGGTGCGCCATCCCGGTGCGGGCGTGTCGCGAGTGCTTCGCCCGATCGAGCGGAAGCCTCGCACAAGCCACCACGGGCGCCGCGGAGCCCCGGGCTGCGGCATGCCCGTGGACGGCTGCCCCGGAGCCGGCTACCCGTAGCCGGCCGGTTCCGGCAGCTCACGCACGACGAGTTCGTCCAGCCGGCGCTCGACCACGGCGCCCACCGGCCAGTCGGCGACCAGGTCCATCAGATCATCGCCCTCCTGTACCGAACAGCACGCGCACGGGTCGCACCCCTGCGCCTGCAGGCTGGACCGGATGGCCTCGAGGTACTCCTCGCGGCTCAGCGGCAGCTCGGCCACCAGCGCGGTCGACGTCGCGCGATACGAGCTCAAACCGACGAAGCCGCGGCCGCAACCGCAGCCACCGTCCGGGTCGTCACGGTCCTTCGGGCACACCTCCCCGATCCGGACGGGTTCACCCTCGACACACCAGCAGTAGTCGTTGGGACGGCCGCCCCGGGTTCGACGGGTGGCTACCAGCACCTTCATCGTCACCACCTCCATGTGTGACGTAACGAGGAGGCAGGAGTATCAGCCAGGCCCGACAGTTCTGGCCGACCCCTGAGCCGCGGACGCCGCTCACGCCCCCGTCGCCGGCGTGCTCGCATACCGACCTCGTTGCCGGGGCCCCCGTATCCGATCTCGACATCGGCATCGAGCCGTACACCCGATTCTTCGAGCACCCGGTTCTTCGGCTGCGATCCGGACGCGCGCGCCGGCGACCAAGACACCGGACCATCCGGAGACCGACCACGCACGACACGAACGCTGATCTCGCCGATCGATCGTCACTGCGTGCTGTCGGAGGCGGGGCCATCGGAGTGAACTCGGACCGCACCGGGTTCCGGCGACCCGAAACTGTCGGTGGTCGTACGTATGTTCGAAACGTGGCCGAGGTGGCGGAACTTGTGGACCGGGTGGTGGCGTTGCCACCCGGCCCGGAACTGTCCACCGTGCTGGCCGCACTGCCGTGGGAGAAGATCCCGAACGCGCGCCTGGTGGAGGTGCTGCAGGCGCGGTACCGGCAACTGTCACACGAGCAGGCCGAGTGCTACGCCGGGATGGTCGAGATCGGCCACGCCGTCGCCGTCGAGGACCTGCCCGGCGACCGGGTTACGGCCGTGCTGCGGACCGAGGACCAGTTCGACTGGGCCTCCCACGAGATCGCCGCCGGACTCACCCTCACCCCGACCACATCGGATCGCGAACTCGCCTTCGGCGTCGCCCTGTGCGAGCGCCTGCCCCTGGTGTTCACCGCCCTGCAGCAGGGCCGCATCGACGTGGGCAAGGCCCGCGTCTTCGTCGAGTACCTCGACCCCGCGAGCGGGGACGTGACCGAGACCCAGGCCCGACGGCTCTGCGAACGGTTCGTCCCGCTCGCCCCGGGACTGACCACGAAACAACTCGCGGACCGGCTCTACCGGGCATTGCTGGCCATCGACCCACAGCTGCGGCGACGCCGCTACGAACGCGCCGTCCAAGAACGCCGCGTCGCGCTCTACCTGGATCCACGGACCGGCACCGCCACCCTGGTCGGCGACGGACTACCCGCCGACGAGGCAGCCGCCGCGGCCGCACGCATCGACCGCCTGGCCGCCACAGCGAAACGCGCCGGACATCCCGGCCGACTCGGCCAGATCAGCAGCGACCTGTACCTCGAGATGCTCAACGGCGAGTTCCACGGCCTCACCGAGAACGAGATCATCCACCGGCTCCTGGACACGCGGCGCGCCGAGGACGACCCTGCTGCCGACACCGACACCGACACCGACACCGGCTCCGGCTCCGGCTCCGGCGACACCGCCGACCCCGCCGAGCCCGCCGACCGCCCGGACAACGCCCCCGCGACAGGGGACGGCGTAGCCGCCCCGACGGTCGCAGAGACCGACGGGAAAGCCGAGACCCGAGGCGACGAGACCGGCGACGACGGGGCCGGAACCGGCGCCGATGGCGCGGAGGACGCGGACGGCGACACCGGCACCGGACCCAACCACCCGGACGAGCCGACGGCCGATACCGGCGGTCACCGATGGACCGGCGAACGAGCGGCCACCCGCGAGGGCATCGAAATCCGCGCCGGACTGGGCACCCTCGCCGGACTCGACGAACGACCCGGCGACATCCCCGGCCTCGGCCCGATAGGCGCACACGTCACCCGCACCGCGACCACCCGGCAACGACGCGGAGCACGCTGGCTGTTCGCCATCGGTGACCCCCACGGCCACCTACTACTGGCCGGACCACTGCGCCGCCGCCCCCACACCGACACCGGCACACCACCTGCGGTGCGGGGCGGAGTGGTCGAACTGCACCTGAGCCTCGAGGAACTGCAGCGCTACGCCGCCGACCCCACCCTGACCGACTGGCACCCACTACTCGCCGAGATCGCCCACGCCTGGAACGACCGCGACCAACGGCACAAACGCCTGGCCGCCCACCCGTCCGCACGGTTCGCACGCGGCCCCCTCGCCGACCACATCCACATCCGCGACCGCACCTGCACCGGCCCAGGCTGCACCCGCACAGCCCGCCGCTCCGACCTCGACCACACCCGCGACCACAGCCGCGGCGGCCCGACCGTGCAGGCCAACCTCGGACCGGCATGCACCCGCCACCACCCGGACAAGGACCGCGGCTGGACACTCACCCAACCCGAGCCGGGCCTCTTCCGCTGGACCAGCCCACTCGGACGCACCTACTGGACCCGAGGAGAACCGGTACGCCCCGATCTCCCCGACCCCGACCCCCGTCCCGAACCTGCCGAGCACCCGAGCGAGGAGACCGCCGCCGACGTGGACCAGCGGCTGCGCCGCCACGACTCGCCGATGCTGAAACGACCGGTCACGGACCCACCCCGGTCGCCCGCGCCGAAACCACCGCCGAAGCCGGATGGCGATCCGCCACCGTTCTAGATCCCTGGCCAGGACGTTGATGACTCTCGACGCGGCGTGTCGAACGGGGAAGGCGCTTCGCACCGGCTGGAGGGGACTGACGCCGTCCACCCGCCACGAAACTCGATCGCTCCCGTGATCATCGAGGACGCCCGCGAACGCGGAGCGCGCAACGTGGATCCGTCCGCCACAGTCGCGCCGGCCACCCGATGGATCGTCCGAGCGCCCTACGATGCCGGCCGGGCCCGAGAACTACTGGCACACGGACGTGGCGGCCCGCTCCGAACTCAACGGACGAACGTCGCCTCGACCGCGGACCCCCCAGGTCCGGTCGGCGCGGCCGCGGGCGCGCCGTTCCAACCGGCCGCCACATTGCCGAGCAGGCCGAGCAGCACGACGACGGTCGCCGACGCCAGCACCACCGCCATCGGGGCCAGCAGCCGGTCGATGCGGCTGCCGGCACGCGCCACGCTCCGGCGGACACGGGGCGGTGCCACGCAGCGCCGGTCCAGCGGCCGCACGGTGCGCGGCGCCGGCACCGCCGACCGGGGGCGCCGCGGACCGGTACACGGCGCCGCCCATGGCCGGCGCGCCGCCGGACGCGCCACCCGCCGGACCTGCTCCCGCACCTCGAGCTCTGGCATGACTCCTCCTGCCTCCGGGACGCCCGCCCCGGCTCACCGGGACGCACGCGCCGATCGCACTCGACGCCCGGCCACAGCCGGCCGCATATCCTGCGCACCCTCCGGCGACCCTTCCCCGGGGCCGTCGAACGGGCGTGCGAGCTGTGTAGCACCGGCCACCGACAGAATCGGATCGCGACCGGAACCCGTGATCGTCAGCGCGGCGCCGAGTGCTGCACCGAGACCGGAGCGGACACCGACGTGGGCGCGCTCGCCGGCGCCTGTACGGCCGCCGACAGCTCGGCGAGCACGCCGAGCCCGACCACGGCCGCGGCGGAGGCGAGCAGCACCCCGGCAGCCCGCACCGTGCCGCCCAGGGGCGCCGGACCACCCCGTCCCGGGGACGCCGATTCGGTCCGGGCACGGTCCGGCAACGTCTGCGGACACATCGCACGCCCCCGCGACCGGACAGGAGGCGGCACCGCACCACGCGGTCTCCCCGGCGCCGCCGCCTCCGCCGGCGCCGCAGTCCTTGCGGGCACCGCTGCCCCCACCGGGACCGCAGCCTCCACGGGCGCCCCAGGCCCCACCGGGACCGCAGCCTCCACCGGCACCGCAGCCTCCACCGGCACCGCAGACCTCACCGGCACCACAGACCTCACCGGCACGGCAGTCCTCGCCGATGCCCTGAGTGCCGTTGTCGTCATCGTCGTCACCACGATCGCCACCTCTCCCCCGCGTGCTGACCGTCGGTGCCGGTCAGCCACACGTGATCGCACTGTTGTTCGATCGAACGCTCGTGCGATGTTGTACCACCGGACGCCGACGGAAGCCACGACACACCGGCGTGTCGTTCGAACGCATGTTTGGCGAATTGCCCGGTGGCGGCTACTGTTCGAGCCGGTACACCAGAGGAGGCGAAAGCAATGGGAGCCGACGAGTCAGCAGACGCGTCCGCGAGCGGCGAGTCCAGGGGTGCAGCGCCCGCCAGCCCGGGCTCCGCGCAGGTGCGGGAGTTCCCCGAACCCGGCGACACCCGCGGGCTGACCCCCCGGCAGCGCAAGGTCCTGTCCGTGATCCGGGACTGGGTCGACCGGTACGGCTACCCGCCGAGCGTGCGCGAGATCGGCGACGCGGTCGGACTGACCTCCACGTCGTCAGTGCACCACCAGCTGCGGACCCTGGAACGCAAGGGCTTCCTGCGGCGGGACCCGAACCGCACCCGGGCGGTGGACGTGCGCAGCCCGGAGACCGCGGCGGCCGGCGACGGCACCGATGCAGACACCGAGGCGGTCCGCTCGGAACGCCCCGCGCCGGCGTTCGTCCCGCTCATCGGCGACATTGCCGCGGGCGGGCCGATCCTGGCCGAGGAAGCGGTGCAGGACGTGTTCCCGCTGCCCCGGGAGATCGTCGGCGAGGGGACGCTGTTCCTGCTCAACGTCAAGGGCGACTCGATGGTCGACGCCGCGATCACCGACGGCGACTGGGTCGTCGTGCGCCAGCAGCCGGTCGCCGAGCAGGGCGAGGTGGTCGCCGCGATGATCGACGGCGAGGCCACGGTCAAGACGCTGCGCCGCAAGGACGGGCACATCTGGCTGATGCCGGCGAACGAGGCCTACCAGCCCATCCCGGGTGACGACGCGTCGATCCTCGGTCGTGTGGTGGCGGTCCTGCGCCGCCTCTGAGACCGGGCGGGCGTCCGTCGGCGCCCCAGCGCCGACGGTGCCGTCGCGGCGGACCGATCAGCCCCGGCGCCGACGGCGACCGTGCAGCACCATCGCCCCGGCACCGGCCAGCAGCAGCACCACGACGACCGCGCTCCCGGCCGCGGCGGGCAGCCAGTCCGGCACGGTGCCCACCCGCGGCGCAACCATCGGCTGGCCGACGACCGGGGCCGCCGGAGCGGTCGCCGCGGCCGCGGCCCCCGGCACCACCCGGATCGCCGCCGGAGTGAGACCGCGTGTCTCGCTGCCGGAGTGCAGGGTTCCCTGCCCGTCCAGCGCCACCGCCTCCCCCTGCGGCTCGTCCGGCAGCGGCACCGGCAGCGGGGACCCGCGCAGCGCCGTCACCAGCGCATCCGCATCGGCGGGCGCACCGGCCGGCAGCCGGAAGAGCCAGGCATCGGTGTAGGTCCGCAGTGCGGCGACCCGGTCCGGGCTGCCGGCCGGACCGACCGCAGCACCGGTGACGGTGCGGGACCCGGACGGGCCGAGCGGCCCCCCACTGGTGCCCGACCAGGGCAGCACCACGTCCGCGACCCGCGTCATCGGGACCGGGCCGGGCGCGCCGTCCAGCGGGGTGGCGGGACGGTACACCCCGGCCGCCCCGGTGGTCTTGTCGACGATCAGCGGGACGCCGTCGTCGGAGACCAGGATCGCCTCGGCGTCACGCGGGCCGTCCGGGTAGGTGAGTTCGTGCACCCGTGCCGGGCCCGACGGCGGCACCACCACCAGCCGCACCGTGTCCCGTTGCGCAGGGTTGTCGCCGATGTCGGCCAGCCACAGCGTGCCGTCCGGGGTGGTCCCGAGATCCTCGACGTCGGTGACCCCGGCCTGCGCCTCCCGCACCCCGGTGACCGCACAGGTCCCGGGGTCGAGCGTGTACACCCGCGCGGGCCCGTCGCCGTCGACGACCGCGTGGTACCCGGATGCGGGCGCGCCGGCCGGGCCGGCCGCGACCAGCCCGGACAGCTCCGCGACCCGCGGGTCCTCGACCGTGCAGGCCGGCCGGGGCGCGGCCCCGGGCGCCGCCGACCCAGCCGAGGCCGCGGGCACCCCGAGGGACACGAGCGCTGCCGCGGCGGCGAGGACGGTCCCGGTTCTCGCCGCGCGGGCCGGCCGGACCCCGCGCCGACTTCCCGGGTGGCTCCGGCGGCTCAGCGCCCGGGGCCGACGGCGGGAGCCGGCAGGTCGCCGTCGACGGTGCCGGCGGCCGGCCCGGTGCTCGCCGGCCCCCCGGCGACCGCGAAGGGCTGCACCGCGGTGCCCAGCTCCGGGCCGACCCGGGCCCGCAGCCGGGTGCCGTCGCCGGTGTGCTCCTCGGCGAGCACCTCGCCCTCGTCGTGCACCCGTGCGACGAGCCCGCCCTGGGTGTAGGGCAGCAGCAGCTCGACCTCGTACTCCGGACGCGGCAGCAACCCGGCGATCCGCTCGCGGAGCTTCGCGATGCCGTCACCGCGGTGCGCCGAGACGAACACCGCCTCCGGGTGGGCATGCCGCTGCCGGGCCAGCGCGAGGTCCCCGGCCGTGTCCGTCTTGTTGATCACGAGAAGTTCGGTGGGCATGGCCCCGCCCTGCTCCTCGCCGACCTCCACCAGCACCTCGCGGACCGCGGCGATCTGGTCGTCGGGCAGCGGGTCGGAGCCGTCCACGACGTGCACCAGCAGGTCGGCCCGGCCCGCCTCCTCCAACGTCGAGCGGAAGGCCTCGACCAGCTGGTGCGGCAGGTGCCGGACGAACCCGACGGTGTCTGTGAGGGTGTAGGCCCGACCGTCCGCGGTCTCGGCCTTGCGAGTGGTCGGGTCCAGGGTGGCGAACAGCGCGTCCTCGACCAGCACCCCCGCGTCGGTGAGCTGGTTGAGCAGGCTGGACTTGCCGGCGTTGGTGTAGCCGACGATCGCGACCGAGGGGATCTCGTTGCGCGTGCGGTTACCGCGCTGGGTCTGCCGGACCTGGCGCATGGCGCCGATCTCGCGGCGGAGCTTCGACATCCGGGCGCGGATCCGCCGGCGGTCCAACTCGATCTTGGTCTCACCGGGGCCGCGGCCGCCGATACCGACGCCGCCCGCGGCGCGGCCACCGACCTGCCGGGACAGCGCCTCACCCCAGCCGCGCAGCCGGGGCAGCAGGTAGGACAGCTGGGCGAGCTCGACCTGCGCCTTGCCGTCCCGGGAACGGGCGTGCTGGGCGAAGATGTCCAGGATCAACGCGGTCCGGTCGATGACCTTGACCTTGAGTCGCTCCTCGAGCTGGCGCAGCTGGCCGGGCGAGAGCTCGCCGTCGCAGATCACGGTGTCGGCGCCGGTGGCCCGCACCGTCTCGCCGAGCTCGTCGACCTTGCCGGAGCCGATGAACGTCGCCGGATCCGGCGTCGAGCGGCGCTGCACCATGCCGTCCATCACCTGCGAGCCGGCGGTCTCGGCGAGGCGGCCCAGCTCGGCCAACGACACCTCGGCCTGCTCGGAGGTCCCGGTGGTCCACACGCCGACGAGCACGACCTGCTCGAGCCGGAGCCGGCGGTACTCGACCTCGGTGACGTCGGTGAGCTCGGTGGACAGGCCGGTGACCCGGCGGAGCGACGAGCGCTCCTCGAGCTCGAGATCCCCGGCGGACGGCGGGACGGGCGTGTGGGCTTCAGTCATCGTGACGTCGAGTGTCCCACGACCGGCGGGTCGCTGTCCGGTCCGTTTCGCCCGGCCGGCGCGACGGGATCCACCGGCTCAGCCCTGCGCGTCCCACCAGGCGCGGTCCAGCTCACCGGTCGCGAGCAGCACCGCGGGACCGTGCAGCACCGTGGTCCCGGTGGCGTCCGCGGTGCCGGCCGCCACGGTGACCCGCAGCCGGCCGCCCGGCGTCGTGACGTGCACGTCCCCGGTGTCGTGCCCGGCGGCCCGCAGCGCGGCGACGACCGCGGCGACGGTCCCGGTGCCGCAGGCCCGGGTCTCCCCCACCCCGCGCTCGTGCACCCGCATCCGGACGTGACCGCCGTCGGCGGGCCCGTCGAGCGGCGTCACGAACTCGACGTTGACGCCGTGTGGGAACACCTGCGGGTCGTGACCGGGGGCGCGGGTGAGGTCGAGCGCGTCCGGGTCGGCGGCCGTCACGCAGGCCAGGTGCGGGTTCCCGACGTCGAGGGCGACGCCGTCGAAGCGGGCGTCGCCGGTGGTCGCGACCGCGGCCGGGCCGACCCGCACCGGGCCCATGTCGACCGACACGACCGGCTCCGCGCCGCCGGGCTCCTCGCCGATCGCGGCGGTGCGGACCCCCGCCCGGGTGCCGATCGGGCCGCCGCCGGGCAGCCAGCCGCGCTCGTGCAGGTAGCGGGCGAAGACCCGCACCCCGTTGCCGCACATCTCGGCGACCGAGCCGTCGCCGTTGCGGTAGTCCATGAACCACTCGACGCCGGGCACCGGCTCCGGGACCGAGTCGTCCCCGGTGAGCTTCTCCCAGCGCACGACGCGCAGCACCCCGTCGGCGCCGAGGCCGCGGTGCCGGTCGCAGAGCGCCGCGACCCGGGCCGGCGTCAGGTCGAGCGCGGCGTCCGGGTCCGGCAGCACGACGAAGTCGTTCTGCGTGCCGTGACCCTTGGTGAACTCCACGCCCCCACTCACGACACCAGCCTACGAGCCTCGCGCAGCACGCCGAGCGCTCGGTCGGGCAGCGCCGGATCGGCCCCGTCGAGCCAGTGGATGCGACCGTCCCGTCGGAACCAGGACCGCTGACGGCGGACGAACCGCCGGGTCGCGCGCACGGTGTCCTCGCGGATCGCACCGAGGTCCGGGGCGTCGGGGTCGCGCTCGAGCGCGTCGAGGACCTGCCGGTAGCCCAGCGCCCGGGACGCCGTCCGGCCCTCGGCGAGCCCGGCCGGCAGCAGGCCCCGGGTCTCGGCGACCAGGCCGTCGTCGAGCATCCGGTCGACCCGCAGCGCGACGCGCTCGTCGAGCTCGGCGGGGTCCCGGTCGACCCCGAGCAGGACGGCGTCGTAGCGGGGGGTACCGGTGGTCGGCAGCCGCGCCCGGAACGGCCGTCCGGTGATCGCGATGACCTCCAGCGCGCGGACGATCCGCCGCCCGTTCGACGGCAGCACCTCGGCCGCCGCGGCCGGGTCCCGCTCGGCGAGCCGCCGGTGCAGCGCGGCCGGGCCGACCCGGTCCAGCTCGGTCTCCAGCTCCGCGCGCAGCCCGGGGTCGGTCCCGGGGAACTCCAGCTCGTCGAGCACGGCCTGCACGTACAGCCCGGAACCACCGGTCAGCACCGGGGTCCGGCCGGCCGCGCGCAGCCGCTCGACGACCGCGCGGGCGTCCCGCTGGAACGCGGCCACCGACGCGGTCTCGTGCACGTCGAGCACGTCGAGCAGGTGGTGCGGCACCCCGCGGCGCTCGCCGGGCGGTAGCTTCGCGGTGCCGACGTCGAGGCCGCGGTAGAGCTGCATCGC
The DNA here is from genome assembly GCF_046546495.1 of Pseudonocardia nantongensis. Taxonomy (NCBI): domain Bacteria; kingdom Bacillati; phylum Actinomycetota; class Actinomycetes; order Pseudonocardiales; family Pseudonocardiaceae; genus Pseudonocardia; species Pseudonocardia nantongensis. The sequence continues at coordinate 62,916 of NZ_JBKGXT010000013.1, read as the reverse complement.
GTCGGCGTTGACGACCTCGCCGCCGAGCGCGAGCGCGATCTCCAGCGCCAGGTCGGACTTGCCGGTGGCGGTCGGGCCGAGGACCGCGACCAGGCCCGGGGCGCCCGTCACACCTGTCCCACAGTCACGCCGGCTCCCACAACGCCACGTGGTAGGCGACGCCGTAGGGCGTCGAGCTGTGCCGGTGCGCCGCGGCCCAGCCGTGCCCGGCCGCGCGGGCCGCCCCGGCCAGCACCTGCCAGGGTGCCCGGCCGGCCGCCCACAGCGACGCCGCGGGCTCGGGCTCCAGCCGGGCCAGCGGTTCCGGGTCACCCGCATCCAGCGCGGCGGCGACGACGGCGTCGAACGCTTCGGCCCGGTCGTCGAACCCGCCGGGGGCCTTCGGCGTATGCATGGCCGCACCGTCGCCGACGACGAGCAGGCCGGTCTCGCCGGCCCCGAGCTCGGCGCCGAGGGCCAGGCAGTCGTCCGGGTCGGCGTCCGGGGCGACGAGCTCGCCGCGCACCGACCCGACACCGGTGCCGCCGGCCGCCCACGCCGCGATCAACAGCGGCAGCGGCAGCGCGGTGCCCTCGCCGGGCGTGCCCTCCGGGCCGGGCAGCGCGACCGGTACGTCCCGGCCGTACCCGGCGAACGAACCGGTCGTCCCGGGCGCGACGGTGCGCCGGCCGCCCGGGTCGGCGCCGACCGCGACCCAGCTCGACGCGGCCGCGGCCAGCTTGACGACGACGATGCGGCAAGCCTCGCGCAGCGCCTCGGTCTCCACCGCAGCGTTCCCGGCCAGTTCGGGAACGAGCAGCGGCGGCTGGGGCAGGACGGCGATCGTGGCGGGCACGGCCTCCGAGCGTAGCCAGCCGCGCGCGGCCGGGCCGGAACCCGTCCACCCGTCGCTCCACGGTGCGCCGGGTGGCGGCTGCTGCTCGTCGCGCGCGGGCCGCCGCCGATCCCCCGGACGGTGGCTCGGGCGGTTCCCCCGAGGGTGGTCGACCTGCTTGAATCGCGGATCCGACGGTCGTCACACGGCCGGTCGGTGCGCGCACGGCCCCGTCGCCGACCCCGGCCGGGGCGCCCACCGGTGTTCCGGTGGGCCGAACGAGGAGGACACCGGTGCCCGAGACCAACGCCGTCCCGCCGGGAGCACGACCCGCCCCGCCCAAGCCGGGCCCGCCACCCGGGGCCCGCCCGGGGCCGCCGCCCGCCGGACGCCCCGGCCCGCCCGGGGCCGGCACCCCCGCGTCGCCCGCACCGGCCCCGCCGGCCGCGCAGCCCTCCCCGGTTCCGGCCGCCACGGACGACCCGGGCCGCTGGGGCCGCGCCGACGACGACGGCACCATCCACCTGATCACCCCGGACGGCGAGCGGACCGTCGGGTCGTACCAGGCCGGGCCCCCGCAGGAGGGCCTCGAGCACTACGCGAAGCGGTTCGACGCCCTGGTCACCGAGGCCGAGGTACTGGCCGCCCGGATCGCAGGCGGCGGCGACGCCAAGGCGTCGCTGACCGCGGCGCAGACCCTGCGCGACGGCCTGGCCGAGGCCGCCGTCCTCGGGGACGTCGCCGCGTTGCGAACCCGGCTCGACGAGCTGGTCGAACGCGCTGAGCAGGGCGTGACCGCGGCCCGCGCGGAGCGGGACCGGGCGCGCACCGACGCCGCCGCCCGCAAGGAGGAGCTGGCCGTCGAGGCCGAGAAGCTGGCCGAGGAGTCCACCCAGTGGAAGCAGGCCGGCGACCGGTTCAAGGCGATCCTCGACGAGTGGCGCCGGATCAAGGGCGTCGACCGCAAGATCGACGAGGCGCTGTGGAAGCGCTACTCGAAGGCGCGCGAGGCGTTCAACCGGCGGCGCGGCTCGCACTTCGCCGACCTGGACCGCCAGCGCGTCGTGGCCCGGACGCGCAAGGAGGAGCTGGCGGCCGAGGCCGAGGCGCTCGCCGAGTCCGACGAGTGGTCGTCCACCGCGGCCCGCTACCGGGACATGATGGCGGACTGGAAGGCGGCCGGCCGGGCCCACCGTGAGGCCGACGACGCGTTGTGGACCCGCTTCCGCGGCGCCCAGGACCGGTTCTTCGCCCGGCGCAACGAGCACTTCGCCGCCCGGGACGCCGAGTTCGCCGCGAACGCCGACGCCAAGAAGGCGCTGCTGGCCGAGGCCGAGCGGATCGACCTCTCGGATCCGGACGCCGCGCGGGCCGCGCTGCGCGAGGTGCAGGAGCGCTGGGAGGACATCGGGAAGGTCCCCCGAGACGAGATCCGCTCGCTGGAGGGGCGGCTGCGCGGCATCGAGGAGAAGGTCGCCGACGCCGCGGACGCCCAGTGGCGGCGGACCGACCCCGAGGCCCAGGCCCGGGTCGAGCAGTTCCGGGTCCGCGTCGAGCAGTTGCAGGCACAGGCGGAGAAGGCCGAGGCGGCCGGGGACCGCCGGCGGGCCGAGCAGTCCCGGGCGCAGGCCGCGCAGTGGCAGGAGTGGCTGGAGGCGGCCGAGCAGGCACTCGACGGGCGGTAGCTGCACTGCTACCCACGGCACTGTTACCCGCGGCACTGCTACCCGCGGCGGATCTACCCGCGGCACTGTTACCCGCGGCGCAGCGCCATCCCGGCCCAGTTGAACGTCAGCACGATCGCGGCGAGCGCGCCGAGCACCATCCCGAACCCGGGCCCGGCGGGGCCGCCGGTCTGCTGCGACCAGATCGCCCAGAGCCCGTTGACCGAGGCGATCCCGCTGCCGATCGCGGCCAGCCAGGTCAGCACCCACAGCCGGGTCAGCAGCGCGGACGCCGAGGCGACGACCACGAACGCGGTCAGCGTCCAGGAGAACAGCGTCGGCAGCGGCCCGACCGCGGCGGCACCGGTCAGCACCTGCCAGCCCGGCGCGCCCGCCACCCACGGCAGCAGGATGGCACCGACGGCGACCATCACCAGCACCGCGAACAGCATCGCCCGGGGACCGGGATCGATCCGGCGCCGCATCGGGCGGTCCGCGGTCGGCTCGACCGGTGACCGGGACGTTCCGTCGCTCATCGGGCGTCCCCGGAGGTGGTGGCCGGCACACCGCAGCCGGACGCCGCGGGCTCGGGCGGCGGGGTGCCGAAACCGGGCAGGCCCAGCGTGGTGGGCGCCCCGGTCGGCCGGGAGCCGGCCTCGGCGGCGTCCCCGGCGCGGGTGCGGCGGTGCGTGTGCACCCCGCCGTCGGCGATCAGGTGGTGCGGGGCGCCCCGGTCGACCGTGACCGTGACCAGGTCGCCCGGCCGGATCCCGGTGGTGTCTCCCGGTGCGAAGTGCACCAGCCGGCCGTCCCGGGCCCGGCCGGTGAGCCGCCGGGTGGCGCCGTCCTTGCGGCCCTCGCCGGTGGAGACCAGCAGCTCGACCTCACGGCCCTCCTGCGCCCGGTTCTCCTCGAAGGAGATCTCCTCCTGCAGCGCGACCAGGCGCTCGTAGCGCTCCTGGACGACCTGCTTGGGCAGCTGGTCCGGCAGGTCCGCGGCGGGCGTGCCGGGCCGCGTCGAGTACTGGAAGGTGAACGCCTGCGAGAACCGGGACTCGCGCACCACGTCCAGCGTGTCCTGGAAGTCCTGCTCGGTCTCGCCCGGGAAGCCGACGATGATGTCGGTGGAGATCGCCGCGTGCGGGATCGACGCCCGCACGTCGGACAGGATCCGCAGGAACCGCTCCGAGCGGTAGGAGCGGCGCATCCGGCGCAGCACGTCGTCCGAGCCGGACTGCAGCGGCATGTGCAGCTGCGGGCAGACGTTCGGCGTCTCGGCCATCGCGGCGATCACGTCCGAGGTGAAGTCGCGCGGGTGCGGCGAGGTGAACCGGACCCGCTCCAGTCCCTCGACGCCGCCACAGGCCCGCAGCAGCTTCGAGAAGGCGGACCGATCCCCTGCGCCCTCGGAGAAGTCCTGGCCGTAGGCGTTGACGTTCTGGCCGAGCAGGGTCACCTCGAGCACGCCGTCCGCGGCGAGGGCCTGTACTTCGGAGAGCACGTCGCCCGGGCGCCGGTCGCGCTCCTTGCCGCGCAGCGACGGGACGATGCAGAACGTGCAGGTGTTGTTGCACCCCACCGAGATCGACACCCAGCCCGCGTAGGCGGACTCGCGACGGGCCGGCAGCGTCGAGGGGAACACCTCGAGCGACTCGGCGATCTCGACCTCGGCGGCCTCGTTGTGCCGGGCCCGCTCCAGCAGCGTCGGCAGGGCGTGCACGTTGTGCGTGCCGAACACGACGTCGACCCACGGGGCCTTGCGCGTGATCGTGTCCCGGTCCTTCTGCGCCAGGCACCCGCCGACGGCGATCTGCATGTCCGGGTTCGCCTGCTTGCGCGGGCGCAGGTGACCGAGGTTGCCGTAGAGCTTGTTGTCCGCGTTCTCCCGCACCGCGCACGTGTTGAACACGACGACGTCGGCGGCGTCCGGGTCCTCGGCCCGGGCGTACCCGGCGTCCTCCAGCAGACCGGCCATCCGCTCCGAGTCGTGCACGTTCATCTGGCACCCGTAGGTGCGCACGGTGTAGCTGCGGCTCACGACTCCGAGAGTAGGCGTCACCGGCGAGCTCCGTCCGACCCGGTGGGTGCGGGCGCCGTGCCGTCGCGGGGAGAATGCCCGGATGACGACCGGGACCCGGCTGCGGCGGCGGGCGCTGCTGCGCGCCGGCCTGGCGCTCGGTGCGGTCGCCGCACTCCCGTCCTGCGCGCCGTCGGCGCCGGTGGACCGGCTGGTGCTGGCCGGCGGGGTGCAGCCGGGCGTCTACATCAACGTGGCCCGCGCGCTGGCCGGGATCTGGCAGGAGCGGCTCGCACCGGCCGCACCGCCGCGGGTCCTGACGACCGCGGGCAGCGCGCAGAACATGGAGCTGCTCGTCACCGGCGGCGCGAACGTGGCGATCAGCCAGGTGGACGTGGCCACCGACGTCGCCGCCGGGATCAACGGTCCCGCGGAGCCGCTCGCGCTGGCCCGTCTCTACGACGACGTCACGCACGTCGTCGTCCGGCGGGACTCGGCGCTGCGCCGGCTGACCGACCTGCGCGGCGCCCGGGTGTCGGTCGGCCCGAGCGGCAGCGGTTACCAGCCGATCGCGCTGCGGCTGCTCGACGCCGCCGGGGTCGGTGTCGCGGGGCTCGGCGCGCGCGCCGGGATGGGGCTGCCGGAGGCCGTCCGGGCGCTGCGCGAGGACCGGATCGATGCCTTCTTCTGGTCCGGTGGCGTCCCGACCGACGGCATCCGCGAGCTGGCCGACGCGCTGCCGATCCGGCTGCTGGACCTCGGCGACGTGCTGGACCGGATGCGCGAACGCTTCCCGGTCTACTCGGTGGGCACCGTCCCGGCGACCACCTACGGCCTGCCGGGCCCGGTCTCCTGCCTGTCCGTGCGCAACGTCCTGCTGATCACCGCCGCCATGCCGGACGAGGAGGCCCGGTCGCTGATCGACGCGGCGTTCGCCGCACAGCCGCGGCTGGCCGAGGCGAGCCCGGCCGCGGTCACGATCGACTCGCGGTCCGCGATCGGCACCCAGCCGATCCCGCTGCACCCCGGCGCCGAGGAGTTCTACCGGTCGACGAAGGGCTACTGAGCACCGCTGCGAAGCACGGGGTCGGTCCAGACGGGGTCGACCCAGACCGTGACGCGCAGCCCACCGCCGGGCGCGGGGTCCAGCGCGAGCGTCCCGCGGGTCGCGGCGGCGATCCGCGCGGCGATCGCCAGCCCGAGCCCGCTGCCCTCGACGTTGGTCTGGCCCGGTGCACGCCAGAACCGGTCGGTCGCCCGCGCCCGGTCCTCGGCGTCCATCCCCGGACCGCCGTCGACCACGCTGACCCCGACCCGCCCGTACGCCCGCATGGTCGCGACCCGGACCCGCCCGCCGGTCGGGGTGTACTTCAGCGCGTTGTCCAGCACGGCGTCCAGCACGGTCTCCAGGTCGGCCGGGGTGATCCGGCCGACCAGCCCGTGCGGGCCGCTGCGCCGCAGCTCGACGCCGATGTGCTCGGCCAGCGGCCGCCAGTTCTCCAGCCGGTCGTCGACGACGGCGTCGAGGTCGGTGGTCGGGTCGGAATCCGGCTCGGCGCCGCGTTCGGCCCGGGCCAGCGCCAGCAAGCCGTCCAGCACCCGGGACAGCCGCTCCGACTCCTCCAGGGCCGCGAGGTGGTCGTCGGCCGCCCCCTCGGCCACCCGTCCATCCAGATTGGATAGTCGGAGCCGGAGCGCGGTCAGCGGGTTGCGCAGCTGGTGGCTGGCGTCGGCGACGAACGCCCGCTGCGCGCCGAGTGCCTCCCGCACGGTCTCGGTCATCCGGTCGAACGACTCGGACAGCCGGCGCAGCTCGGGCGGCCCGGACCGCCGGGCCGGCGGCTCCGCGGGCCCGCCGGCCAGTACCGAGGCCCCGACCCGGTCCATCGCCTCGTCCAGCCGGCGCACCGGGCGCAGGATCCACGCCGTGAGCGGCAGCGCGACCAGCGTCCCGGCCAGCAACGCGAGCACCGCCGCCCCGGCGATCAGCGACCAGGTGCGGATCTCCGCGGCACGCAGCCCGTCGGTCGGCGAGACGGTCATCGCGGCGCCGACGACCTCGCCGTCGACCAGGACCGGCTCGGCGAGCACCAGGTCGCGGTCGTCCCAGGGCATCAGCAGCGGGTAGGTCGCCGAGCGTCGCCCCGCCAGCGCGAAGGCGAGCCGGTCGGCGGCCGCGTCGTCCAGCGCCGGCAACCGGTCCGGCGGCCGTGACGCGACCAGCAGCGCGCCGGACCGGTCGAAGACCAGGACCGCGACCCCGTACACGTCGTCGTAGCGGGCGATCTCGGCGCGCAGCGCGGTGCCGGTGGCCTCGCCCGCCCCGGCCTCGATCAGCGGGCGCTGCGAGCCGGAGGCGAACGAGATCGTGTCGGTGAGCCGGTCGGTGAAGACCTCCTCCTGGCTGCGCCGGGCGTCGGTGAACGCCAGCGGGACCCCGAGTCCGACGGCCAGCAGTCCGACCAGCACCAGGATGACCAGCAGCAGCCGGCTGCGCACCGCTCAGTCCTCGGCGGCGGCGAACCGGTACCCGACACCGCGCACGGTCCGCACCAGCTCGGGCCTGCCGAGCTTGGTCCGCAGCGTCGCGACGTGCACGTCCAGGGTCCGGTTGGCCCCGGCCCAGCCGCGGCCCCAGACCTCGGCGACGATCTGGGTGCGGGTGCAGACCGCGCCGTCCGCCCGGGCCAGCATGGCCAGCACCTGGAACTCCTTGCGGGTGAGCGCGACCGGCTCGCCGGCGACGGTCACCTCGTGCCGCTCCGGGTCGACGTGCACGTCCCCGACCGTCACCGCGGCGGCACCGGCCGGCGCCGCGGTGCCGTCCGAACCGACCTTGCGCCGGCGTTGCACCGCGTGCACCCGGGCCACCAGCTCGCCGATGTCGTAGGGCTTGACCAGGTAGTCGTCCGCACCGGAATGCAGGCCCAGGATCCGGTCCCCCACCTCCCCGCGGGCGGTCACCACCAGCACCGGCACCTCGCTCACCGCGCGGATGTCCCGGCACACGTCGACACCGTCCACATCGGGCAGGCCGAGGTCGAGCAGCACCACGTCGACGCCGTCCAGGGCCAAGGCGGCGCCCCGGCCGTGGTCCAGCCGGGTCGTGCTCATCCCGTGCCGGTGCAGCGCCGGCCGGAGGGCGGCGGCCACCCGGTCGTCGTCCTCGATCAGCAGGATGTGCATCTCGGCGTCCCCTCGTTACGTGGCCGAGACCCTAAAGGTTCCTCAAGGTGATGGACTGCACTCCTCCGTCACGTCCAGGCTCGCGCAATGTCCGGAGGCAGCATGACCAGCAGATCCTCGTCCAGCACGCCGATGATCCGGATGTCCGGCGTGCAGAAGCACTTCGGGGACCTGCACGTGCTGCGCGACATCGATCTCGAGGTCTCCCGCGGCGAGGTCGTCGTGGTCCTCGGCCCGTCCGGGTCGGGCAAGTCGACACTCTGCCGGGCGATCAACCGGTTGGAGCCGGTCGACGAGGGCACGATCGAGCTCGACGGGACGCCGCTGCCCGCGGAGGGGCGGGCGCTGGCCGGCCTGCGCGCCGACGTCGGCATGGTCTTTCAGGCGTTCAACCTGTTCGCGCACAAGACCATCCTGGAGAACGTCACGCTCGCCCCGATCAAGGTGCGCGGCATGTCGAAGGCCGAGGCAGAGAAGACCGCGATGGGCCTCCTGGAGCGGGTCGGTATCGCGAACCAGAAGGACAAGTATCCCGCGCAGCTCTCCGGCGGCCAGCAGCAGCGGGCCGCGATCGCCCGCGCGCTGGCGATGACGCCGAAGGTGATGCTGTTCGACGAGCCCACCTCCGCGCTGGACCCGGAGATGGTCAACGAGGTGCTGGACACGATGACCTCGCTGGCGAAGGAGGGCATGACGATGCTGGTCGTGACCCACGAGATGGGCTTCGCCCGCAAGGCGGCGCACCGGGTGGTGTTCATGAGCGAAGGCGAGATCGTCGAGGACTCCACTCCGGACGGCTTCTTCACGAACCCGCGCAGCGACCGTGCGAAGGACTTCCTCGGCAAGATCCTCAGCCACTGAGCGAGGCTCGCCGGGCGGATCGGCGGCACTGATCCCCGGCCGCCGAGTTCCTGCCCCGACAACCCCACCCCACCACGGCGGAGGCCGCAGATGAAGAGAACCCGAATCCTGGTGGCGGCCGCGCTGGCCGCCACACTGGCCCTGGCCGGCTGCGGTCAGGAAGGTGCGCCCGGCGCCGAGGGCTCCGGTTACGAGCCGGCCGTCGCGCAGAACGTGACCGTCGAGGGCTCGCCGACGTTCCAGAAGATGCAGGAGCGCGGGCGCGTGATCGTCGGCGTCAAGGACGACCAGCCCGGCCTCGGCTTCCGGGACGCCACCACCGGCCAGTTCAGCGGTTTCGACGTCGATATCGCGAAGATGATCGCCGGCGGCCTCGGCTTCTCCCCGGACCAGATCGACTACCAGGTCGTCCCGTCCGCCGCCCGCGAGGACGCCATCGAGCGCGGCGAGGTCGACTACTACGTCGGCACCTACACGATCAACGACAAGCGCAAGCAGCGCGTCGGGTTCGCGGGCCCGTACTACACCGCCGGTCAGGGCCTGCTGGTCCGTGCCGACGACACCGAGATCACCGGCCCGCAGACCCTGCAGGGCAAGACGGTGTGCTCGGCGACCGGTTCCACCCCGATCCAGCGGGTGCGCGACCAGAACCTGACCAGCAACATCGTCGAGTTCCAGACCTACACCCAGTGTGTGGACCAACTGATCAACGGCCAGGTCGACGCCGTCACCACCGACGACGCGATCCTGCTCGGCTACGCCTCGCAGAACCCGGAGCAGCTGAAGGTCGTCGGCGAGACGTTCTCCGAGGAGCCCTACGGCGTCGGTGTCCCGAAGGCCGACACCGCGTTCCGCAACAAGGTCAACGACCTGCTGCAGGCCGCGATCGACGACGGCACCTGGCAGACGATCTACGACGGCACCCTGGGCAAGGCCGGCACCCCGGCCCAGCCGCCGCAGATCGAGCGGTACTGACCACCCGCGACCGGTCACCGGTGCGTGGGCACCGGTGACCGGTCGCGTCGGAGATCCGCCGGAAGGAGAGCACCGCGGTGGACGTCCTCCTGGACAACCTCGACGTGTACGGGCGCGGGCTCGTGGGCACGATCGGCCTGTTCGTCGTCGCGGCGATCGGCTCGCTGATCCTCGGAACGGTGATGGCCGGCCTGCGGGTCAGCCCGGTCCCGGCCCTGCGCAGCTTCGGCGCGCTGTACGTGACGGTGCTGCGGAACACGCCGCTGACACTGGTGCTGTTCTTCTTCGCGTTCGCCTACCCGCGCCTCGAGCTGGTGGAGTTCTCGTTCTTCACGCTCGCCTGCATCGGGCTGACGCTCTACACCGCGGCGTTCGTCTGCGAGGTCGTCCGGTCCGGCATCAACACGGTCCCGGTCGGCCAGGCCGAGGCCGCCCGGGCGCTGGGCTTCGGCTTCACCCAGACGCTCGGTCAGATCGTGCTGCCGCAGGCGGTGCGCGCGGTCGTACCTCCGATGACGAACATCCAGATCGCGCTGCTGAAGAACACCACCATCGCGTCGGGCTTCGCGGTGTTCCAGCTCGGCAACGTCTACAGCGTGCTCTCCGAGCGCGGTTACAACGTGCTGGTCGGGCTGCTGTGGGTCGCGCTGTTCTTCGTGGTCCTGGTGGTGCCGCTGACGATCCTGCAGCGCCGGCTCGACGCGAAGTGGGGAGTCGCCCGATGAGCTCGGTCCTCTACGACGTCCCCGGCCCCGCCGCGGTCCGGCGCAACCGGACCCTCGGCGTCGCCGGCACCGTCGTCGTCCTCGCGATCCTCGGGTTCGTGATCTGGCGGCTCTACGAGGCCGGCCAGTTCTCGCCCCGGCTCTGGGAGTGGATCACCTACATCCGGATCCAGTACCTGCTGCTGGGCGCGCTGTGGGCCACCGTCAGCGCCTTCCTGGTGGCGGCGGTGCTGTCGCTGCTGTTCGGGGCGGTGTTCGCTGCCGGCCGGCTCTCGGACCACTCCTGGCTCAGCGGGTCGGCGACGACGGTCGTGGAGTTCTTCCGCGCGATCCCGCTGCTGGTCCTGATCTTCATCCTGTACTACGGCCTGTCCCAGGGCATCGGCATCGAGATCGACGCGTTCTGGGCGGTCGTGCTCGGCCTCATGCTCTACAACGGCTCGGTGCTCGCCGAGGTGTTCCGGGCCGGGGTCAACGCGGTGCCCCGCGGGCAGCGGGAGGCCGCGTACGCGCTGGGGATGCGCAAGACCCAGGTGATGACGAGCGTGCTGCTGCCGCAGGCGTTCCGTTCCATGCTGCCGACGATCCTGTCGCAGCTCGTGGTGGTCCTGAAGGACACCGCGCTCGGCTTCATCATCCTGTACCCGGAGCTGCTCTACCAGGCGCGCTTCCTCGGCAGCCAGAACCAGCTCGGGTCGCCGATCCTGCCGGTGGCGATGGTCATCGCGGTGATCTACATCGGGCTGTGCCTGATCCTCACCGGGATCTCCTGGCTGGTGGAGAAGCGGCTCTCCCGGGGGCCGCGCCAGACGAGGACCACCGACCCGGACCTGGTCGCCCCGCAGATCGGCCAGGGTGGCGGCATCTGATCCCGCTGCTACGGGTGGCGCTGCTACAGATGACGCGGGAACGCGTCCGGGTCGGTGAGGAAGGCCCGGGTGAGCCCGACGGGCCCGGCCCCGTCGTAGGAGGTCCGGCGGATCGTGCCGTCGTCGTCGATCTCCAGGATCGTCGCACCGGGCAGCGCGAGCAGGCTCGGCGAGTGGATGGCGACGACGAACTGGCAGCCCTGCGCGGTGAGGTCGGCCATCCGGCCCAGCACCGCCATCGCGCCGGTCACCGACAGCGCGGCCTCCGACTCGTCGAGCAGGTAGAGCCCGCGCGGGCCGAACCGGTGGTCGAGCAGCGCGAGGAACGACTCGCCGTGGCTGCGCTCGTGCGGGAGACCGCCGAAGGACGCGGTGGGGCCAGCCCGCCGGACGCCCGTGACCGCTGCACCACCGGCAGGTCGAACGGGTAGCCGCGTTCGGGCGCGTCCGGTTCCAGGGCGACCCGGGCAACGACGAGCCCGGCGCAACGCGGCGGCATCGCCGCGTCAGAGGTTCTCGATCTCCACCGGCGCGATGCCCTCCGCCGGCGGCAGGTCGAAGCCGAAGACCCGGGCGTAGAAGGCCAGCTCGGCGTCCAGCGCCCGGCGGATGTTCTCGGCCTTGCGGAAACCGTGCTGCTCGCCGGAGAACAGCAGGTAGGCCACCGGCACCCCGCGCCGCCGCAACGCGTCGACGATCATCTCCGACTGGTTCGGCGGCACGATCGCGTCCTCGTCGCCCTGCAGCACGATCAGCGGGGTGGAGAACTTCTGCACGTGGGTCAGCGGGGACCGCTCGGCGTAGACGTCCGCGGCCTCCGGGTAGGGCCCGACCAGCCCGTCCAGGTAGCGCGACTCGAACTTGTGGGTGTCGGCCGCCAGCGCCGCCAGGTCCGCGACGCCGAAGTGGTCGGCTCCGGCCGAGAACGGGGTGTCGTCGCGGGCCAGCGCCGCCAGGGTGGTGAACCCGCCCGCGGAGCCGCCGCGGATCGCCAGCCGGTCCGGGTCGGCGCGCCCGGTCTCGGCCAGCGTGCGGGCCGCCGCCAGGCAGTCCGCGACGTCGACGACGCCCCAGGCCCCCTTGAGCTGCTCGCGGTACTCGCGGCCGTACCCGGTGGACCCGCCGTAGTCGACGTCGACGACGCCGATCCCACGGCTCGTCCAGTACTGCACGCCCACCGACAGCACCGGCGCGGCGGCGCCGGTCGGCCCGCCGTGGATCACCACCAGCAGTGGCGGCAGCTCGCCCTCCGGAGCGGTGCCGGTCCCTGCAGGCGGGTAGTAGAGCGCGTAGCCGGTGCGCGGGCCGCCCTCGACGTCCTGGGAGAGGAACTGGATCGGCTCCGGCACCGAGATCGACTCCGGGTCCAGGCCGAGGTCCCGCGGGGCGCGCAGCACCTGCACCCCGGCCGCGCCCGGCTCCCCCGCGGTGGCCGGGGCGGGCACCACGCGGTGCACCCCCGGTTCGGCGGTCGGGCTGCCGGCGACGCAGACGACCGCGTGCGGGCCGTCGGCGCGCACCGACCCGACCACCGAGAACGGGGTGTCCAGCTCGGTGACCGTCCCGTCCACCTCGCGGACGGCGAGCGCGTCGAAGCCCTGCGACGACCGCGCGAACACGACCCGGCCGTCGTCGAGCAGGGTGTAGCGGGACCCGCCCAGCGCCCAGCCCGGGACACCGATCTCGGCGTCGATCCGGATCAGTGCCTCGATGTCGTGGCCGGGCGTCCAGCGGTAGAGGTTCCACCACCCGCTGCGGTCCGAGACGAAGGTCAGCGAGCCGTCGGGCTGCCACTGCGGCTCGGTGACCGACTCCCCCGGCCCGCCCGCGATGACCGTGTCGAGCCCGGACTCCAGGTCGCGGACGGTGAGCACGACGTCGTCCCACGGCATCGACGGGTGGTCCCAGGACAGCCAGGCCAGCGTCCCGCCGTCGGCCGAGATGCGCGGCGCGGCCACGAAGTCCGGGCCGCTGACCAGCACCTCCGGTGCGGACGGGGTGCGGGCGTCCAGCCGGACGAGTTCGTTCACGACGTCGGCGGCCGGGGCGTGCTCGGCCGGGTGGTGCTCACGCACGGCGACCAGCCAGCTGCCGTCCGGGGCGACGTGGCCGTCGGCGTAGCGGTCCCCGCGCGGCACCGCCGGTTCCGGGGTCAGCGCCACCGGGGCTGCGGCACCGGCCGAGCGGTCCAGGCGGTACAGCCGCTGGTCGGACCACTCGACGTACCAGAGCACGCCCGGGCTGCCGTCGTGCAGCCACCACGCGCCGCCGCCGTACTCGTGCACGGCGGTGCGCGCGTTCGCGCCGTCGGGCAGCAGGTCGGTGCGGGTGCCGTCGTCGCTGCGGCGGACCAGCTGGATGCGGCCCCCCTCGGCGGCCCGTCCCTCGGCCCAGATCACCCCGGTGTCCACGGCGCCGGGCGCGCCGTCCGGGCGGACCTCACCGAGCCGCACCGCGGCCGTCACCACCAGTTCGGACGTGACCGGTGTCGGCCACGACCCGTACCCCGAGATCGTCACGGGGCCCACGCTAGTCACCCGGTCCTGCCGCGAGCCCCGGTGGCCTCGCGCAGCAGCCGGATCGTCGTCGGCAACGCGCCCGGGCGCAGCACCGGGGCGATGCCCAGCGCTCCCCGCAGCCCGGTCCACCAGCGCACCCGGCCGTCGGTGCGCAGCACGCCGACCGCGGGTGTGTGGCAGGTGGCGACGTCCGCGGGCAGGTTCGGGTAGATCTCGGCCAGCCGGGGCTCGCGGCAGGACCGGGCCCGAACCCGCACGGTCACGCAGCCGGGCAGCTCCTGCGCGATCCGCGAGCACCGCGCGCAGGTCGCGTCGTGCACCACCACCAGCTCCCGGATCCGCGTGCGCGCCACACCGGGCATCATCGCGGTCGGCGTCAGCCGGTCGGCCGTGCCCCGGTCGGCCGTGCCCCGGTCGGCAGCGCGCCGGTCGGCCGTGCCCCGGCCAGCAGTGCCCCGGCCAGCCGCGCGGGGTGCGACAGCATCGGGTGGTGCGCCCCGGGTACCGCCTCGGGCACCACGCCGCGCAGCCGCCGCGCGAGCATGGTCCGCACGAACGCGGAGGGGAAGAGCTTGTCGTCGCGGCACAGCAGGTACCGGGTGCGGACGTCCGGCCACCGGTCCCGTGGCCACGGCTGCTCGAACGCGGTGGCGGACTGCTCGCGCTCGTGCCGCAACGCCTCGGCGACGGTCTCCTCGGCGACGTCGTGGTAGAAGAGCGCGACGACGTCGTCGGGGCCCCGGCCGTCCTTCGCGTCCTGTGCGGCGAGGGCGGCCTGCGAATGCCCGGTCGCCGCCCACCAGGCCGAGCCGGACTCCGCGGGCGCCGGGACCATCGCGGACACGAGCACCAGCTCGCGTACCGGCAGGCGGTCGCACACCAGCGGCGCGGTGAAGCCGCCGAACGAGTGCGCGACGACGACGAGGTCGTCCGGGTCGCCGCCACCGTCCGGGTCGCCGCCACCGTCCAGATCACCACAGCACGTCACCGCCTCGACGACGGCGTCGGCGTAGTCCTCGAGCGTGGCGCCGTCGTCGTCGCACGGGAGGTCGGCGGCGACGGCGCGGTGCCCGCGGCCGGTCAGCTCCCGGATCAGCGGGCCCCAGTACCAGGTGTCGGTCCCGGCTCCGGGGACCAGCGCGAACGTCGTCATGTTCTCTCCGACCGCTCCGGATGCCGGTTCTCATCGGTACCGTCGGTGGCCCCGTCCCGAGGAGGACCAGTGAGCGATTCCGCACAGGTGCCGGAGCCGGTCGAGCCGGTCACCGACTACACCGACGACGGCGTGCCCACCTTCGACTTCGTCCGGGACCGGATCGAGGGCCGGGCGGCCACGGCGGCGGCCGCCGAGGAGCTCGCCGGTGGCGACGCCCGGGCGCAGGAGGCGTCCGACGCGTTCGCCGACCGGGAGCGGAAGGGGGCGGACCGGCTCGCCGAGATCCGCCGCTCGATGGAGCGCTAGCCGATCATCAGGCGCCGTCCCGCTTGAAGATCTTGTTGCCGAGCCAGACGAGCGGGTCGTACTTCGTGTCGACGACCCGCTCCTTCATCGGGATCAGCGCGTTGTCGGTGATCTTGATGTGCTCCGGGCAGACCTCGGTGCAGCACTTGGTGATGTTGCAGAAGCCCAGGCCGTGCTCGTCCTGGGCCTCGTCGGCGCGGTTGCCGTGCGCGTCGAGCGGGTGCATGTCCAGCTCGGCGACCCGCATCAGATAGCGCGGGCCTGCGAACTCGGGCTTGTTCTCCTCGTGGTCGCGGACCACGTGGCAGGTGTCCTGGCACAGGTAGCACTCGATGCACTTGCGGAACTCCTGGCTCCGCTCGACGTCGACCTGCTGCATCCGGTACTCGCCCGGCTCCAGCCCCTCCGGCGGGGTGAAGCTCGGGATCTCCCGGGCCTTGATGTAGTTGAACGACACGTCGGTCACCAGGTCCCGGATCACCGGGAACGTCCGCAGCGGCGTGACCGTGACGACCTCGTCCTCGTCGAACGTGTTCATCCGGGTCATGCACAGCAGCCGGGGCCGGCCGTTGATCTCCGCGGAACACGAGCCGCACTTGCCGGCCTTGCAGTTCCAGCGCACGGCCAGGTCGTTCGCCTCGGTGGCCTGCAGCCGGTGGATGATGTCGAGGACGACCTCGCCCTCGTGCACCTCGACGGCGAAGTCGACCAGCTCGCCCTTGGTGTCGTCGCCGCGCCAGACGCGGAAGTGCTGCAGGTGCGACTGCTTCTTCGCAGTCGAGTTCGATTCGGTGCTGGTCATGCCTGGCCCTCCCCGGCGCGGTGTCGGATGCTCATTCCGCGTGCTCCATTCGGTGCCCGCCCAGCTCCTCGCCGGTGTAGTACTTCTTGAGCTCGTCCATCTCGAACAGGTCGAACAGGTCCGACCGCATCGCGGTCTGCTCCTTGCGTGTCAGCTCCACGTTGTCCTCGCCCAGCGCGGAGCAGACCAGCAGCAGGTGCCGCCAGTCGGAGTCCATGACCGGGAAGTCGTCGCGGGTGTGGCCGCCGCGCGACTCCTTCCGCTCCAGCGCCGCCTTCCCGACGCAGAGCGAGACCAGCAGCATGTTCCGCAGGTCCAGCGCCAGGTGCCAGCCCGGGTTGAACACCCGGTGCCCCTCGACGGTGACGGTGCGGGTGCGGGTGGCGATGTCCTCCAGTCTCTTGAGGGCCATCTCCATCTCGTCTTCCTTGCGGATGATGCCGACCAGCTCGTGCATGGTCTTCTGCAGCTCCTGCTGCACCACGAACGGGTTCTCGCCGCCGTCGGTGGCCGTGGAGAACGGCAGTAGCGCGCGTTCCATGGCCTGGTCCACGTCCTGCTCGACGACGGCCGGTCGCCCGGTGTCGGCGTGCCGCGCGGCGGCCAGGCCGGCCCGGCGACCGAACACCAGCAGGTCGGACAGCGAGTTCCCGCCGAGCCGGTTGGAACCATGCATGCCACCCGCGACCTCACCGGCCGCGAACAGCCCCGGCACGTTCGACATCGCGGTGTCCGGGTCGACCTCGACCCCGCCCATCACGTAGTGGCAGGTCGGGCCGACCTCCATCGGCTCGGCGGTGATGTCGACGTCGGCCAGCTCCTTGAACTGGTGGTGCATCGACGGCAGCCGCTTGAGGATCTCGTCGGGCTTGAGCCGGGAGGCGATGTCCAGGAACACGCCGCCGTGCGGGCTGCCCCGGCCGGCCTTGACCTCGGAGTTGATCGCGCGGGCCACCTCGTCTCGGGGCAGCAGCTCCGGCGGGCGCCGGTTGTTGTCCGCGTCGGAGTACCAGCGGTCGCCCTCCTCCTCGGTGGTCGCGTACTGCTCCTTGAACACGTCCGGCACGTAGTCGAACATGAACCGCTTGCCGTCGGAGTTGCGCAGCACACCGCCGTCACCGCGGACCGACTCGGTGACCAGGATCCCCGTCACCGACGGCGGCCAGACCATCCCGGTCGGGTGGAACTGCAGGAACTCCATGTTGATCAGCGAGGCGCCGGCGCGCAGGGCCAGCGCGTGGCCGTCGCCGGTGTACTCCCAGGAGTTCGAGGTGACCGAGTAGCTCTTCCCGACGCCGCCGGTGGCCAGCACGATCGCCGGCGCGTCGAACCGGACGAACCGGCCGTCGTCGCGGAAGTAGCCGAAGCAACCGGCGATCCTCCCGGGCTCGTCCGGGACACCCGGACCCGGGCCGGCCTTGAACAGCTCGGTGATCGTGCACTCGTGGAAGACCCGGATCCGGGACTCGTAGTCTCCGGTCGCGGCGAAGTCCTCCTGCTGCAGCGAGACGACCTTCTGCTGCAGGGTGCGGATCAGCTCCAGGCCGGTGCGGTCGCCGACGTGCGCCAGCCGCGGGTAGGTGTGCCCGCCGAAGTTCCGCTGGCTGATCTTCCCCTCGGCGGTGCGGTCGAACAGCGCGCCGTAGGTCTCGAGCTCCCAGACCCGGTCCGGTGCCTCCTTCGCGTGCAGCTCGGCCATCCGCCAGTTGTTCAGGAACTTCCCGCCACGCATCGTGTCGCGGTAGTGCACCTGCCAGCTGTCGTTCGGGTTGGCGTTGCCCATGGACGCCGCGCAGCCGCCCTCGGCCATCACCGTGTGCGCCTTGCCGAACAGCGACTTGGAGATGATCGCGGTCTTCTTGCCCTGCAGCCGCGCCTCGATCGCCGCGCGCAGGCCGGCCCCGCCCGCGCCGATCACGACGACGTCGTAGGAGTGCTGCTCGATCGGCTCGTTCGTATCCATGTCGATCACCCCACGATCCGCAGGTCGGAGATCCAGCCGGCCGAGACGGCCATGACGTAGAAGTCGGTGACGGCCAGGCTCGCCAGTGTCGCCCATGCGTACTGGCTGTGCCGGGTGTTCAGCTTCGACACGAAGGTCCACATCTTGTAGCGGACCGGGTGCCGGGAGAAGTGGTTGAGCCGCCCGCCGACGGCGCTGCGGCACGAGTGGCACGACGCCGTGTAGCCCCAGAGCAGCACCACGTTCGCGACCAGGATGATGTTGCCCAGTCCGAGCCCGAACCCGCCGTCCGGCTTGGCGAAGGCCAGCACCGCGTCGTAGGTGTTGATCAGCGTGATGATCGCGGCGAGGTAGAAGAAGTAGCGGTGCGCGTTCTGCAGCAGCAGCGGGAACCGGGTCTCGCCGGTGTAGCGCTGGTGCGGCTCGGCGACCGCGCAGGCCGGCGGCGACAGCCAGAACGACCGGTAGTAGGCCTTGCGGTAGTAGTAGCAGGTCAGCCGGAACAGCAGCAGGAACGGCAGCGAGATCGCCGCGTAGGGCAGCCACCAGACGTCCGGCAGGAACCGGCCGAAGTGCGCCGCCTCGGTCAGGCAGCCATTGGAGACGCACGGCGAGTAGAACGGCGTCAGGTAGCCGTAGTCGGGCACGAAGTACCACTGCTGCATGAAGGCACGCACGGTCGCGTAGGCGACCCAGGCCACGAACGCGACGAAGGTCGCCAGCGGTGGGAGCCACCACCTGTCGGTGCGCAGCGTGCGTGCGGCGATCGTGGCCCGGCCTGCGCCGGTCCTGCCGCCGGTGTCAGTGGTGGATGACACGCGCGGGAGCTCCTGTCGTCTCACCGGCACCGCGGCGGCCCGGTGCGGGCCCGGACACGGCGCCGTGTCCTGTCTGGCACCACGCGACGAGCGTGGTTCGCCAGAGAGTACGGCTCGGATCACATGTGACCTAAGACGACCTCGATTCGTGCACCGGATCGAGATGTGACTCACAGCCGGTGGGCCTTCACACGTTGTGACCCGGTACATGGCGCCATACGGCGGTACCGGTGGTCTCATGGTGCGATGGGTCGATCCGCCGGCACGCGGACCGGCCAGGGACCAGCCGGCGACCGACGCCGACCCCGACCCGGCGAGGAGCGCACAGCACCGATGCACCAGACACTGGAGGCCATCCACCAACGGGTCCTGGACCGCAACCCGGGCGAGACGGAGTTCCACCAGGCCGTCCACGAGGTGCTGGAGAGCATCGGCCCCGCGGTCGACAAGCACCCGGAGTACGCCCAGGCCCGGATCGTCGAGCGGATCTGCGAGCCCGAGCGCCAGATCATCTTCCGGGTGCCGTGGGAGGACGACAACGGCGACATCCACATCAACCGGGGCTTCCGGGTGGAGTTCAACAGCGCCCTCGGGCCCTTCAAGGGCGGCCTGCGGTTCCACCCGTCGGTGATGCTCGGCACCGTGAAGTTCCTCGGCTTCGAGCAGGTCTTCAAGAACGCGCTGACCGGGCTCCCGATCGGCGGTGGCAAGGGCGGCTCGGACTTCGACCCGCGGGGCCGTTCGGACCGCGAGGTGATGCGGTTCTGCCAGAGCTTCATGACCGAGCTCTACCGGCACATCGGCGAGTACACCGACGTCCCGGCCGGTGACATGGGTGTCGGGTCCCGCGAGCTGGGCTTCCTGTTCGGCCAGTACAAGCGGATCACCAACCGGTACGAGTCCGGGGTGCTCACCGGGAAGGGCCTGGTCTACGGCGGTGCGCAGGTCCGCCGCGAGGCCACCGGCTACGGCTGCACGTACTTCGTGGAGCGGGTGCTGCGCACTCGCGGCGACGGGTTCGAGGGCAAGGACGTCGTGGTGTCCGGCTCGGGCAACGTCGCGCTGTACACGGTCGAGAAGGTGCACCAGCTCGGCGGCCGGGTGGTCGCGGTGTCCGACTCCAGCGGCGTCGTGCACGACCCGGAGGGCGTCGACCTGGAACTGCTGAAGGAGATCAAGGAGGTCCGCCGGGAGCGCCTCGACGTCTACGCCGAGAAGATCGGGCACGCCGAGTACGCCGCCGACCGGTCGATCTGGGACATCCCCTGCCAGGTCGCGCTGCCCTCGGCGACGCAGAACGAGCTGGACGCCGACGGCGCCGCCGCGCTGGCCCGCAACGGGTGCCTGGTCGTCGGCGAGGGCGCGAACATGCCGACCACCCCGGAGGCCGCCCGCGTCCTGCACGAGGGTGGAGTGATCTTCGCGCCGGGCAAGGCCGCCAACGCGGGCGGGGTCGCCGCGTCCGCGCTGGAGATGCAGCAGAACGCCTCACGCGACAGCTGGAGCTTCGAGCACTCCGAGAACCGGCTGCGCGAGATCATGATCGACCTGCACGACCGGTGCCACGCCACGGCCGAGGAGTACGGCCGTCCCGGGGACTACGTCGCCGGGGCGAACATCGCCGGCTACTCCCGGGTCGCCGAGGCGATGCTGGCCCTCGGCCTGGTCTGATCCACCCCGGCACCACTCGCATCCGTCGAGGCACGACGGACGGCCCGGCCCGCGCGCTGCGGACCGGGCCGTTCGTATGTCGGGGCGTTCGCGTACCGGGCCGGCTCAGTCCCTCTTGCGCCCGCCCACGGTCGCCGCGAGGTAGTCCCGGTTGAGCTGGGAGATCACGTCGAGCGGGATCTCCTTCGGGCAGGCGGTGGCGCAGGCACCGGTGTTGGTGCAACCACCGAACCCGGCGTCCTCGTGCGTCTCGACCATGTTGACGACGCGCTCGTAGCGCTCAGGCTGGCCCTGCGGCATCTCGCCCAGGTGGGTCAGCTTGGCGCCGAGGAACAGCGACGCCGAACCGTTCGGGCAGGCCGCCACGCAGGCGCCGCAGCCGATGCAGTTCGCCGCGGCGAACGAGCGGTCGGCGGCCGCCTTCGGCACCGGGGTGGAGTGCGCCTCCGGGGCCGAGCCGGTGTTCGCCGAGACGTAGCCGCCCGCCTGGATGATCTTGTCGAACGCGCCGCGGTCGACGACCAGGTCCTTGATCACCGGGAACGCGCCCGACCGGAACGGCTCGACCACGATCGTGTCGCCGTCGTTGTAGTGCCGCATGTGCAGCTGGCAGGCGGTGGTCGCCCGCTGCGGGCCGTGCGGCTGGCCGTCGATGACCATGCTGCAGGTACCGCAGATGCCCTCACGGCAGTCGTGGTCGAACGCCACCGGCTCCTCGCCGGAGAGGATCAAGCGCTCGTTGAGCACGTCGAGCATCTCGAGGAACGACATGTCCTCGTCGGCCTCGACGTCGTAGGTGTGCAGGCGGCCCTTGTCGACCGTGTCGCGCTGCCGCCAGACCTTCAGAGTCAGTTTCACGTCCGCTCGCCTTACTTGTAGCTGCGCTGGGTCGGGTGCACGTACTCGAAGACGAGCTCCTCCTTGTGCAGGACCGGGGCCTGCCCGCGGCCGGTGAACTCCCAGGCCGAGTTGAAGGAGAAGTTCTCGTCGTCGCGCAGGGCCTCGCCGTCCTCGGTCTGGCTCTCCCCGCGGAAGTGCCCGCCGCAGGACTCGCGGCGGACCAGGGCGTCCAGGCACAGGAGCTCGCCGAGCTCGAGGAAGTCGGCCACCCGGCCGGCCTTCTCCAGGCTCTGGTTGAGCTCCGCCCCGGTGCCGGGCACCTTGACGTCGCTCCAGAACTCGCGGCGCAGCTCCGGGATCCGGTCCAGCGCCTTGCGCAGGCCCTCCTCCGTCCGCTCCATGCCGCAGTACTCCCACATGATCTGGCCCAGCTCACGGTGGAACGAGTCCACCGTGCGGCTGCCGTTGATCGAGAGCAGCTGGTCGATCCGGTCGGTGACCTGCTTGCGGGCCTCGAGGACCTCCGGCGCGTCGTCTGCGACGTCGTCGAGGTTGTGCTTGGCGATGTAGTCGCCGATGGTCACCGGCAGCACGAAGTAGCCGTCCGCCAGGCCCTGCATCAGGGCCGAGGCACCGAGCCGGTTCGCGCCGTGGTCGGAGAAGTTCGCCTCGCCGCCCACGTACAGGCCGGGGATGGTGGACTGCAGGTCGTAGTCGACCCAGAGCCCGCCCATCGTGTAGTGCACGGCGGGGTAGATCCGCATCGGGACCTCGTAGGGGTTCTCCCCCGTGATCCGCTCGTACATCTCGAAGAGGTTGCCGTACTTGGCCTCGACGGCCTTGCGGCCGAGCCGCTGGATGGCGTCGTCGAAGTCCAGGTAGACGCCCAGGCCGCCCGGCCCGACGCCGCGCTGCTCGTCGCAGACCTCCTTGGCGGCCCGGGACGCGATGTCACGGGGCACCAGGTTGCCGAACGCCGGGTACTTGCGCTCCAGGAAGTAGTCGCGCTCGGAGTGCGGGATCTGGTTCGGTCCGCGCTCGTCACCGAGCTCCTTCGGCACCCAGACCCGGCCGTCGTTGCGCAGCGACTCCGACATCAGGGTCAGCTTCGACTGGTGGTCACCCGAGACCGGGATGCAGGTCGGGTGGATCTGGGTGAAGCACGGGTTCGCGAACAGCGCGCCCTTGCGGTGTGCCCGCCAGGAGGCGGTGACGTTGCAGCCCTTGGCGTTCGTCGAGAGGTAGAAGACGTTGCCGTAGCCACCGGAGGCGAGCACGACCGCGTCCGCGGTGTGCGTCTCGATCTCACCGGTGATCATGTCGCGGGCGACGATGCCGCGCGCCCGGCCCTCGACGACGATCAGCTCCAGCATCTCGTGCCGGGTGAACATCTCGACCGTGCCGGCCTGCACCTGGCGTTCCAGGGCCTGGTACGCGCCGAGCAGCAGCTGCTGGCCGGTCTGGCCACGGGCGTAGAAGGTGCGCGAGACTTGCACGCCGCCGAACGAGCGGTTGTCGAGCAGGCCGCCGTACTCGCGTGCGAACGGGACGCCCTGCGCGACGCACTGGTCGATGATGTTGCGGCTGACCTCGGCCAGCCGGTGCACGTTCGACTCGCGGGCGCGGAAGTCGCCGCCCTTCACGGTGTCGTAGAACAGCCGGTACACGCTGTCGCCGTCGTTGCGGTAGTTCTTCGCGGCGTTGATGCCGCCCTGCGCGGCGACCGAGTGTGCCCGACGCGGGCTGTCCTGGTAGCAGAACGTCTTGACCTGGTAGCCGGCCTCGCCGAGCGTGGCGGACGCGGCGCCCCCGGCCAGGCCGGAACCGACGACGATGATCTTCTTCGAGCGCTTGTTGGCCGGGTTGACCAGCTTCACGCCGAACCGGCGGCGCTCCCAGCGGGACTCGATCGGGCCGGACGGGACGGCCTTGTCGACGACCGGCTCGCCGGTCGAATAGTCAGCGTAGAGGCTCGTTCCGCCGTCGCTGCTCCCGTTGTAGCTCGCGTGGTGGGAATTGGCGTCAGTCATGGGTCAGACCACTCCGAACGTGACGGCGAGGGGCACCGAGATGAACCCGAGCGTCAGGACGACGGCGAACACCGTCGACACCAGCTTGATGGTGCGCTCCCGGCGGTTGCTGTTCCACCCGAGCGTCTGGATGCCGGAGAAGATGCCGTGCTGGACGTGGAAGCCCAGCGAGACGACGGCGAGCACGTAGAACAGGGTCACGTACCAGCGCTCGGGGGCGAACCCGGCGGCGATGTTGTCGTAGACCTGAAGGTGCACCCCGTTGGGGTTGGCGACACCGAAGGTCAGGTCGAGCAGGTGGTATATCACGAACAGTGCGATGATCACGCCGCCCCAGCGCATGGTGCGGGCCGCGTAGCTGCCCTTCACCTTGTACGAGCCACCCGCGTACTTGATCGGGCGCGCCCGCTTCGCGCGCAGGGCCAGCACGGTCGCCGCCCAGATGTGGGCGATCACCGACACCAGCAGCACCACCCGGACGATCCACAGCATGCCCGTGTGCGGGAGGGCAGGCTCCAGGATCGTCCGGAGCCAGGCCGCGTAATGATCGATCGACTCCGGCCCGAAGAAGATCTTCAGGTTGCCGATCATGTGCAGGACGACGTAGAGCAGCAGGAAGACACCGCTCACCGCCATCACGAACTTCAGGAACGCGCTCGGTGTGCGCGGACGCCGGGGCTTGGCAGCTTCGCCCGCCCGCGTCTTCTCGGACATCGTGACCACGGGACAAGTGGACATACCAACGTCAGCCGCGGTCCAATGCATCGGACAGCCGGATCCATAGCCGTATGCTATGAGCGTGACACTTCAGCAGCTCATGTACTTCGTCGCCGTGGTGAACGTGCGCAGCTTCACTCGGGCGGCCGACCAGGTGGGTGTCGCCCAGCCCACACTCAGCCGGGCGCTGCGGTCGTTGGAGGACGAGCTCGGCGCACCGTTGCTGAACCGGGGCTCGGTGGTCACGCTGACCCCGGCCGGCGACGCCGTACTGCCGCTGGCCCGGCGGATGCTCGCCGACTCCGACATGGTCCGCGCCACGGTGGCCGAGATGGTCGGGCTGCGCAGCGGGCGGGTCCGGGTCGGCGCGACGCCGTCGCTGTGCATCGGTGTGCTGTCCGACGTGCTGCGGGTCTTCCACTCCCGGCACCCGGAGATCGCGGTGGAGCTGGCCGAGGACGGGTCGCAGCCGCTGGTGACGGCGCTGGTGCGCAACGAGCTGGACGTGGCCCTGGTCATCGTGCCGCCGGACGGGGTCGACCCGGCGCTGCACACGGCACCGCTGCTGCGCGAGCGGTTGTCGGTCGCCTCGCCGCGGGCCCGCCGGCCGCTGAGCCCGCGCGGATCGATGACGGTAGCCGAGCTGGCCAAACACGACCTGGTGATGGTCCGCAAGGGTTACGACCTGCGGGAGGTGACGCTGCGGGCGTACGCGGTGGCCGGGGTGACACCGCGGATAGCGGTGGAGGGCGGGCAGATGGACGCCGTGCTGCGGATGGTCGAGGCCGGCACCGGGGTGGCGGTCGTGCCGGATCTGGTGTTCACCGGCCGGCCCCGGTTGCGCCGGACCGTGCTCAACCCGGCGCTGCACCGGACGGTGGCCCTGGCCCGGCGCGCCGACATCGCTCCGACCCCGGCCGTCACCGCGTTCGCGGACACGTTGCTCGAGCACATGTCCGACGGGACGCTGCGGGACGCGACCACCGATGTGCAGGTACTGCACCGGCACCGGTCCGGGCGGGAGCTGCTCGGCTGATGCGGCGGCCGCCCGGCCGCTCGGTTGCTCGGTCGCCCGGCCGCTTCGTGCCGGTCAGTGCTCGCCCGGCGGCTCCTCGCCGAGCTCCTCGGCGTCGGCACCCGCCGCGGCGATCTCGTCGCGAACCACGCCGTAGGCGACGTTCGGGCCGTACCCCTTGCGGGCCAGCATCCCGACGAGCTTGCGCGCGGTGGACTGTCGCTCCTCCCGGCTCCCGATGGGGAGGCCGCGCAGCCGGCGGGCGATGAGCTCGCGGGCCCGGTCGCGCTCGGCGTCGTCGTCGATCCCGGTGAGTGCCTCGGCGGCGGTCTCCGAGTCGACGCCCTTGCGCCGCAGCTCGACCGCGATGGCCCGCCGGCCCAGTCCGCGGTACTGGTGACGGGACCGGACCCACAGCTCGGCGAACGCCGCGTCGTCGACCAGGCCGACCTCGTCGAACCGCTCCAGCACGCCGTCCGCGACGTCCTCCGGGATCTCCTTGCGGACCATCGCGTCCCGCAGTTCCTGCACGGTGCGGGCCCGGTCGGTGAGCAGGCGCAGGCAGATCTCCTTCGCCCGCGCCTGCTGCTCGGCCGGGGTCGCCGGCCGCTCCTCCGTCGGCGCACCGGTGCCACCCGCGCGACCGGTCCGGCCGCCGCGGGCACCGTCCCGGCGGCCACGCCGCCCCTCCCGGCGGCCGCGACGATCACCGGCCTCGGTGCCTGTGTCTGTGCCTGGACCGGTGTCGGTGTCGGTGTCTGCCCCGATGCCCTGGCCGGCCTCCGGACCGGGCCCCGGGTGGCCGCCGACAGCGGGGCCGGCACCGCCGGTACGGGGCGCCGCCGCGTCGTTCCCGTCTGACCTGCCTGCCCCGGCTGACCCGCGGGACCCGCGCCGACGGTCACGGGATCGCCCGGGCCCGCTCCCGGCGAGCGCGTCGAACGAGGCGACCCGGGAGGCCGCGGGAGCGCCCCCGTCGGGGTTCCCGGCCTCCGCCACCCCCCCGGTGCCACCGGTCGCGATCCCGTCGAACGCGGCCACCCGGCCCGATCCGACCGGGCGGGCACCGTCCGGGCGCGCCTCCTGCTCCTCGGCGGCCGGGCCGAGGTCGTCGAACGAGGCGACCCGGAGGGTGGGCGGGTCCTCGTCCTCCAGGGCCGACAGGTCCGCGATCCGGTACCGGCCCTCCGACTCCCCGGACACGCTCAGAAGTCGACCGGGGCGGGCAGCGCCTCGACCGGCTCCGACTCCTCGGCGTCGACCACGGCACCGATCCCGAGCTTCTCCTTGATCCGCTTCTCGACCTCGGCCGCGACGTCCGGGTTCTCCTTGAGGAACTTGCGGGCGTTCTCCTTGCCCTGCCCCATCTGGTCGCCCTCGTAGGTGTACCAGGCACCGGACTTGCGGATGATCCCCTGCTCCACGCCCACGTCGATCAGCGATCCCTCCCGGCTGATACCGACGCCGTAGAGCACGTCGAACTCGGCCTGCTTGAACGGCGGAGCGACCTTGTTCTTCACGACCTTGACCCGGGTCCGGCTGCCGACCATGTCGGTGCCGTCCTTCAGGGTCTCGATCCGGCGGATGTCCATCCGGACCGAGGCGTAGAACTTCAGCGCCTTACCACCGGTCGTGGTCTCCGGGGACCCGAACATCACGCCGATCTTCTCGCGCAACTGGTTGATGAAGATCATCGTGGTGCCCGAGGAGCTCAGCGCACCGGTGATCTTCCGCAGCGCCTGGCTCATCAGCCGGGCCTGCAGGCCGACGTGGCTGTCGCCCATCTCGCCCTCGATCTCGGCGCGCGGCACGAGCGCGGCCACCGAGTCGATGACGATGACGTCCAGCGCGCCGGAGCGGATCAGCATGTCCGCGATCTCCAGCGCCTGCTCGCCGGTGTCCGGCTGGGAGACCAGCAGGTCGTCGGTGTTCACCCCGAGCGTCTTGGCGTACTCCGGGTCGAGCGCGTGCTCGGCGTCCACGAACGCGGCCACCCCGCCGGCGGCCTGCGCGTTCGCCACCGCGTGCAGCGCGACGGTGGTCTTACCGCTGGACTCCGGGCCGTAGATCTCCACGACCCGGCCGCGGGGAATGCCGCCGACCCCGAGCGCCACGTCGAGCGCGATGGAGCCGGTGGAGATGGCGCTGATCGGGACGCGGGTCTGGTCGCCCAGCCGCATCACCGATCCCTTGCCGTGGTTCTTCTCGATCTGCGCGAGGGCGAGTTCGAGCGCCTTCTCGCGGTCCGGAGTGGTCATCTCTTGGCTCCTCGCTGATCTGCGATCGGGTCCTGCTGCGGGTGTTGCTGTCTTCCGGGGAGGCACACCGCAACGGTATGGGGAACCCCCGACAGTGACGACGGTCGGTTCACCGCCTGTGGACAACTCACCGGGTGCACGGACAGCACGTCCCGACCGGGACGGTAGACGAACAGCCGTTCGATCCGAACGGCGACACGCCGACCGGCCGTCACCCGGAGCCGAGCGGTCGCCGGGCGTCGCGACACGGCTCCGACGGGTACGGCGGCCCCGCGTCCGCGGCACGCACCGTCAGCGGCGCGCGGGCGGAACCTCGTAGACCTCGCAGACCGCACGCCAGATCCGGCGCAGCTCGACCCCCGACTCGATCGCCTGCTCGACCGTCTGCCCGTCGAGCTGGGCGAAGACATGGTCCCGGGACAGCGACGCGGCCCGGACGGAGCCGAACTCGTCCTCCATCAGCGTCCGGAAGTAACTCAGTCGCACGCGGCCGAGGGTAGTCCGCTCCCCGGTCGGGGCGAGCGCACCCGCAGCTACGGGCGAAAGGAGCAGTGCACCAGGTACCCTGGGCGATATGTCCGAACTGCAGGTGCCGGCGCCCGTCGACGTGGCCGGCGAGGTCCTCGCGACGACCGGTATCGGGTCGCCGCTGGCCTGGCAGCTCGTCTCGCTGCTGGCCCTGCTGTCCGCCCTCGTGGTCCTGGTGCGCTGGTGGATCCAGCAACGCAAGCGCTGAGCCACCGGTCCCGGCCACCGGTCCGCGGCACCCGCGCGGGCGGTTAGGGTCGCGCCGCAACGGACGGTCGAGCAGGAGGGCGGTGCGGCCATGGCCGCGACGAACGAGCGGGACGCCGAGCTGGAGGAGGCGTACCGGCTGGTGTCGGACACCCTCGCCGGAGCGGTGCGCGAGACCCTCGAGACGCCCGGCCCGGATCCCGCCCGGTTCGCGGTCCGCAGGCTCACCGCCGTCGACCGGGACCTGCCGCCGGACGCCACCCCGCCCGGCTGGTCGCTGGCGTTCCTGGTGCTCGCCGACTGGTTCGACGCGGCCCGCACCGCGCTGTCCGACCGGGACGACGGCGCCGAATGCGCACTCGGCTGGATCGAGGCCGAGCTGGGCCGCCGCTACGCCGCCCGCGCCCGCTACACGATCACGCCGCTGACCGACCCGGAGAGCGCCCGCGAGACCTCGCACTACGTCGACGCCCTCGGGGACGACTTCCTCGCGAGCATGACCTGGACGGTGGCGGCGCTGGTCGCCGAGTTCCCCGGCTCCGAGCCCACGGAGGTCTGGCCGCGGGTCCGCGCCGACGCGGCCCGCTCCGCCGGCTGACCGCCCGCTCGGAGCGGTCGGCGGAGGCGTCGACGCGAAACTGTCGGTCCCCGCCCGCATCATGGAGGCGTGAGCACACTCGAGGGCTTCTCCCCCGCCACCCGCCTGTGGTTCGAGGGGGCCTTCGCCGCGCCCACCGCAGCCCAGGAGGGTGCCTGGTCGGCCGCCCAGGCCGGCCGGAACGCACTCGTGGTGGCCCCGACCGGGTCCGGCAAGACGCTCGCGGCCTTCCTCTGGGCGTTGGACCGGCTGGCCGCCGAGGCCCCGCCGGACGAGCCGAAACACCGCTGCCGGGTCCTCTACGTCTCCCCGCTGAAGGCGCTCGCGGTGGATGTCGGCCGCAACCTGCGGTCGCCCTTGACCGGTATCCGGCAGTCCGCGCACCGGCTCGGCGCACCGGTCCCGGACATCACGGTCGGGATGCGCACCGGCGACACCCCGGCCGACGAGCGCCGCCGGTTCGCGCGGACCCCGCCGGACGTGCTGGTGACCACGCCGGAGTCGCTGTTCCTGCTGCTCACCTCGGCCGCCCGGGAGTCCCTGCGCGGGGTCCGGACGATCATCGTCGACGAGGTCCACGCGGTCGCCGGTACCAAGCGCGGTGCCCACCTCGCGGTGTCCCTGGAGCGGCTGGAGGAGATCACCGAGTCGGCGCCGCAGAGGATCGGGCTGTCCGCCACGGTCCGCCCGGTGGACGAGGTGTCGACGTTCCTGTCCGGTGCCCGCCCGGTGCAGGTGGTGCAGCCCACCACCCCGAAGACGATCGAGGTCGAGGTGCAGGTCCCGGTCCCGGATCTCGCCGCTCTCGACGAGCGGCCCGCGCCGGGCAGCGCCGACGAGGAGGTCGTCGGCTCCGCCGCGGGGACCGCACAGAAGCCCTCGATCTGGCCGGCGGTCGAGGAACGGCTGCTCGACCTGGTCCGGGAACACCGCTCGACGATCGTGTTCAGCAACTCGCGCCGGCTCGCCGAGCGGCTCACGTCCCGGCTCAACGAGCTGGCCGCCGAGAGGAGCGACAGCGGAACGGGCATCGATGCGGAGCAGGCGGCGGCCGCGGAGGACGCCACCGAACTGGACGGGGCGGGCGACCCCGACGGCCGCCCGGACACCGCGTTCCCGGCCGAGGCGATCGGGCAGTCCGGGGTCGGCGGCGGGGCCGCGGCGACGGTGGCCAAGGCGCACCACGGATCGATGTCGCGGAGCCAGCGGACGCTGGTCGAGGAGGAGCTCAAATCCGGGGTGCTGCCCTGCGTCGTGGCCACCTCGAGCCTGGAGCTGGGCATCGACATGGGCGCGGTCGACCTGGTCGTACAGGTCGAGGCGCCGCCGTCGGTGGCGTCCGGGTTGCAACGGGTCGGCCGGGCCGGGCACCAGGTCGGCGCGGTCTCCGAAGGCGTCGTGTTCCCCAAGTACCGCGGTGACCTGGTGTCCTGCGCGGTCGTCGCGGAGCGGATGTCGAGCGGCCGGATCGAGTCGATGCGCTACCCGCGCAACCCGCTCGACGTGCTGGCCCAGCAGGTCGTCGCGATGGTGGCGATGGAGCCGTGGCCGCTCTCCGACCTCGCGGCGACGGTCCGCCGGGCCGCCCCGTTCGCCGCCCTGCCGGACTCGGCGCTGCACTCGGTGCTGGACATGCTGTCCGGGCGCTACCCGTCCGAGGAGTTCGGTGAGCTGCGCGCGCGGATCACCTGGGACCGGGTCACCGATGAGCTGCGCGGGCGGCCCGGGACGCAGCGGCTCGCCGTCACCTCCGGCGGGACGATCCCGGACCGGGGCCTGTTCACCGTCATGACCCCGGGCGGCGCGGACGGTGCCGGGTCGCGGGTCGGCGAGCTGGACGAGGAGATGGTCTACGAGTCCCGGGTGGGCGACACCTTCCTGCTCGGGACGTCGTCGTGGCGGGTCGAGGACATCACGCACGACCGCGTGATCGTGACCCCGGCGCCGGGGGTCCCCTCCCGGATGCCGTTCTGGAAGGGCGAGTCGATCGGCCGCCCGCTGGAGCTGGGCCGGGCGGTCGGCGCCTTCGTCCGGGAGATGTCCGGGCTCGCCGAGGAGGCCGCCCGCGAGCGCGCAGCTGCCGCCGGGCTCGACGAGTGGGCCTGCGACAACCTGCTGTCCTACCTGCGCGAACAGCGCGAGTCGACCCGGCACGTGCCCAGCGACCGCACGATCCTGGTCGAGCGCTTCCGCGACGAACTGGGCGACTGGCGCCTCGTCGTGCACTCACCGTTCGGGGCGCAGGTCAACGGCCCGTGGGCACTGGCGATCGCGGCCCGGATGCGCGAACGGCGCGGCGTCGAGGTGAGCGCGTCCGGCGCCGACGACGGGATCGTGCTGCGGCTGCCGGACGCGGTCGACGACTCCGGTGCCGAGGTCGTCCCGAGCGCCGAGGACGTGCTGCTGGACCCGGGTGAGATCGAGCAGATCGTGGTCGCCGAGCTGGGCAACTCCGCGCTCTACGCCTCCCGGTTCCGGGAGTGCGCGGCGCGCGCGCTGCTGCTCCCCCGCCGCGACCCGCGGCGGCGCAGCCCGCTGTGGCAGCAGCGGCAGCGCTCGGCGCAGCTGCTCTCGGTGGCCGGGAAGTACGACTCGTTCCCGATCACCCTGGAGGCGATGCGGGAGTGCGTGCAGGATGTCTACGACCTGCCCGGGCTGCGCGAGCTGATGGGCGACGTCGGGTCCCGGAAGGTCAAGGTCGCCGAGGTCGAGACCGCGCAGCCGTCGCCGTTCGCGCGCAGCCTGCTGTTCGGCTACGTCGGGATGTTCCTGTACGAGGCCGACGCGCCGCTGGCCGAGCGCCGGGCCGCCGCGCTGTCGCTGGACTCGACGCTGCTGTCCGAGCTGCTGGGCTCGGAGGCGATCCGGGAGCTGCTCGATCCCGAGGTGCTCGCCGAGGTCGAGGCGGCGCTGCAACGCACCGCCCCGGACCGGCACGCCCGCGACGCCGAGGGTGCCGCCGACCTGCTGCGTTTCGTCGGTGACCTGTCCGAGGCCGACGGCCGCGCCCGGGGCGTCGACCCGGCGTGGCTGGCCGAGCTGGAGACCGCACGCCGCGCGTTGCGGGTGCGTATCGCCGGCGAGGAGCGGTTCATCGCGATCGAGGACGCAGGCCGGATCCGGGACGCCCTCGGCACGGCCCTGCCGGTGGGGGTGCCGGAGGCGTTCACCGAGCCGGTGACCGATCCGCTCGGGGACCTCGTGCTGCGCTACGCCCGCACCCACGGGCCCTTCACCCCGGCGGAGTGCGCGCGCCGGTTCGGTCTCGGCGTCGCCGTCGTGGCCGGCGTGCTGGACCGGCTCACCGCGACCGGCCGGCTGGTCCGCGGCGAGCTGCGCCCGCAGGTGGCGGTGCCGGCCGGATCCGCC
This sequence comes from Pseudonocardia nantongensis, assembly GCF_046546495.1. NCBI lineage: Bacteria > Bacillati > Actinomycetota > Actinomycetes > Pseudonocardiales > Pseudonocardiaceae > Pseudonocardia > Pseudonocardia nantongensis. The sequence goes on along the minus strand of NZ_JBKGXT010000013.1, from coordinate 31,008 downwards.
AACGAGACCGAGTACTGCGACGCCGAGGTGCTGCGCCGGCTGCGGCGGGCGTCGCTGGCCCGGCTCCGCCAGGAGGTGGAACCGGTCGAGCAGCGCGCCCTGGGCCGGTTCCTGCCCGCCTGGCAGGGCGTGCAGGTGCAGGCGGGCGGTGACCGGCGCGGGCGGGTCCGCCGGGCCCCGGGCGCCGAGGACGTGCTCGGCGTGATCGAGCAGCTGGCCGGGGCACCGCTGCCGGCCAGCGCGGTGGAGTCGCTGATCCTGCCCGCGCGGCTGCCCGGCTACACCCCCGCCCTGCTCGACGAGCTGACCGCGGCCGGCGAGGTCACCTGGGCCGGGTGCGGTGCGCTGACCGGTCAGGACGGCTGGCTGGCGCTCGCTCCGGCCGATGTCGCCGACCTGCTGCTGCCGGTCCCGGACCTGGACACCGCGGGGACCCCGCTGCACGCCGCGGTGCTCGCGGCGCTGGGCCTGCCCGATCCGGGGTCGCTGACCGACCCGGAGTCCGCCGACCCGGACGTGTTCTCCGGCGGCGGTGCGCTGTTCTTCCGGGAGCTGGCGACCCGGGCCGGGACCCTGCTCAAGGAACGGGACGAGCCCGTCCCGTCCGACGAGGACGTCGTCGGGGCCGTCTGGGACCTGGTGTGGGCGGGCGCGCTGACCAACGACACGCTCGGCCCGTTGCGCGCCCGGCTCGGCGGGAGCGGGAGCCGCCGCGGCGGCGCGGGGCGGCAGGCCGGGGCGCACCGCACCGGCCGGCGGGCCCCGCGCGGGCGCTACGCCCAGCTGCGGGCCGGGCGACCGTCGATGCCGAGCCGGACCGGACCGCCGTCGGTGGGCGGGCGCTGGTCGGTGGCGGTGCCGCGCGAGCCGGACCCGACCCGGCGGGCGCACGCCATGGCCGAGGCGTTCCTGGAGCGGCACGGCGTCCTGACCAGGGGGGCGCTGGGCACCGAGCGCGTGTCCGGCGGGTTCGCGGCCGTCTACAAGGTCCTGCGGGCGATGGAGGAGTCCGGCCGGTGCCGGCGCGGCTACATCGTGGAGGGCCTGGGCGCGGCCCAGTTCGCGGTGCCCGGCGCGATCGACCGGGTCCGGGCGATGGCCGGACCGGACGGCCCGGTCGGTGGCCGGGGCGGATCGGCCGGGCGCGTCGGAGCCGCCGGGAATGTCGGGGATCTCGGGGACGCCCCCGCGGAACCCGACCGGCGCGACCCTGTGCCGGGCGGTACCGAGCCGGGGAGCCCCGCAGCGGGGAACGCGGCAGCGGGCCGTGCGGACGGCGTCGACGGGGGCCTCGACGCCGGCGGACCGAACCCGACCGGCGCGGACCCGACCGGCCGCGCCGACGGCATCCCGGACGACCTGCGCCGGCCGGGGATGTTCCCCGGCTCGGGCGCCGGCCGGCACGACGAGTTCGGCCGCGGGTCGGGCCCGCCGCGCGCCCCGCAGGACGCCTGGCGGGGTCTGTCCCGGGTCGTCCTGGCCGCGGCCGACCCGGCGCAGCCCTACGGCGCCGCGCTGCCGTGGCCGGAGTCGCTCGGGGACACCAAGCACCGCCCGGGCCGCAAGGCGGGCGCGCTGGTCGTGCTGGTGGAGGGCACCCCCGCGCTCTACGTCGAACGTGGCGGGAAGTCGCTGCTGTCGTTCACCGGCGACCGCGACGAGTTGCGCGCCGGGGCCGAGGCGCTCGCCGGGGCGGTGCACGAGGGCTGGCTGGGCTCGCTCGCCGTCGAGCGGGCCGACGGGCAGGATTCGCTCGCCTCCGAGCTGTCCGAGGTGCTGACCGAGGCCGGGTTCCGGGTCACCCCGAAGGGGCTGCGGCTACGAGCCTGAGCCAGGGTCCGGCCGGGCTGCAGGATCCGGCCACGGTGACGCGATCACCGCGTCCTACGAGATCGACCGGCTGTCCGAGCCGTCCGGCTGATCCGCGGACGCGCGGGGCGGCGCACCGGACCGGGTGGCACGATCCACGGCATGATCTGCCGCGCCACCGACCGCACCGCCGGCCGCACCGCCTACGTCCTGGCCGGGCTGCTCGGCTCCGCCGCCGTCCTGCACGCCGTGCGGCCCGAGCCGTTCGACTCGATCGTGCCGCGGAACCTGCCCGGCAGCCCGCGGTTCTGGACCTACGCCTCCGGGGCCGCCGAGGGCGCGGTCGCGGCGGCGGTCGCGCACCCGCGGACCCGGCGCACCGGGGGCCGGGCCGCGGCGGCCCTGTTCACCGCAGTGTTCCCGGCCAACGTGGCGATGGCCCGGCGCTGGTCGCGTAAGCCGGCGTCGTACCGGGCCGTCGCGTGGGGCCGGCTCCCGCTGCAGATCCCGCTGGTCTGGTGGGCCCTGCGCGTCTCCGGCGATGTCCGGCGGGCCGGGGCCCGGTAGCGTCGGGTCGTGCCCGAGGGCGACACCGTCCACCTGACCGGCAAGCGGCTGCACGCCGCGCTGGCCGGGCACGAGCTGCTGCGCAGCGAGCTGCGCCATCCGCGGCTGGTGGAGCACGACCTGGCCGGGCTGACCGTCGCGGGCGTCGCGCCGGTGGGCAAGCACCTGTTCACCCGCTTCGACGACGGCCGCAGCCTGCACAGCCACCTCCGGATGGACGGTTCCTGGCACCTCTACCGGCCGGGCATGCGCTGGCGGCGGGTCGCTCACGAGGCCCGCGCGGTGCTGGAGACCGCGGACCGGGTCGCGGTCGGGTTCGCGCTGCACGACCTGGAACTGCTGCCCACCGCCGACGAGCACGCCCTGGTCGGGCACCTGGGGCCGGACCTGCTCGACGAGTCCTGGAGCGACGCACACGCCGACGAGGCGTTGCGCCGGATGACCGCCCGCGGCGAGCACGAGCTGGGGCTGGTGCTGCTGGAGCAGCGGGTGATGGCCGGGCTGGGCAACCTGTACCGCAACGACATCTGCTTCCTGCTCGGCCTGACGCCGTGGGTGCCGATCCGCGACGTCCCCGACCTGCCGGGGGTGATCGCGCTGTCCCGGAAGCTGCTGTCGTCGAACAAGGACCGGCCGGAGCAGACGACGACCGGCTCGCTCGCCGCGGGCGAGGCGCACTGGGTGTTCGAGCGTCCCGGCCGACCGTGCCGGCGCTGCGGGACCCGGATCCGCACCGCCGACCAGGGCGAACCGCCCTACACCCGGGTCACCTACTGGTGCCCGTGCTGCCAGCGGGGCCCGGCACCGCGCCCCGCCCGGCGCAGCTCCGGCGCCCGCCGCGGCGCCCCGGGCCGGCCTCCGCCCGGGACCACCCGCACCCACTGACCCTGGCGCCCCGCGATCCCGGCCGACGTCGCACCCCGTCACCCCTCGTCGCACCCGCTGCAACGGGTGCGACACCGTCCGCGGGGGTGCGACGCCTGGTTGCAGGGTGCGACGCCCGGTGCGGGGTGCTGCGGCTCAGGCGGTGCCGGGCTGCTGCTGTCCCTGCGGGTTCTGCTGCTGCGCCGGCGCCGGGTTCGACGGCAGCTGCTGGGTGCTCTGCTCGCCCTGGCCGACCTGCGGGGCCTGCTGGCCACCGGCGATCGGGGTACCCGACATCGACGCCCGGATCTGGTCGAGGCGGGACGCCCCGGCCATGTCGGTGGTCGACTGCTGGACCTCCAGCATCCGGCCCTGCACCGAGTTCTCCGCGAGCTCGGCCGAACCGAGCGCGTTCGCGTACCGCTTCTCGATCTTGTCGCGCACCTCGTCCAGGGACGGGGCGTTGCGCGGCGCGGACAGCTCGCTCATCTGCTGCAGCGAGCTCGCGGCCTGCTCCTGCATCTTGGCCTGCTCGAGCTGGCTGAGCAGCTTCGTCCGCTCGGAGATCTTCTGCTGCAGCACCATCGAGTTGCGCTCGACGGCCTGCTTGGCCTGCTCCGCCGCGCCGATCGACTGGTCGTGCAGGGTCTTGAGGTCCTCGACCCCCTGCTCGGCGGTCACCAGCTGGGTGGCGAACGTCTGCGCGGACTGCTCGTACTGCTGGGCCTTCTGCTCGTCACCCTGCGAGCGGGCCTGGTCGGCCAGCACGAGCGCCTGACGCGCCGACGACTGCAGCTTCTCGATCTCGCCGAGCTGCCGGTTCAGCTTCATCTCCAGCTGCCGCTGGTTGCCGATCACGGCCGCGGCCTGCTGCGACAGCTGCTGGTGCTGGCGCTGGGCATCCTCGATGGCCTGCTGGATCTGCACCTTGGGATCGGCGTGCTCGTCGACCTTCGACGAGAACAGCGCCATCAGGTAGCTCCAGGCCTTGGTGAATCCGTTGGCCATCTCTTCCGCCTACCTCCGCCTGCGCTCACTCACGACCGTGCCCGCACGTCGGTACGGGCGCGCCGGACCCGGCCGGCTCCGCGCGTCCCCCCGCGGTCACCGCACACCGCTCCGGCCCTGACCCTGTCCATCCTGGCACCGCTGCCAGTACGCGCGCACCCTACCGTGCGCGAACCGTGTCCGGATCTCCGACGTGACGATCGGCGGGGAGCGCTACGCCGCCGACGCGACCGGCCCGCCGGACGACGCCGGCACCGCCGCCGGGATCCCGGGACGGCCGGCCAGGCGCAGCTCGGTGTGCCGCTGCCCGATCGGCACCAGGACCTCGTCCCGGGACGGGCCGCGCAGCTCAGCGGCCATGTCGGCGGCGACCGCCGCGAGCAGGTCCGACACGGAGATCCCGAGGGCCTCGCAGATCGCGGCGAGCAGCTCGCTGGAGGGCTCCTTGCGGCCGCGCTCGACCTCGGAGAGGTACCCGAGGCTGACCCGCGCGACCCGCGAGATGTCGCGCAGCGTACGCCGGCGCGCCGTGCGCGCCTGCCGCAGCCCGCTGCCGATCGCTTCCCGCAGCAGCATGTGCCCTCCTCGACTCGTCCCGGACCGAACGCGGAGCCGGCCGAGGCCGGCACCCGTCTCCGGCCCCGTCACGGTACCGACTCGGACCGACGATCGGCGCGGCCGACGTACCGCGTCCCTGTCCGCCCACGGCGAACACCCGGTCCAACGCCGGGAGCCCGGCCGGGCTTCCCGCCGGAACCAGGAGCTCCCGTCCGGTCAGCCCCGCAGTGCCTTCCGGACGTAGTCGGCGCCGGTCAGCACGGTGAGCATCAGCGCGATCACCATGACCGACCACTGGAGGACGAGCGCCGCGGTGACCAGGCCCGGGAGCAGCAACGGCAGCGGCAGCACGAACAGACCGATCGCGACGGTCTGGGCGACCGTCTTGGCCTTGCCGCCGCGACTCGCCGGGATCACCCCGCGCCGGATGACGACGAACCGCAACACCGTGACGCCGAGCTCCCGACCGATGATCACCGCGGTCACCCACCACGGCACCAGCCCGAGCACCGAGAGCCCGATCAGCGCGGTCCCGGTGAGCGCCTTGTCCGCGATCGGGTCGGCGAGCGCGCCGAACCAGGTCTCCAGACCGCGGCGGCGGGCGAGCTGGCCGTCCAGCCGGTCGGTGAACGCGGCGAGCGCGAACACCACGAACGCGACCAGCCGCCACGTCACGTCCCGCCCGTCCTCGGCGAGCAGCGCGAGCGCGAACACCGGGACCAGCAGCAGCCGCAGGACGGTCAGGGCGTTCGCGATGTTCAGCAGCGGGGCGCCCCCGCCCCCGACCGGCACGGCCGACCCGGCGGGCCGCCCGGTCGAACTCATCCGGTCGACACCCCGGCCAGCGCCTCCGGCGCCCCGGCGTCCGGCCCGGGAAGCAGCTCGAGCGTCTCGACCAGCAGGTCCACGCCCTCGCTGTCGACCACACGGGCCCGCACCAGGTCGCCGGGACGCAGCGACGCCGGGTCCGGCCCGTCGTCGTGGGCACCGACGAGGTAACACTCCCCGTCGGCGTCCGGGCCCTGGTGGGCGGCGCGACCGGCGCAGTCGTCGTCCTCGGCGTCCGCGCGCTCGACCAGCACGACGACCTCGGAGCCGACCCGCTCCTCGGCCCGCTGGGTCATCAGCTCGTCGACCAGCTCCGAGATCCGCGCGACCCGGGCCTGCACCTCGGCCGGGTCGAGCTTGCCGTCGTATCCCTCGGCCTCGGTGCCGTCCTCGTCGGAGTAGCCGAACACGCCGACCGCGTCCATCCGGGCACCGGTCAGGAACGCCTCCAGCTCGGCCAGGTCCTCCTCCGTCTCGCCGGGGAAACCGACGATCACGTTGGAGCGGATCCCGGCGTCCGGAGCGAGCTCCCGGATCCGCGCGCACAGGTCCAGGAAGTCGGTGCGCGAGCCGAACCGGCGCATCCGGCGCAGCACGGTCGCGCTGGCGTGCTGGAACGACAGGTCGAAGTACGGCGCGATCCCGGGCGTCGTCGCGATCGCGGTGATCAGGTCCGGCCGCATCTCGGCGGGCTGCAGGTAGGACACCCGCACCCGCTCGATGCCCGGGGTCGCACCGAGCCGGGGCAGCAGGTCCACCAGCGCGCGGGTGCCGCCGGGCAGATCCTTGCCGTACGACGTCGAGTTCTCGCTCACCAGCACCAGCTCGCGCACGCCGTCGGAGCCCAGCCAGGCGGCCTCGCCGAGGACGTCGGCGGGCTCGCGGGACACGAAGCTGCCCCGGAACGACGGGATCGCGCAGAACGCGCACCGCCGGTCGCAGCCCGAGGCCAGCTTCAGCGACGCGACCGGCCCGCCGGCGAGCCGCTTGCGCGACACGCCCGCCGCGCCCATGCGCGATCCGCGTGCGCTACTCGCGATGTCGGGCACCCAGTCGTGGCCGGGCACCGAGACGTCGGTGGTGGCGGCGGGCCGCTCGACCGGCGAGATCGGCAGCAGCCGCCGCCGGTCGGCCGGGACGTGCGGGGCCGGCGCGTGCCCGCCCAGGACGTCGCCGAGTCGCTCGGCCAGCTCCGGGTAGGCGTCGAAGCCGAGCACCGCGTCCGCCTCGGGCAGGTCGGCGGCCAGCTCGGCGCCGTAGCGCTCGGCCAGGCAACCCACCGCGACGACCTTCGCGCCGGCCGGGCGGGCCACGTCCGCGGCGGCGAGCACGGTGTCGATCGAGTCCTTCTTGGCCTGCTCGACGAACCCGCAGGTGTTGACGACAACGACGTCCGGGGTGCCGGACTCGGCGTCCACCAGCTCCCAGCCGGACCCGGCCAGCCGGCCGGCGAGCTCCTCGGAGTCGACCTCGTTGCGCGCGCAGCCCAGGGTCAGCAGTGCGGCGCGCCGCGGCGCGTTCTCGGGGGAAGCCACGCCTTCCAGGGTAGACGGCACGCTCCGGCCGTCCCGGCGCGGCGTCTAGGCTGCGGGGTCGTGGCCGATCCCGCCCCCGCCGTGCACGTGCGCCGCGCCCGCACCCCGGACGTCCGGGTGATCCGCGAGCTGGTCGACGAGTACGCCGGTCAGGTGCTGCTGGCCAAGGAGACCGTGACCCTCTACGAGGCGGTGCCGGAGTTCCTGGTCGCCGAGCTCGACGGCCGGGTCGTCGGCTGCGGGGCGCTGCACGTGCTCTGGGAGGACCTCGGCGAGATCCGGACGGTGGCGGTGTCGCCGTCGGTGCTGGGCCGGGGGGCCGGGCACCGGCTCGTCGACGCGCTGATCGCGGGCGCCCGCGAGCTGGGCCTGTCCCGGTTGTTCGTGCTCACCTTCGAGAAGCAGTTCTTCGCCCGGCACGGGTTCGCCGAGATCGACGGCACCCCGGTCTCGGCCGACGTGTTCGCGGCGATGCTGCGCTCCTACGACACCGGTGTCGCCGAGTTCCTCGATCTCGCGCACGTCAAGCCGAACACCCTGGGCAACGTCCGGATGCTGCTGAGACTCTGACGACATGTCCGGGAGCGGCGGTACGGACACGACGGACGGGGTGGGCGCCCGGCGCTGGCGCACCTCCACGGCCCTGCGCCCGCTGGTCTCCGAGATCTGGGCCTGGCGGAGCCCGGCCGGTCCCCCGGGCACGCACCAGGGCGTCGCGGGGGCGCACCTCACGGTGATCCTCTGCGTGGAGGGCGACGTGGAGCTGCTGCGCAAGCCCGACCCGGATCGCGGGCCCGGCCGGTTCGCGGCCTCGGCGGCGGGCCTGCACGCCGTGCCCGCAGTGATCGCCACCGGCGAGCCGCAGGCCGGGCTGCAACTGGCGCTGACCTGGCGCGGGTCCCGCGAGCTGCTCGGGCTGCCCGCCGCCGAGCTGGCCGGTGACGTCGTCGACCTGGCCGGGCTGCTGCCCGGGATCGGGACGCTGCTCGACCGGCTGCACGCGACGCCGTCCTGGGCGTCCCGGTGCGCGCTGCTCGACGCCGAGCTGGTCCGGATCGCCGCGGCCCGGGAGCGGGTGGGCGGGCCGCCGTCCGAGGTGCGACGGGCCTGGGACCTGCTGGTGCGGACCGGCGGCGCGGTCCGGGTCGCCGACCTGGCCGCCGACGTCGGCTGGTCGGCGCGGTACCTCGGCGAGCGGCTGCGCCGCGAGACCGGGCTCGGCACCAAGACCGCCGCCCGGGTGATCCGGTTCGAGCGGGCCTGCGGGCTGCTCCGCTCCCCCGCCCACCGCACCCTCGCCGAGGTGGCCGCGACCTGCGGCTACACCGACCAGCAGCATCTGGCCCGGGACTTCCGGGACCCTGGCCGGGACGACCGCGGGCGCCTGGCTCGCCGAGCGTCCCTGACGCCGGGCGGCCGGCCCGGCGGCCGTTCAGCTCGTGGCCGCCCGCACCGCCGCGACCACCGCCCACACCAGTGCGGCGACGATCAGCACCACCAGCGCCAGGACCACCAGCACCGGCGCCAGCGCCAGCACCACCCCGATCAGCACCTTGGCCGCCGTGCCGAGCGCGGCGAACCCGCCCTTGAGCGCGCCCCAGAGCACGTTGCCGCCACCGGCCAGCGCACGCCCGGCACCCACGGCCGCCCCGACGCCGGCACCGCCCTCGGCGGCCATCCGTTCCAGTCCGTCGGCCAGGTCGTCGACCTTCTCCAGCGCGGTATCGGCGAGCCGCGCCACGACCGCGGCGAGCAGCCGCTCCCCGGCCACTCGCAGCTCCCGGAGCAGGTCCGGCGGCTCGGTGGGCGCGGCATCCGGCGTCGCGGGGACGCCGCGCGGACGGGCCCGGCCGGGCGCGGCCGCGGGCGCCGCCGTCACGGGCGCACCGCCGTACGGACCTGAATGTGCATGCCGAGCCTCCCGGTGTGTGCGGTGCCACTCCCGAACCGATGGTAGGTGGGACGGCCGCCGACGGCAGGAATCCGCCGCACCCGCCGAACCCGCAACCCGGGTACCGTCGCGTCGCATGCGCGTCCGTGACCGTGCCACTCTCGACCTGCTGATCCTCGCGGCCGTGCACGACGAGCCGGGGGACGGCGCGGCCGTCGCCGGCCTGGTCCGGGAGCGGTCCGGTGGGGTCGTCGAGCTGGGCCCCGGCACCGTCCACCGGGCCCTGCACCGGCTGGAACGCAACCGGCTGGTGCACCGGCCACCGGGCACGACCGGGTACCGGCTGCGTCCGTCCGGGACCCGGGTGCTGCGCCGCCGGCGGCGGGACTTCGAGCAGTGGGTGGACGTGGTCAAGGCCGTCCTGCCCGCCGGTGGGGACGACCGCGGCCGCTGAGCCTCGCACCGGTTCCGATTCCTCCACGACCGGGCGGAGACCCGTGCCGCCGCGGACCGGCGCCCCGGGTGGTATCGCTGTCACCGTGTTCCGTCTCGCCCTGCACACCCCGGAGATCCCGCCGAACACCGGCAACGTCATCCGGCTCGCCGCGAACACCGGCGCCGAGCTGCACCTGATCCGGCCGCTGGGCTTCTCGCTGGACGAGCGCGCGGTGCGCCGGGCCGGCCTCGACTACCACGAGCTGGCCGACGTCGTCGTGCACGAGTCGGACGCCGAGTTCGCGGCCTGGGTGGGCCGGTGCCACGCCCGGGTGTTCGCGTTCACCGCGGGCGCGGGCACCCGCTACACCGACGTCGCCTACGCACCCGGGGACGTGCTGCTGTTCGGCCGCGAGTCCACCGGGCTGCCGGACGCGGTGTTCCGGGCGGCCTGGGTGACCGAGCGGGTGAACGTGCCGATGCAGCCGTCGAACCGGTCGCTGAACCTGGCCAACACCGTCGCCGTCGCCGTCTACGAGGCGTGGCGCCAGCACGGGTTCAGCCGGACCTGACCGACCCGCCGGCCTGCTACCCCTGCCGGACGGCCTGCACGTCGAGCTGGATCGTGATCGTCGAGCCGACGACCGGGAGCCCCTTGGCGATCGTCTGCTGCCAGTTCAGCGTGAAGTGCTCGCGGTGCAACTCGGTGGTCGCGATCGCGCCGACCCGGTCGCCGTTCCACTCCGCCGAGCCCAGGAACGTGGTGTCCAGCGAGACGTCACTGGTCAGCCCGTGCAGCGTGAGGTCGCCGTCCACGGTCCACCGGTTCCCGCCGTGTCCGACGAACCGGACGCTGGAGAAGCGCAGCTCGGGGTAGCGCTCGACGTCGAGGAAGTCCGGCGAGCGCAGGTGGGTGTCCCGAGCCTCGGTGTTGGTGTCCACGCTGGCCGACTCGATGACGACGTCCACCGAGGACTCCTCGAACGGCTCGGCGATCCGGATCCGGCCGGAGAACCGGTTGAACCGGCCGTACACCTTGGACAGACCGATGTGCCGGGCCACGAACCGTACCGACGAGTGGTCCGGGTCGATCACGAACACCCCGGGCCGGGGCGGGCGCAGCGCCGGGTCCTCGCCGAGCACCAGCGAGCCCATGTCGGCGTGCGAACCCCAGGCCACCTCGACGACGTCGGTGAGCTGCTGGTAGCCACCCGCCTCCACCCGCACCCGGTACTTGCCAGGCATCAGCGATGCCGCGAACCGGCCGAACGGGTCGGTCTCGAGATGTGCCATCCGGCGGTCGCCGCTGTCGATCACCGAGATCTCGGTGCCCGGCAGCGGCCCGCCACCGACGTCACGGACCTGGCCGGAGAGCACCCCACCGGTCAGGGGGATCGGGACCAGCGCGTGCCGGTCGGTGGTGCCCCGGCCCGGGCGACGACGGTCCTTCTTCCTCCAGAACACCCGGAGAGCTCCCCCCTCGGCCACCCGCGGTGACCGGCTCGGCTGAACGGGCCGCCGAGCAGCGGCCGTTCCGACCACTGTGGCACGGGCGTGCCGGATCGTTAACCCGCTCGCGCGAAAGAGTGCTCACGCACGGCACACGTCACAACGCGGCCGGGCCCCACCGGGTCCCACGGTCGGCACCGGACGGTCGCAGGGCGGTCACTCGTCGTCGGGGTCCCCGCCGACCTCGCCGCCGTCGGCGGTGCCACCACCGCGGATCAGGTACAGCGCGTTCTCCAGCTCGTCCGGCTTCACCAGCACGTCGCGGGCCTTGGACCCCTCGGACGGTCCGACGATGTTGCGGGTCTCCAGCAGATCCATCAGCCGGCCGGCCTTGGCGAACCCGACACGCAGCTTGCGCTGCAGCATCGAGGTCGAGCCGAACTGCGAGGTCACGATCAGCTCGGCCGCCTGCAGCAGCACGTCGAGGTCGTCGCCGATGTCGGCGTCGATCTCCTTCTTCTCGCCCGCCTTGGCCGCAGTGACGCCCTCGGTGTAGCTGGGCTCGGCCTGATCCTTGGTGAACGAGACGACCCGGGTGATCTCGTCGTCGTCGACGAAGGCGCCCTGCATGCGGACCGGCTTGCCCGCGCCCATCGGCAGGTAGAGGGCGTCGCCCATACCGATCAGCTTCTCGGCGCCGGGCTGGTCCAGGATGACCCGCGAGTCGGTCAGCGACGACGTGGCGAACGCCAGCCGGGACGGCACGTTGGTCTTGATCAGACCGGTGACCACGTCCACCGAGGGCCGCTGGGTGGCCAGGATCAGGTGGATGCCCGCCGCCCTGGCCTTCTGGGTGATCCGGACGATCGCGTCCTCGACATCGCGCGGGGCGGTCATCATGAGGTCGGCGAGCTCGTCGACGATGCACATGATGTAGGGGTAGGGCCGGTACTCGCGCTCCGAGCCGGGCGGCGCGGTGATCTCGCCGTCGCGCACCTTGCGGTTGAAGTCGTCGATGTGCCGCACCCGGCTGGCCTGCATGTCCTGGTAGCGCTGCTCCATCTCCTCGACCAACCACGCCAGTGCCGCCGCGGCCTTCTTCGGCTGGGTGATGATGGGCGTGATCAGGTGCGGGATGCCCTCGTAGGGGGTCAGCTCGACCATCTTCGGGTCGATCAGGATCATCCGGACCTCGTCCGGGGTGGCCCGGGTCAGCAGCGAGACCAGCATCGAGTTGACGAAGCTGGACTTGCCGGAGCCGGTGGAGCCGGCGACCAGCAGGTGCGGCATCTTCGACAGGTTCGCGACCAGGTAGTGGCCCTCGATGTCCTTGCCCAGGCCGATGCCCATCGGGTGCTGCTCGGTGCGCGCGCTGCCCGAGCGCAGCACGTCGCCGAGCCGGACCATCTCCCGGTCGGTGTTCGGGACCTCGATGCCGACCGCGGACTTGCCGGGGATCGGGGCCAGCATCCGGACGTTGTCGTTGGCGACCGCGTAGGCGATGTTGCGCTGCAGCTGGGTGATCTTCTCGACCTTCACCGCCGGGCCGAGTTCCATCTCGTAGCGGGTGACCGTCGGGCCACGGGTGAAGCCGGTGACCTGGGCGTCGATGTTGAACTGGTCCATGACGCCGTTGATCGCCTCGATCATCGCGTCGTTCGCCGAGCTCCGGGTCTTCGGGGCGGGCCCGACCTCGAGCGTGTCCCCGGGCGGCAGCGTGTACTCGGTCTCGCCGACCGGCTCCCGGATCGCCATCGAGAGCTGCTCGCCGTCGGACGGCCGGGTGTCCTCGGCCTGCGGGGTCTCGACGACCGGCTTGCGGGCCTTCTTCCCGGGCGCCGCCGGGGGGTCCTCGGGCGACCCGGCCGGCACGTCCGCCGGATCGACCGGGGCGGGTGCGTGCTCGCCGTCCTTGAACGCGTCCGCTTCGGCGACGCCCTGGCGACGCCGGGAGGAACGGCGGCGGGCCGACCTGGCGCCCTCGGCCTCCGGGCCTGCCTCCCCCGCCTCCTTGGCGGCGACGGCGTCCGCGACCGTGCGCGGCCCGTCCTCGTCCTCGGGCGGCAGCTGCCCGGTGAGCCGGCGGAACCGGTCCGGCAGCTCGCGCACCGGGATCCCGGTGACCAGGAGCAGCGCGAACAGCGTCAGCAGGACCAGCACCGGGACCGCGGTCCAGACCGTCAGGCCGGCCGCGAGCGGGGTCCCCGCGACGTAGCCGATCGCGCCGCCGGCGCCGCGCCAGGCGTCCGGCTCGGACGGCGCCCCGGACGCCAGGTGCACCAGGCCGAGCACGCCGAGCGCGAGCAGCAGGGTCCCGGTGACGATCCGCGGCCGGGCCTCCGGGTGCGCCGGTGTCGTCACCAGGACGACGCCGACGCCGAGCAGGATCACCGGCAGCAGGACGCCGGACATGCCCATCACGGCCTGGACGACGAAGGTGAACCAGTAGCCGCCGGATCCCCCGGCCTGCCACCACAACCCGGCCGCGGCGATCACCGCGAGCACCAGCACGGTGAATCCGAGACCGTCCCGGCGGTGCGCCGGATCGATGTCGCGGGTCCGGCCCACCGCCCGCCCGGAGGCCTTGCCGACCCGGACGACGCCGCGACCGAACGCGTCGATCGAGCGGTCGATCAGGTCCGGTCCCTGGCGCTTGGCCGGTGTCCGGCGGGTGGCCGGGCGCCTGCGCGAGGACGACGCGCGCGAGCCGGACCGCCCCGAGCCGCGGCTCGCGGCCGCCCTCGTAGTGGTCCTGCTCGTACTCGTGCGTCCTGCCATGTCACCCACGGTAGCCCGGGGCGATGATCGTTTTTTGGAGGCACTCCGTGCCCGTGAGTGGTTATCGTGGTCATAGCCGCGATAACCACTCACGGGCGCTATACCGCAATCACGGTGGGAACGATCATCGGCTTGCGCCGGTAGGTCTCCGACACCCAGCGCCCGACCACCCGGCGCACGCCCTGGGCGATCCGGTGCGGGTCGCCGACCCCCTCGCTCTCCAGCCGGGACAGCTCGTCCTCGACCAGCGGCTGGGCGGCGTCGAGCGCCTTCGGATCGTCCGAGAACCCGCGGCCGGACAGCGTCGGGCGGGACAGCGCACGGCCGGTCTTGTGGTCGATCGCGACCGTGATCGCGATGAAGCCGCCCTCGCCGAGGGTCAGCCGGTCCCCCAGGGTGTGCTCGCCGACGTCGCCGACGGCCAGGCCGTCGACGTAGACCTGGCCGACCTCGACCCGCCCGGTGATCCCGGCCCTGCCGTCCACCAGGTCGACGACCACGCCGTTCTCGGCGATCACGACCGACTCCTCCGGAACCCCCGTCCTCACCGCCAGCGCGGCGTTCGCGCGCAGGTGGCGCCACTCGCCGTGCACCGGCATGACGTTCGAGGGCCGGACCGCGTTGTAGAGGAACAGCAGCTCACCGGCCGGGGCGTGCCCGGACACGTGCACCTTGGCGTTGCCCTGGTGCACCACGGTGGCCCCCAGCCGGGTCAGACCGTTGATCACGCCGAAGACCGCGGTCTCGTTGCCCGGGATCAGCGAGCTGGCCAGGATGATCGTGTCGTCCGGCCGGATGGAGATGCTGCGGTGGTCGCCGCGGGCCATCCGGGACAGGGCCGCGAGCGGCTCGCCCTGCGACCCGGTGGAGACGAGGACCAGCTGGTCGTCGGGCAGCTTCATCGCCTCGTCGAGCTCGACGAGCAGCCCGTCCGGGATGTTGAGCAGCGAGTGGTCGTCGGCCAGGCCCATGTTGCGCAGCATCGACCGGCCGGTCAGGCAGACCTTGCGGCCGTTCGCGTGTGCGGCGTCGAGCACCTGCTGCACGCGGTGCACGTGGCTGGCGAAGCAGGCGAGGATGATCCGCGACGGGGCCCGCCGGACCAGGTCCGCGATCACCGGGCCGATCTCGGCCTCTGGCGTGACGAAGCCGGGGACCTCGGCGTTGGTGGAGTCGACCAGGAACATGTCGACGCCCTCCTCACCGAGCCGGGAGAACCCGGCCAGGTCGGTGAGCCGGCCGTCGAGGGGCAGCTGGTCGAGCTTGATGTCGCCGGTGTGCAGCACCAGACCGGCGGGCGTGCGGATGGCGACCGCGATCGCGTCCGGGATGGAGTGGTTCACCGCGAAGTACTCGCAGTCCCAGCGCCCGTGCGTCTGCCGGTCGCCGGCCTGCACCTCCTGCAGGTGCGGGGTCAGGCGGTGCTCCTTGCACTTGGCCGCGACCAGGGCGAGCGTGAACCGCGACCCGATGACCGGGAGGTCCGGGCGCATCCGCAGCAGCCACGGGACGGCACCGATGTGGTCCTCGTGGCCGTGCGTGAGGACCAGGGCGTCGATGTCGTCGAGCCGGTTCTCGATGGCCCGGAAGTCCGGCAGGATCAGGTCCACGCCGGGCGAGTCGTCGGAGGGGAACAGCACCCCGCAGTCGACGACCAGCAGCCGCCCCTCGTACTCGAAGACCGTCATGTTGCGGCCGACCTCGCCGATGCCGCCGAGCGCGAAGGTGCGCAGACCGCCCTTCGCGAGGGCGGGCGGCGGGGCGGCCGGCAGCTCCGGCCGGACGATCTCCTCGGGCGGGGCGCTCAGGCCACGCCCCGCGGGGCGGTTGCGACGGTCGTTGCGCTGGGGACTCACAGGGGTTCGTGCCTCACAGGGTCAGGTTCGTACGGGAACGGGGCGCCGGGACTTGCTCAACGGTGGTACGCGACCTCGGCGCCGATGTCGGTGGCGGTGCGCCCGCCGAGGGCACCGTGGCCCGGCTGGATGTGCCGGCTGCCGGGCCGGGCCTGTGGATCGAGCGCCACCCCGGCGACGGCGAGGTCCCCGGCGATCGCGGCGATCTGCTCCTCGGTGGCGGGCGGCAGCGGCAGCCGGGTGGTGCCGACGTCGATGCCGCGCAGCCGCAGCGCGGTCTTGGCGAACACCGCGCCGCCGACCCGGCCCATCGCGCGGATCACCGGCAGCATCGCGTAGTGCAGGGCCCGGGCCCGGTCGTGCTCACCGGCGTCGTAGGCGTCCAGCAGCGCGCGCAGCCGGTCGGCGACCACGTGCCCGATCACCGAGACGAAGCCGACCGCACCGACCGAGAGCCACGGCAGGTTCACCGGGTCGTCACCGGAGTAGTACGCCAGCGTGGTGGTGGCCAGCACCTCGGTACCGACCCGCAGGTCGTTGCGGGCGTCCTTGACCGCGACGATCCGCGGGTGCTGGGCCAGCCGCTGGAAGGTCTCCACGTCGATCCCGATCACGCTGCGCGGCGGGATGTCGTAGAGCAGCACCGGCAGCTCGGTCGCGTCGGCCACCGCCGTGAAGTGCGCGATCAGCCCCTCCTGGGGCGGACGCGAGTAGTACGGCGTCACCACGAGCAGGCCGTGCGCGCCGGCGCGCTCGGCACCGCGGGCGAGCTCGATCGAGTGCGCGGTGTCGTAGGTGCCGGCCCCGCTGACGATCGTGGCCCGGTCCCCCACCGCCGAGACGACCGCGCGGATCAGCGCGGCCTTCTCGGTGTCCGAGGTGGTGGGGCCCTCCCCGGTGGTGCCGTTGACGACGAGCCCGTCGTTGCCCAGGTCCACCAGGTGGGTCGCCAGCTCCTCGGCCTTGGCCAGGTCGAGCTCCCCGTCGGCGTCGAACGGCGTGACCATCGCGGTCAGCACCTCACCGAACGGGCGACGCGGCGGGTGCAGCGCCGACGCGGGGGTCTGGGGGCCGGAGTCCATGGGTGCTGACGGTACCGCTCCGGACGGTCCGGTCCAGCGCCCGGCGCTGATATCCCGCCGGGCGCGGCGCGGTGCGGCCCGACGTCGGCCGGCCGATCCCGGAGCATCGACCGGCATGTCCCGGATCGACCGGCAGGTCCCGGGTCCCCGTCCGGCGGCGTGTCCGGCCGCGGCCCGGGACGCCCGGTGGGGACCGGTCAGAACGGACCGGTCAGCTCCCCGAGCCGCTCGGTCAGCCGCAGGTTCTCCCGGTAGTCCACCGGGCAGGCGATCACCGACACCCCGCCCGAGTCCAGGGCCGTGCGCAGCGTCGGCAGCAGCTCGTCGGCCGCGGTGACCCGGAACCCGGCGGCGCCGAAGCTCTCCGCGTAGGCGACCAGGTCGGGGTTGCCGAACCGGACGTTGCTGTGCCGACCCTGCTCGAGGTCCATCTTCCACTCGATCAGCCCGTAGGCGTCGTCCACCCAGACCAGCACGGTCAGCGGGATCTCCTCCCGCACCGCGGTCTCGATCTCCTGTGAGTGCATCAGGAACGCCCCGTCGCCGACCGCGGCGAGCACGTTCCGATCCGGGTGCACCAGCGCGGCGGCCAGCGCTCCGGGCAGCGCGAACCCCATGGTGGACAGGCCGTTGGAGATCAGGCAGGTGTTCGGGGCGTAGGTCGGGTAGAGCCGCGCCATCCACATCTTCACCGCACCGGTGTCCGCGAGCACGACGTCCTCGCGGCCCAGCGCCGCCCGGGTGTCGGCCACGACCCGCTGCGGGGTCAGCGGGAACCGGTCGTGGGCCGCGCCGCAGGCCAGCTCGTCGGCGAGCATCTCCCGGATCTCCGACGAGGCGGCCGCGCTGCCGCGGTACGGGCCGGGCACGGCCGCGCCGAGCGCGGTCAGCGATCGCGACAGGTCACCCTCGATGCCGGTCGCGAGCGAGTAGTGATCGTCCACCTCGGCCGGGGACCGGTGCACGTGGACGATCTCCTTGTCCCGGTTCGGGTTGATCTTGACCGGGTCGAACTCCTGCAGCTCGTAGCCGATCGCGACGATCACGTCGGCGGCGTCGAAGCCGAAGTTGGCATAGTCGTGGCGCATGAACCCGACGGCGCCGAGCGCCAGCCGGTGGTCGTCCGGGAACACCCCCTTGCCGTGGAACGTGGTCGCCACCGGCACGTCCCACTGCTCGGCCAGCGCCAGCAGCGCGGCGGCCGCGTCGTCGCGCGTCGCGCCGTGCCCGGCCAGCAGGATCGGTGATCGAGCCCGCCCGAGGACCTCGGCCGCCCTGGCCACCTGGGCGGGCGACGGCTCCTCGGCGCGGACCCGGTCGGGTGGCAGCGGGGCCGCGGTCGGTGGGGCCGGGGAACCCTCGACGTCCTCGGGCACGGCCAGGTAGGTGGCGCCGGGCCGCTCGGTCTGCGCGGTCTTGAACGCACGCCGCACCGTCTCCGGTACCGCCTCCGGCGTGAACACCAGCTCGGACCACTTGGTGATCGGCCGGAACAGGCTCACCAGGTCGACCGCCTGGTGCGACTCCTTGAAGATCCGGTCCAGCCCGACCTGGGCGGACAGCGCGACCACCGGTGTGGAGTTGGTGGTCGCGTCGGCCACGCCGAGCTGCAGGTTGATCGCGCCCGGACCGAGCGTGGCCGAGCAGACACCGGCCCGGCCGGTGAGCCGCCCGTAGATCTCGGCCATGAACGACGCCGCCTGCTCGTGCCGGGCCAGCAGGTAGCGGATCGGGGCGGCATCCAGCGCGTCGACCAGCCCGATGTTCTCCTCGCCCGGGACGCCGAAGACGTACTCGACGCCCTCGGCCTCCAGGCACCGGACGATCAGGTGGGCGGTCGTGTCCTGGGCCGCGGAGCTCACGGGCCGACCCTACGACGGCCGTGGCCGTCCCGCTCCGGACAGCGCCCGTACCGGGGAGGACGGCCGGGTCGCTCTCCTCGGCCGCACCCGTGCCGGTGCGCGGCGGTCACAGACCGCCGGGGACGGCCCGGTAGGCCTCGACGTCGGCCGGCAGGCCGGTGACCTCCACCCGGGCCGTGTCCCGGCCGAAGGCGTGCAGCACCAGCTCGGCCGGGTCGCCGGTCACGGTGACCAGCCCCTGGCCGGTCGCGACGACCTGCTGGGCGCCCTCCGGGCGCTGCAGCACCACGCCGACCGGGCTGCGCCGGAACAGCAGCTTCGCCATCGACGACAGCATGGTCCACAACTGGTCGTCGCGTCCCGGGTCGGCCGGGCGCGGCTCCCAGCCCGGCTCACCCCGGCGCAGGTCCTCGTGGTGGACGAAGAACTCGCCGCCGTTGGCGATCTCGTCCACCTTGCCCAGCCTGAACGGCGACCAGCCGGGTGGGCCCTTCCGCAGGTCGGCGATCATGTTCGGCCAGGCCTCGCCGGCGTAGGTGGCCATCGCCTTGTCGGTCACCGCCGACAGGGCCGGCACCACGATCCCCGCCGCGTTCCACGGCTGGCGCTCCCGGACGAGCAGGTGGGTGAGCAGGTCACGGGCGTTCCAGCCCTCGCAGAGCGTCGGCCGGTCCGGGCCGGAACGCTCGAACTCGTCGCAGATGGCGGCACGTTCGTCGGTCGCGAGGCTCACCGGTCCGACCGTAGTACCGCCCGGTCCCGGCTGCCGTGCGGCGCACCGGGAACCGCCCGGCACGGCGAACGGTGCGACGAGCGGCGGAC
Organism: Pseudonocardia nantongensis; assembly: GCF_046546495.1. Lineage (NCBI taxonomy): Bacteria > Bacillati > Actinomycetota > Actinomycetes > Pseudonocardiales > Pseudonocardiaceae > Pseudonocardia > Pseudonocardia nantongensis. Next base: position 11,664 of record NZ_JBKGXT010000013.1, on the reverse strand, counting down.
AAACGGTCGACAGAAAGTTGATGCCGCGACGCAGTTCTGTAGCCAGTGATACAGACCCCGTCCGCCCGGCTCCGCATACTCCTGCCGTCCCGATCGACGCGCCGCATCCGGGCGCCTCGACGGCCACCCACACCGTGATCTCGAAGGGGAGAACCAGGTGACGGATACCGCTGCCGGGCAGCCACCGAAGTCGATGCGCCGGATCGCGCTCGCGAGCATGACCGGGACGGTCATCGAGTTCTACGACTTCTTCATCTACGGCACCGCCGCCGCGCTGGTGTTCAACAAGGTCTTCTTCCCCGAGCTGGGGGCCGCCGCGGGCACCGCGCTGGCCCTGGCCACCTTCGGCGTCGCGTTCGTCGCCCGCCCGTTCGGCTCGATCCTGTTCGGCCACTTCGGGGACCGGCTGGGCCGCAAGGGAACCCTGGTCACGACGCTGCTGCTGATGGGCTTCTCGACGCTGGCGATCGGCCTGCTGCCCACCACCGGGACGATCGGCGTCCTGGCCCCGATCGCGCTGGTCGTGCTGCGGGTCGTGCAGGGTCTGGCGGTCGGCGGCGAGTGGGCCGGCGCCACCCTGCTCACCGCGGAGAACGCACCGACCAGGGCCCGCGGCAAGTACGCGCTGTTCCCGCAGCTCGGCCCGTCGGTCGCGTTCGCGCTGGCCTCGGCCACGTTCCTGATCACGGCGCTGACCATGAGCAACGAGGCGTTCGTCGCCTGGGGCTGGCGGATCCCGTTCATCGGCTCGGTCCTGCTGGTCGCCGTCGGGCTCTACGTCCGGCTCGCACTGGAGGAGACCGCCACCTTCAAGCAGAGCAGGTCGGCGACCGGCGCGACCCGGCTCCCGGTCGCCGAAGTGTTCACCTCCCGCCCGGCCGCGGTGTTCCTCGGCGCCGGCTCGACGACCGCGGTGTTCGCCTTCTTCTACATCGGCGTCACCTACCTGACCAGCTACGGCACCCAGAACCTCGGGCTGACGCGGCCGACCGTGCTGGCGATGGGCATCGTCGGCGGCATCGTGTTCGCGCTGACCACGATCGGCGGCGCGATCCTGTCCGACCGGATCGGGCGCCGGAAGGTGGTCGTCTACGGCAACGTCGCCTCGGTCGCGGCCGGCATCGTCGCGTTCCCGATCATCGACATCGGCACCGCGTGGTCGTTCGGCCTCGGCCTGTGCGTGGTGCTCGGCGTCGTCGGCATCGCGTACGGCCCGATCGGCGCGCAGCTGCCGGAGCTGTTCCCGACCCGGTTCCGCTACACCGGCGCCGGGATCGCCTACAACCTGGCCGGCGTGTTCGGCGGCGGCATCGTGCCGCTGATCTCCACGGCCCTGGTGCCGCTCTTCGGCAGCCTCGCGATCGGCGCCCTGCTCGCCGCGGTCTCCGCGCTCAGCCTGGCCTGCACGCTGGCCCTGCCGCAGACCGACGCCGACTCGCTCGCCGCCCAGGACGCCCAGCTCGCCACCGTCTGACCCGGTCCGCGGACACCGCCCGGCCCGGTCGCCGGCGGCGCCCGCACCACCCGGACGGGCCGGGACCGCAGGGCGATCAGCCTTCCGGTCCCGGCCCCGTCCGGGCTACCGTGCGCGGCAACCGGGCGCCGTCGGGGTCACCCGGCGGCGGACCGGGAGGCCACGGTGTCCGAGGCGTCGGTGGGCCGGGCGCGCGGCGGGGCCCGCGTCGCGGAGGCCGCGCCGCCCGACGACGCGCCCGTCTCGCCGTTCCTGACCGAGCCTCCGGGTGAGCTCACCGAGCGGCTCGCCGCGCTCGGCACCGCCCGGCACTACGCCCGCGGCGAGTTCGTCTACCGGCAGGGCGAGACCTCCACCCGCTTCCACCTGGTCCGTACCGGCCGGGTCCGGATCTACCTGCACCGACCGGACGGCTCGGAGCGCGCGCTGGCCTACGCCGAGCCCGGTGCCACCCTCGGTGAAGCGGCCTGCGTGGACGGCCGGCCGCGACACCTGGCCTCGGTCGTCACCCAGCCCTCGGAGATCGTCGCCGTCACCCGCGACGCCCTGCTCGACGCCGCCCGGGACGCCCCGGAGCTGCTGCTGGAGCTGACCCGCCGGATCGCCTACAAGCAGCGGGTGATGCAGCTGCACGTGCTGATCGAGGGGCTGCCCGCCCGCGAGCGAGTGGTCCTGCTGCTCGGGCACCTGGTCGAGGCCTACGGCGAGGTCGCACTGGACACCACCACCCGGCTGTCCATCCGCCCGGCCGTGGACGAGCTGGGCCTGCTGGTCGGGCTCACCCGGGTCACGATGAGCCGGGAGCTGTCCCGGCTGGTGGCCGAGGGACTGGTAGGCAAGGACGGCCGGACGATCGTCGTGCGGGACGTCCCGGACCTGCGCCGCCGGGTGCACGCCGTCCTGGCCTGAGTGTGGTCCTGGCCCGAATGGACGGTCAGCCCTCGGTGACCAGGGGACTGGAGGCGATCTCGGTGCCGTCGTCGAGGGCCTGGATCTCGAAGTCGGCGAACGCGTTCGGCACCTCGTCCTGCAGCCGCCGCAGGCACGCGACGGCGAGCCCGCGGATCTCGACGTCGGCGTGCTCGGAGGCGCGCATCGCGATGAAGTGCCGCCACGCCCGGTAGTTCCCGGTAACGACGATCCGGGTCTCGGTCGCGTTCGGCAGCACCGAGCGCGCGGCCTGGCGGGCCTGCTTGCGGCGCAGCGTCGCGCTGCTGCCCCCACCCGCCCCGTCGCCGGCGAACCGCTCCTCCAGCCCGGCCAGCAGCCGCTGGTAGGCGGTGACGGCGTCGGCCGTCGCCTGCTCGAACAGCGCGTGCAGCTCCGGATCGGCGGCGATCACGTCCGGCTCGACCATCGCGGCGTCGTCTTCCGGGACGTAGCGCTGGGACAGCTGCGAGTAGGAGAAGTGCCGGTGCCGGATCAGCTCGTGCGTCAGCGAGCGGGAGAGGCCGGTCAGGTAGAAGGTCGCCGAGCCGTGTTCGAGCACCGACAGGTGCCCGACCTCGAGGATGTGCCGGATGTAGCCGGCGTTGGTCGCGGTCCGCGGGTTCGGCTTGTCCCAGGACTGGTAACAGGCCCGCCCGGCGAACTCGGCGAGCGCCTGGCCACCGCCGGCGTCGGTGCTCCACCCGATGTCGGCCGGTGGGAGGAACTCCGTCCGGGCGACGAGTTGCACGGTCATCGGCACGGTCTTCGGCGCGGCCTCCGGCATGGGCGTGAGAGTAGGCGACCGCACCGTCCGGCCCGGCGTGACACCGCGTGCCGCCACATCGTGGTTGCGACGACGCCACCGATGACGCCATAGTGATGTCATGGATCTCACCCCGTACGTCGCGCAGCTGCGCGACGACCTCGCCGCCGCCGCGGCCGCGGGCGACGAGCAGACCCGCCGCACCGCGGCCCTGCTCGGCTCGGCGATCGAGCCCGCCGCCCGGTTGGCGATCATGAACGCCCTCTCCGACCTGGCGTCCGAGGCGACCGCCGCGCTCGGCGACCGTTCGGTCGAGGTCCGGCTGCACGGCCGCGACGTCCGGGTCTCGGTCGACGGCGGGGCCACCGGCACCGCATCGCAGGCCGGCCCCGCCGCCCCCGCCGAGCCCGCGGGCGAGGCGCCGGGCACCGGCGGGTCGCCGGGCGGCAGCGGGTCCCCGGGTGGCTTCCCGGGCTCGGGCGGCTCCCCGGGCGGCGGCGGGTTCCCCGGCGCCGGCTCGCCCTTCGGTGCCGACGCGGGTGACATCAGCCGGGTCACGCTGCGGATCGTCGAGCAGATCAAGGCGCAGGCCGAACGGGCCGCCCAGTCGCAGGGTGTCTCGCTGAACACCTGGGTCTCGCAGGCCGTGCAGGGCGCGCTGCACGCCGCCGAGGGCCGGGACCCGCGCAGCGGGCGCAACCTGAAGGGCTGGGTACAGGGATGACCGACGAGCCGAACACGCAGGGCCGGGACCTCCCGCAGCCCGCTGAGCAGGACTTCCAGGGGCCGGACGACACCGCGGCCACGGACCCCGGGCCGGGCACCGGGGCAGGGACCGGGCCGGGCTCCGGTCCGGGCGCCGCCCCGGACTCCGGGTCCGGCTCCGGTTCGGGCGGGACGGGCACCGGCACCGGGCCGGAAGCCGGCACCCGGCGAGAGCGCTTCGACTGCACCGGTCCGGCCGAGCTGGAGATCGCCACCGGCGGCGGCCGGGTCCGGGTGGACCTGGTCGAGGGCGCGGACGAGGTACGGGTCGCGGTGGCCGCGGACCGGCCGCCTGGAACGCCGTGGTCCGGCGGGCTCGGCGGCCTGCTGGACTGGATCGGCAGCTCGATGACCGGCGGCCCGGCCGCCGGGGCGGGCTGGTCCGGCCGCGGGTTCGAGCCGATCGCCGGGGCGCCGTGGGAGGCCACCGGCGACCCGAGCGCGGACGCCGTCGACGCCGTGCAGATCAGCTGGTCCGCCGACGGTCGCCGGCTGGTGCTCCGCGGCCCGGAGGACCCGACGCTCGGCGCGGTCCCGCTGGCCGTCACGGTCAGCGCGCCGGCGGGCTCCCGCCCCGCCGTCCGCACCGGCGCGGCCGGGGTGGAGCTGACCGGCCGGGCCGACCGGGCCTCGGTGCGCACCGGCTCGGGGACCGCGCGGGTGGCCGAGGTGACCGGCGACGCCGAGGTCACCACCGGCAGTGGCGGCATCGACCTCGGCTCGTGTGGGGGCCGGGCGAACCTGCGCACCGGTGGCGGGGTGGTCGAGGTCGGGTCGCTGGGCGGGCCGTCACGGGTCCGGACCGGGAGCGGCGACATCAAGCTCGGTGAGCTGACCGGCGACCTGGAGATCCGCAGCGGGTCCGGTGACGTCGTGCTCGCCGACGCCGTGTCCGGTGAGGTCGTGCTCGGCACCGGCTCCGGCAACGTCCGGGTGGGCGTGCACTCCGGCGTCGCCGCGGCGCTGGACCTCTCGACCGGCTCCGGCCGGGCCCGCAGCGAGCTCGACGTGCACGGCGGCGACCCCGCGACCGCACCCGGGCTGCGGCTGCGCGGGCGCACCGGCAGCGGAGACGTCCTGGTCACCCGGGCCGCGGCGGCCGCGGCCTGACCGCTGCTCACCCGGCCGAGTCATCTCCACCACCGAGACACTCGACGGGTGAGCCACCGGCGTAAGGTCGGGCCCGTGGAGCGCAGCGAGATCGTCCGAGCGAACGCGTCGATGGCCACCCGGGTGCTGGGCATGCCTGCGGCGCCGGTCCCCGACGGTGGCTACGCGCTGCGCGTGCTGCGCACCCGCGGCCGGCACAGCGGCGCGGACCGCGACACCCCGATCGGCGTGGTCGGCCACGACGGGGCCCACTACCTGGTCTCCCCCGAGGACACCCGGGACTGGGTGCGCAACCTGGACGCCGATCCGCGGTGCACCCTGCTCGCCGCCGACGCCGCGAGCGCCGGCACCGCGGTCCGGCCGGACCCGGACGCGGCCGCCGCCGCGGTGCGCACCTACCTGCGGGCGCTCGACATGCCGTGGGCGCGGCAGGCGTTCCCGGTCGGCCCGGACTCCGCGACCGCCGAGGTGAGGGCCCACATGCCGCCGATCTCGGTGTTCCGGATCGACCCCGCCCGGTAACCGGGCCTCGACTTCGGACCGTCCCTCCCTCGTGGCGCCCCCGGACGGGTCCGGGTTAGCCTCCCGCTCGTCGTGACCGGCCCGTCGGGGGGAGCCACGTGAACGCACCGGACCGGACCGTGCAGGAGCGGCCGACCCGGCTCGCCCGCGTGCTTCGTGTGATCGAGCGGGCCGGCAACCGGCTGCCGGACCCGGTGATCCTCTTCGTGGTGCTGTCGCTGGCCCTGGCCGCGCTGAGCGCCGTGCTCGCCGCGGCCGGACTGTCCGCGCAGGTCCCCGGCCAGGACGAGGTCACCCCGATCCGCAGCCTGCTGACCGGCGAGGGCCTGCGGTTCGCCCTCACCGAGGCGGTGCCCAACTTCGTCGAGTTCCCGCCGCTCGGGACGATCATCGCGGTGCTGCTGGGCATCGCCGTCGCCGACCGCAGCGGGCTGCTGCCGACCCTGCTGCGGGTCTCGGTGCTGCGCGCGCCGCGCCGGCTGGTGACCCCGGCGCTGATGCTCGCCGGTGTCTGCGGGTCGGTCGCCTCGGACGCCGCCTTCATCGTGCTGATCCCGCTGGGCGCCATGGTGTTCCGGACGCTGGGCCGCAACCCGGCGGTGGGTGCGGTCGCCGCGTTCGTCTCGGTGGGCGCCGGGTACGACGCGAGCATCTTCGTCACCGCCACCGACGTGCTGCTGAGCGGGATCACGAACTCGGCGGCCGCGATCGTCGACCCGTCGATCCAGCTCACCGCGCTGTCCAACTACTGGTTCAGCGTGGTGAGCGCGGTGGTGATCGCGATGGCGGCCGCGGTCGTCGTGGACCGGGTGGTGGAGCCGACGGCCGAGCGCACCGAGGAACCGGACGCCGACGGCTCGGCCGGAGCCGACGCGGCCGGGCCGGAGGCGGAAAGCGCCGAAGCGGCCGCCGCGCGGGTCTCGCCGGAGCAGGTCCGCGGCCTGCGCGACGCGGGCCTGACCCTGCTCGGCGCGCTCGTGCTGTACGCCGCGGTGTGGCTGCCGCCGGGGTCGCCGCTGCGCGATCCGGACGACGGCACCCTGGTTCCCTCGCCGTTCCTGGACGGCATCGCGGCGGTGCTGCTGCTGACCTTCCTCGCCGTCGGCATCGCGTACGGCCTGCGAGTCGGCACCATCCGCCGTCCGGCCGACGTGCCGCGGCTGATGCGCGAGGGCCTGGGCGAGATCGTCCCGATCCTGGTGCTGTTCTTCGTGATCGCCCAGTTCCTGGCCTGGTTCACCTGGAGCGGCATCGGGCAGTGGATCGCGGTCTCCGGCGCCGACCTGTTGCGGACCCTCGGTGCACCGGCGCCGCTGCTGCTCTTGCTGACCGTGCTGCTGGTGTTCGTGCTCGGACTGGTGATCACGTCCGGGTCGGCGCAGTGGTCGCTGCTGGCCCCGGTGCTGGTGCCGATGCTGCTGCTGGTCGGGATCGAGGCCGACCAGACGATGGCCGCGTTCCGGATCGGTGACTCGGTGGCGAACTCGCTCACCCCGATGAGCCCGTACTTCGCGGTCGCGCTCGGGTTCCTGCAGCGCTACAAGCGGGACGCCGGTATCGGCACCCTGATCTCGATGACGCTGCCGATCTGCGTGACGATGTTCGTGGTGTGGACGGCGCTGTTCCTGGCCTGGGTCTCGATCGGCCTCCCGCTGGGGGTGTGACGGCCCGCTCAGCCGGCCGCGCTGCGCAGCGGGCCGGCCAGGTTCCCCCGCTCCCCCACCGCGATGCCGTCCAGGCCCAGCCACCGCGCCATCGTCGCCAGCTCGCCCGCGAGCTCGGCGGCGATCCGGGACTCCGGGAACGGTGCGCCGGGCTCGGCGAACGCGCCGGGCACCCGCAGCACCCCGGCCGTCCGGTCGGCCTTGAGGTCCACCCGGCCGGCGAGCTCGCCGTCGAGCAGGAACGGGAAGACGTAGTAGCCGTACTCGCGCTTCGGGCCGGGGACGTAGATCTCGATCCGGTAGCGGAACCCGAAGATCCGCTCGGTGCGCTCGCGCTCCCAGACCAGCGGGTCGAACGGGCACAGCAGTGCCCGGCCGGGCACCGACCGGGGCACGCTCGCGGCCGGGTCCCGGTAGGCCGGTTTCGCCCAGCCGCGCACCGCCACCTGTTCCAGCTCGCCGGCGTCCACCAGCTCGGTGATCGCGGTCCGGGTCCGCTCCGGCCCGAGCCGGTAGTAGTCCCGCAGGTCGGTCTCGGTGCCGACGCCGAGCGCCGACGCGGACCGGGCCACCAGGACACGGGCCGCCGCCTCCGGGTCGGGAGCCGGCGCGGCGCGCACCTTCTCCGGGATCACCCGCTCGGGCAGGTCGTAGCGCCGCTCGAAGTGCCGCCGGGTACCGACGGCGAGCTCGCCGGTCGCGAACAGGTACTCGCAGACCTGCTTGACCTCGGAGCGCTCCCACCAGGTCGCGCCCGGCGGGCGCGGCCGGACCTCGCCGGCCCGGCCCTCGGGTGCGAGCGCCTTCTCGATCGCACCGGCCCCGATCGGCCCCCGCCCGGCGACGACGTCGCGGATGTCGCCGGCCAGCGACGGGTGCTTCTCCAGCAGCGGGCCGTAGAACCGCCACCAGCGACGCGGCAGCACCCGGTGCCCGAGCAGCGGCCAGTCCTCGACCGGCACCAGGCTGGCCTCGTGCGCCCAGGTCTCGAACAGCAGCCGCGGCCGGCGCGCGGTCGGGTGCCACGCGGCGTCGTCCAGCAGCGAGGTCGGGTAGCTCCCGAGCCGACTGAACAGCGGCATGTAGTGCGCCCGCACGGCGACGTTCACCGAGTCCAGCTGCAGCAGCTTGACCCGGCCCAGCACCCGCTGCAGGTGCCGCCGGGTCACCGCCCCGGACGGCCGGGGGTCGGTGAAGCCCTGGGCCGCGAGGAAGGCACGCCGGGCCACGTCCGCCGATATCGTCCGCACGGGTCGGATGCTGCCACGGGCCACCGACAACAACCGCCGACGCCCCGTGGGGCCCGCCGGCGGGGGCGTACCACGCCGGCGGGTGGTGTCCGCGCGGACCCGGGGCCACCGCGCGGCGCCGTCAGCTGCCCGGGGGCGGACCGTCCGGCGGGGTGCCGCCGGGACCGCCGCCGGCGGGGGCGTTGCCACCGGCCGGCTCGGTCGTGGTGTCCACCGGCACCGTGAGCGCGACCGCGTAGCCGGCCGTGGTGTCGCCGGTGACCGTGCCGAGCTGGCTCGCGCCGCCGTCGTCACCGAAGACGTTGTCGCCGTCCAGGGTGACCCCGGCGAGGGTGTCGACCGAGGACTCGTAGCCGGCGGTGGCGTAAACCGCATCGCAGGCGTCCTTCGGCAGCGCCACCTGGGAGGTGGCGATCGCGTTGCCGGAGTCGGTGATGGAGGCCTGGTCGGGATAGGCCTCGAAGTGGATGTGCGGCCACCGGCCCGAGTAGCAGGCCGGGAAGATGCTGGTGAAGCGGACCTTCCCGACGGCGTCGGCGATCTGGACCCCACGCAGGTAGTTCTCGTTCTCCAGGCCCTCGGCGTAGAGCGAGTAGTTGCCGTCCCGGTCGCAGTGCCAGACGTAGACCGCGGTCCCGGCGAACGGGGCCCCGCCGTTCGCGAGGTCGGTGATGGTCAGTTCCAGGGTCATCGGGACGCCCTGCGCGACCGCGCTGCCGGTGCCGAAGCTGGACCGGATGTCGCTGCGGACCACGCCGCCGTCGGACAGCGCGTTCGGGCCGTTCGAACCGTCGCCGGGATACGGCCCGGCGGTCTCGTCCGGGATCTCGCCCGGCGAGGTCGCGCTCGCGGAGGTGCCGCAGGCGGCCAGGCCGGCGGTGACCGCCCCGAGGCCGAGCACGGTCAGCATCCGGCGTCGGTTGAACAGGGTGCCCAGGTCGAAGCCGAGACCCTGGTCGACGAGCTCGTCATCGGGGCGGGGCAGCGGGCGGCCCTGGTAGCGGGGGTCCGATCGTCGTTCGATCACGGAGTCCACTCTCGTCGCGCTTCCTGAGCGGCGGCCCGGTGCCGGCTGTGCGTCCGCTGTGAGCCGGTGTGCGGGGTGGGTGGGACGTCTCCCCGGCCGCAGGGTAGGCATGGTCCCATGGCCACCGCGACCGTCCGCCCCGCCACCGATGACGACGTCGACGCGATCGTGGGCATCCAGGCCCGGACCTGGCGCGCCGCCTACGCCGGCCTGGTCCCGGACGAGGCCCTGGACGGCCTGGAGTCCGAGGCCGCCCGCACGGCCTGGACCGACGCGGTGCACGCCGGCGAGGGCTACCACCTGCTGGTCGCCCGAGAGGGTGACGAGATCGTCGGGTTCTGCGCGGCGGCTCGCTACGCCGGCGCCGACGACCTGTCGATCGCCGAGGTCTCGGCGCTGCTGGTGGAGCCGCGGTGGGGCCGGCGCGGACACGGCGGGCGGCTGCTCGCCACGGCCGCCGCCGCACTGCGCGAGGCCGGCTCGGAGACCGGGCGGGCGTGGGTGCCGGAGTCCGATGCCGCGTCCCGGGCCTTCTACGCGCGGGCCGGCTGGGAGCCCGACGGCGCCGTCCGCACCCTGGACACCGGCAGCGGCACGCTGCGCGAGGTTCGGGTCACCGGGACCCTGGACCTGCGCCTGGTGGAGTGAGTCAGGTCAGCCCCAGCAGCGGCTCGAGCCCGATCGTCAGGCCCGGCCGGTCCCGGACCGCGCGCACCGCGAGCAGCACGCCCGGCATGAACGACGACCGGTTCATCGAGTCGTGCCGCATCGTGAACACCTCGCCGTCGGTGCCGAGGATGACCTCCTGGTGCGCGACCAGGCCGGGCATCCGCACCGCGTGCACGTGGACGCCGTCGACGACCGCGCCGCGGGCCCCGTCCGGATCGGTGGTGGTGGCGTCCGGCACCGCGCCCAGCCCGGCCTCGGCGCGGGCGGCCGCGACCACCGACGCGGTGCGCGCCGCGGTCCCGGACGGCGCGTCGACCTTGCCGGCGTGGTGCAGCTCGACGATCTCGGCCGAGTCGAAGAACCGCGCGGCCTGCCCGGCGAAGTGCATCATCAGCACCGCGCCGACACCGAAGTTCGGGGCCACCAGCACCGAGCCGGAGCCGTGCCGGTCCAGGATCGCGCGCACCTCGTCGAACTTCGCGGCGTCGAACCCGCTGGTCCCGACGACCGGGGCGACGCCACGGGTGACGCACGCCCGCACGTTGTCCAGGGCCGCACCGGGGTGGGTGAAGTCGACCGCGACGTCCGCGCCCTCCAGGGCGGACAGGTCGTCGCCGTCGTCCAGCGCCGCCACCAGCTCGGTGTCCTCGGCGCCCTCGACGGCCCGGCACACCTCCGAGCCCATCCGGCCCTTCGCGCCCAGCACCGCCACCCGGATCGTCCCGCTCACCCGCACACCTCTTTCCCGACGTCGTGATCGCGGGCGAGTCTAGGCGGCCCGGTCCGACGGCGGCGGCGCGCTCCCGCGGCTCCGGCCGCGCCGGCGGCCTGGCGGCCCGCTACCCCACCACCAGTCCGCCGATCCAGACCGCGGTCGCCACGAGCCCGGCCGCGAGCTCGATCAGGATGCTCCACCCGACCGCGGTGAGCGCCTCGCGCGCCGAGCGCCAGGCCGTCGCCGCGTCCGGGAGCCGGACCAGCTCGGCCAGCCACACCCCCAGCACGAATCCGAGGAACAGGCCCACCACCGGGATCACGAAGAACCCGATGACGCCGAGCACCGCGCCGGCCAGCAGGGTCCGGGTGGGCACCCCGGACGCCTTGAGCCGCCGGCCCGGGAGCAGGTACTTCGCGACCTGCCCGGCCACGGTGACCAGCACCGCGATCCCGAGCACCCACCAGCCGACCGCGTCCGTGCGCGGCACCGCCCAGACCGCCACCCCGCCGACGATCAGCAACGGACCGGGCAGCACCGGGAGCACGATCCCGGCCAGCCCGACCGCGATCATCGCGCCGGCCAGCACCGCGAGCCACACCATGGCACCAGAGTGCCAGGAGCGCCTGTGAGTGGTTATCGCGGTCAGGACCGCGTGTCCTGTCTCAGCACATCTGCGACAGATCTGTCTCAACACATCGAGGACAGGTTGTTGGTGGTTGTGGTCCGCTGGTAGCGGACGCTGCGGTCGAGGGTAAGGCTGGCGGTGACTGCG